>CAYMLQ010000578.1:0-2728 GCA_964390795.1 uncultured Lentisphaeraceae bacterium
CTCAATGAATACCACAGGGGCGCGATGTTGAATATCCTCATTTTATAGGATGCGGTCGCGTATGGCCGCCGTTTCGCGGACGTGCTATTATTTGGATCAAATGCGTTTGGTACCACATGTTGCGTTTTTTCTGGCGACCTTCTTCCTGGCCAACCCGGCTCCGGGCAACGGACTTATTCCGCAACTCGAAAAGAGGCTGGCCGAAATCGACGCCGAGACGGCCGGGCTTCCGCGCTTCAGCCTGCGCAGCGGGGTGGGGCCCATCGGCTACCGTTCTCAGGATTACTCCGACAGCGCGCATACGGAATGGATAAACATCGAGCTGGGCAGCGACGTGCCGTTCGACCAGCTCGTCCTGGTTCCGGCCATCTGCCACGACATCAAGACGGGGTTCCGCGCCGACGGTTTCCCGCTCGCGTTCCGCGTCCTTGCGGGACATCCGCCCGGCGCCCGGGAAACCGTGCTGGCCGAGTTCGGCCCGGAAAGCCGCCTCCTTCCGAGAGTCGCCCCCGTCGTAATCGCCTGCCCCGGCGCCAGGGCGTCCTGGTTGCGACTGGAAGCCACGGCGCTTTCACCCCGCGCTTTCGACGGTCTTTACAATCTGGAACTCGCCGAAATCATGGTTTTCGACGGACAGGAAAACATCGCCTTGAATAAGCCCGTGCGGGTCTCCTCCGTAACGGGCAATGTCCATGCCCCGGCACGTCACCCCTCTTTTGTTGTGGACGGGTTCCTCCCCTACTTGATGCACTCGGCCGTCGGCAAGCCGAGCATCGCCTACTTCAGCAAGCCGTTATCCGACGAGCGGCCCGTGCTCACGCTCGACCTAGGCGCGCCGTACCCCCTGGACAGGGTTCACCTGCACGCCGTCGATGTCGACGACGTCTTTCCCCAGTCCGTCCCCTACGATTTCTGCCTGCCGTCCAATCTGACGGTTGAAGGCGCCGTCAAACCCGACTTCTCCGACGCCACCCTCCTGGCCACCTTCTCGAGCCTTTCGCCGTACGACAGAGGGCCGTTCATTATACTCGCCTTCCCCAAAAAAACCTGCCGTTTTGTGCGGTTCACCGCGCAACAGCCGTATGGCAAACAGGCCGGGCCTGACACCAAGAGCGCGATCGGCTTCGCCGAGCTCGAGGTGTTTTCAGAAGGCCGCAACGTCGCCCTTGGCAAACCGCCCGCCATTAACTTCACGGCGGTCAATGTGAAGCGTTCTCTCGACGCGCTGACGGACGGCGCCAACTTCTATGGCCGGATCCTGCCCCTGCGGCAGTGGATGGAGCAGCTCGCCCGGAGGCACGATTTGGAAAAGGAACGGGCCCTCGTCGCGGGCGAGCTGAACCGGCGCTATGTCCGCCAGAAAGTCCTGCTGCAGCGCATGTCCTGGCTGGCGACCCTGCTCGTGGCCGGGCTGGCTTTCACGATTCTGATCGACCGCCTCGTGCGCCTGCGCGAGGTGGCCCGGATCAAGGAACGCTTGGCCGCCGACCTGCACGACGAGATCGGCGCGAACCTCCACACCATCGGCATGCTCAGCGACCTCGCCGAGGACGCCAAGGCGGAACCGGCCGAGCTCGCCATGCTGCACGCGCGCATCCGCTCGATGACCGAACGAAGCGGCACCGCCGTGCGCCATTTCGCCGACCTGCTCAACGCCAACGGGCTCTATACCGACCTGGCTTCGGATATCCGCCGCACCTCGGAACGGATCATGGCCAAGCTCGAACAGGATGTCGTGATCGAGGGCGAAGAGCATTTGAAATCCTTATCCTCCAACACCTGCTTTGACCTCCTCCTGTTCTACAAGGAGTGCCTGGTCAACATCAGCCGGCACTCGGGCGCCACCCGCTTCAGCACGCGCCTGCGTTTGACCGACAACGACCTTGAGCTGACCGTCACGGACAACGGCAGGGGCGTGGAGGACCGGATACCGGACTCGCTCAGGCGCCGCGCGCGACTGCTGGGCGCCGACATCGCCAGCGAGACGCCGGAGACGGGCGGGACCCGCATCACGCTCCGACTCAGAACCCGGCGTTGGGGAAGACGGGTCAAGTGATTTCAGGACTCCGACTGTAATGAAAAAGATAATCCGCATACTCCTCGTCGAAGACCACCCCGAATACAGGGAGGTCATTGAAATGCTGCTCGGCAGGGAACCGGACATGGCGTTGGTCGCCCAGTTCGGCTCTTCCGAAGGCGCCCTTCAACGACTTCAAGAGCAACCGCCCCGACTGGAGCCGGACGTTATCCTGCTCGACCTGAATCTACCCGGCATGAGCGGTCTGGACGTACTGCCTTTGTTCGGCAAAGCGGCACCCGCCGCAAGAATCATCATCCTCACCCAGTCCAACAACGAGGCGGACGTGCTGCGCGCCATTACGCTGGGCGCCTCCGGCTACCTTTTGAAAAGCTCCTCGCGCAAGCAGGTTGCTGACGGCATCCGGACCGTCATGGCCGGGGGCGCCACACTGGACGCGGGCGTGGCCCGCTTCATCCTCAAGAGCCTGCAGGAGCGCCTCCCCAAGGCGAACGCCGCGCCGCAGCTCTCCAGTCGCGAACTGGACGTGCTCGCGCTGATTGCCGAAGGCCTCGCCCACAAGGAAATCGCCGGCCGCCTCGCCATCGGCAACACCACCGTGGTCACCCACATCAACCACATCTACGAGAAGCTCAACGTCGCCAACGCGCCTGCAGCCGTCGACAAGGCCCACCGCTTCGGATTGTTCCA
>CAYMLQ010000579.1:0-2722 GCA_964390795.1 uncultured Lentisphaeraceae bacterium
CGTTTGGCTCGCTCGTGGTGATTGATCCGCGCGTGGCGGATGATGATGCCATGGCACCTGTCAAGCGCTTAACCCCCGATGCAGGATTCCCGGAAACCCAAGGGGGTTCTCAAAGCTATGGGACAGCGTGGCCGTTGAGTGACGCCTATTATCTCGCTGCCTATGAGCCTGCCGAAGCTCGCATGGGCGGAAAGAAGCTGACGTTTGGACTTTATCTCGTCGACAAATTTGGCAACAAGGAGCTGATTTACCGTGATCCGCAGATTGCCTGCGTAAGCCCCATACCGTTCCGTGCCGAGAAGCGGCCGCCGATTATTCCAGAACAACGTATCGCTGCGGTTCCTGCCGCGCAACGCACGCCGTGCGACTGGCAGTCGGAGGCGCGAGGAGAAGGCACCGTTACCATTGCGGATGTGTATAAGAGTTCCTTGCCGTGGCCCGAAGACGGCAAAAAGATCACGTCGCTTCGGATCTGGCAAATCTATCCAGCCTCTCTCGGGACAGCCGAACTCTCTCATCGCACCGGCATCCAGATCAAGGAAGGCTTCGACTCCGTCAACCTCGTGCGTACCGTTGTAGGAACCGTGCCGGTCGAAGCCGATGGAAGCGCCTACTTCAAGGTGCCGACAGGCTATGAGATTTTCTTCCAAGCGCTGGATGAAAAGGGAGCCGCTGTTCAGTCCATGCGTTCCACGACCGCGTTGGTCCCTGGCGAACAGCTCTCCTGCCAAGGCTGCCATGAGCCGAAGGGCATTGCACCCGAACGTCTGCCCGTTGCGACACCGCTGGCGATGAAACGTGCAGCTTCAATCCCCAAACCCGGACCGGAGGGAACGCTCCCGTTCAGTTATCCCAAGCTTGTCCAGCCGGTGCTCGATAAGAATTGCGTCAGTTGTCATGCGGATAAAATTAAACAGGCGAAGCCAGGCGAGAAGGTTCCGCCACGCTTGGATAGCGAGGTCAAAGGGGCCTATTTCACCTCCTATGTCAATCTTGCGGAGCCCTACGGCTTTGTCTCGTATGGTGCTGGAAAAGATTTTAATTCGCCGAAGTTCTATCGGACTTACCCCGGCCAGTTTGGCGCACGCGCCTCCAAGCTGTATACGATGCTGACGCAGGGACATAAAGGCGTGAAGCTAACCCCTGACGAGATGGAGCGCATCGTCATTTGGCTGGACTCCGTCTGCCAGTTCTACGGTGTCTATGAAAAAGAGGGCGGCGAGAAGCAACTGCGCGGTGAATATGCGGAGCCAACACTGAAGTGATGATTAAGTGTAGGCGTTTAAGTGTGAGAAGAGGGGGCGAGTGCCGACAGATGGACAAACAACAGTTGAGCCCGATGCTACCCCAGCCGCCGACCGTGTGCCGCTGAAGGTGAAGATCGGTTACGGCTCGGGGGGCATCTCGGACTACTTGACGTACACCGTGCCGCAGAATATGGCGACGCCCATATACGCGCGTGAGTGCGGTATGGATCCGGCCCTTCTGGGCATCGCGATGGCCCTGCCGCGCGCGATCGCCGCGCTCTCTGATGCGGTGATGGGCGGCATCTCCGACAATGCACGGACGCGTTGGGGGCGGCGCAAGCCCTTCATTTTAGCCGGTATGATCCTTTGCGCGTTCTTGCTGCCGGCGCTTTGGGCTCCGGCTTTGCTCAACGGTTTGCTGGGGCCGAAGTGGGGGATGTTTGTCTACGTCGGCGGGCTGACGTCGCTCTACACGGTGTTTTACTCGGTCTTCTATGTGCCGTATCTGGCGCTCGGCTATGAACTGACAACGGATTATCACGAGCGCACTCGCATTCAGGCGTGGAAAGGTTATCTGTCCGGCATCGCCTTTTTCCTTCCGAACTTCTTCTATTTGTTCTGCCGCCAGTTCTCGAGCATGACGACAGGTGTTCGTTGGCTGAGCGCGCTGGCGGGGGCTGTGATGGTGGCCGGCGCGCTGATGACCGTGGGAACCTGCCAGGAGAAGGCGAGGGGTTTGGCGCAGGCGCGGATGCCTCTGCGTGAGGCCCTTTCCCTGACGGTCAGGAACCGGACTTTCCTTCTGCTTCAGGCGGCGGTCTTTTTTCTTATGCTGGGGGTTTGCTGCGGCGGGTCGGCCGGGTTCTTCCTGCTGCTGGACTATGTGTGCGGAGGCGACCAGACGCGCTATGGGCTGCTTGTGGCGGTGAGCGGCAGCGTTCAGAACGTCATGACCTATGCGGGTGTCGCACTGGGGGTCTACTTCTCGGTGCGAATCGGAAAAAAGACGACGGCCGCGGCAGGGTGCGTGTCGATTCTGGCTGGGGTGGCGGCCATGGCCGTTTTCCTAGCTCCTTGCCAGCCCTGGCTGCCGCGGTTGCCGCTCAGGTTTCATCCCTATCTCACCATGATTCCGGGAATACTGATGAATCTCGGACTGCAAGGGTGTACGCTGATGTTCGCTTCGATGACGGCGGACATCTGCGACGAGGACGAGCGCGTCACCGGGTTGCGGCGCGAGGGCGCGTATGCGGCAATGGCCGGTTTTCTCAGCAAGTTGGCGGGAGTCCTGATGATGGGGATGAGCGGGCTGATCCCGTGGCTGGTCGGCTACCACGCGGCAGACAGCGTGCCGACAGCGGCGCAACTGCTCAACATGAAATGGATACTGATCGCAGCGCAGGGAGGGATCGTGCTGGTCGCGCTCCTGTTCATTCTGCTGTATCCGCTGACGCGCGTCCGGGCTGTCGAGACCC
>CAYMLQ010000580.1:0-2721 GCA_964390795.1 uncultured Lentisphaeraceae bacterium
CGTGCCCACCCAGCTCGCCATGTAGTGCGAGATGGACATCGGCCGGTAGCCGCGCGTCGCCTGACCGATCCCCAACTTGAAGAGCGACTGCGCCGGCCGGCCGCCCCACGCGATGCCGTCCGCCACGATGAAGCGCGACGGATCTTCGGCGCGGATCGCCGCCACCAGGGCGGTCGCCACCTTCTCGTAGTCGGCTTCCGAGACCTCGCCCGGCTCGTTGAAAAGATTGAAGCTCACCTCTTTCGACGGAAGGCCCTTGTAGCGCCGCGCGAAGAAGGCCCAGTGTTTGCAGCACACGCGCAAGGCGTCCGCGTCCGCGAACAGATTGCGCGCCTCCGAGGGCTTGGCGACCGTATACCCCGGCGCGCGGTGGAAACAGAGCTGCACATGGAGACCGTACTTCTTGCCGAACGCGACGGCCTGGTCCACCGGCGCCAGCTTGCCTTCATCGATCTGCTCCCAGTCCCTGTCCTTGATCCAGAAGCGGTAGTCCATGGGGATGCGCACGAAGTTGAATCCCAGTTCGCTGATCAGCTTGAAATCCTCCTCCTCGAACTGCGCCTTCTGGCCGTGATCCTGAAACATGCCCAGCAGGTTGAACCCGCGCCAGCGCTGCTCAGGACGCCACGCGTCCGCACCCAACGCCGACATGCCCGTCATCCCCACCACCCAGGCTGTTGCCAACCATCTTTCCGTTCTTGTCATGGATAAATCCTTTCGTTTAACGCATCCAGCTTATCAAACCCGCCCCACGCAGACAGCAGAATTTGAACGCGTCGTTTCGATCCGCCCGAGCCTTGGAAGGACGCGGATCAGAAACAGCTCCTGCAGTTTCTGAAAACGTCTTCGGGCACCAAGTTCCTGCTGACGCTGCACGATGTCGCGGCCGGGCGGGCGCTCTCGGTGGCCGAACGGACGCCGCACGATTACGGGATCACGGCGGGCATGTCGGCCATGCTCGGTCTGATCGAGAACATGGGCAAGTTGTGTCTAGTGCTGTGTGTATGAGAAGGCTCTGCCGAGTTGATATCAAACCTAACGGTCTAACAGCCTTCAGCCTATTCACCTTCTTGAATGAGCAAACCCGATGACGTTGCGAAGGAAGTGATTGACCAGGCTACCGCCGAGAGCAAGGGAGAGCAGAGATCGGAGGCCGGAGATCGGAAGGCCGCTGATAAGGCCGCTGCCGACAAGGCGGCGTCTGACAAGGTTGTCGCCGATCTCACTACCGAGCGGGACGCGCTCAAAACGGAACGCGATGCGCTCAAGACCGAGGTCGACCGGCTCGAAAAGCTCACCGCCAAGCCCCCGGCGGCCGTTGGCGGCGGCGAAAAGAAACTCACTGCCGACGAGTGGCTGGCCGAGGAGTTAAAGAAGGGCAAGTGAAATCGGCACAACAAATCAAATCCAGAAACAAGAAAGGCGGCCCACCGGCCGCCTTTCAAGCATCATTTGTCAAAAGTACAACGATGACCTTCGTTCACCGTCATCACGGACTTGCAATAAGCGTCTCGGCCTAAACCCCTTCCTGTTCTATTACGGCCTCGATACAGTGCATGAAGTTCAAGACGCAAGGCACCTTCAGAGAGTAAAACACCTGCTTACCGCGCTTATCGTCCGTCACCACACCCGCTTTCTTCAGCACCAGTAGATGTTTCGAAACCGTAGAATAATCGAGGCCGAGTCCATCCACCAGTTCGCACACGCACCGCTCGCCGACCTCCAACTGCTCCACCATCCAAAGACGTGCCGGATGGGCCAACGCCTTGAGCACTTTCGTTTTCTCTTGGAGGACAGTCTTTTCCTTTTTGTTCATTGGCCTTTGTCCCGCTCTCTACTCCGCGACCGTTTTGAGGCTCGCAATTCAAAAACAGCGCTCACATCACACGCAGTATTCCTTGTCAGAGCGGCTTCAGAATGAAGTCCGCACCCCGCTCGCGGAAAGCGCTCGCATAGTTCTCGCAGGGACCCGCCTCGTGAGCCAGAAGAGAAGGCAACCTCAACAAACCGTTCTGAGCGATCTGGCATGCTTCAACAAGCGACGCCACGCCGCGTCTCACCACACTGCCGTCACTGAGCACCAACGCACGGAACGGGCCGGGATACACCGCAGCAACGTATGACCCATCACCTGCCCGTATGCCGCTAACAGCGGATACAAGCCGCTCGCTGTCAGCATCAAAGGTGTCGCAGTCAAACGGCACAGGGTCGCTGGCCAGCCGCGCAAGCAGGTCGGGCGAAGCCTCCATCACGGACAACGCGCCGCGATACGGCCACAGCATGTAGCGCCCTGCGGTCTTCTCGCAGACGCGGATATTGCCGACAATCAAATGCCGGTCGTCATCCAAGGCCGCCGTTGCGCCGCCGAGGTGAACCGCCCTCCGGCCCGTATCGTAGCATCGGCCCTGTAAAACCTTGAGCCCGGAGACGAGCGCCTTGTCAAAAACGGCGGTCGGCTCAAAGCGAATCGCAATGGCCCCCGACTCCTCCAGCGCCGACAGCACGTCCATACGCCGCTCCCAACGGCATACGGCCTCGACGCAGCCTTGCGCCGGCAATGCCGTGAATGCTTCGCGCACCTCTGCCTTCGCAGGTTCGCTCAGCCGCACCGTGTTCTCCATGAAAACCGCGTCGCAACTATTCATGCATGGGCTCCTTCATTTTCCGAAAGCTGGATTTGTCACGAGCGCCCCCCGTTCTGGCACTCGCAGCGCCCGGAGT
>CAYMLQ010000581.1:0-2719 GCA_964390795.1 uncultured Lentisphaeraceae bacterium
CCGAACTGCTGCACCGGCTTGAGGGCGAAGAGCAGGGAGTGCGACTCCCAGTTCTTCAGGTGGCTGCTCTTCCAGTCGCCGTAGGCGCGCCGGATATTGACCACGCCATACTTGGCCAGCTCGTTCAGCACCGGCTCCACCGCCTCGCGGCTGGTGTTCTCGCAATCGATCAGCAGCGCGATGTTCTTGTTCTTCATGCAGTCAAGCATACCAGAGTTGAGATTTGCGCACAAGAGAACGGGTGCGGGCCGTGTCAGTGGAAGCGGGAGGCGAGCAGCTCGTCGACTTCGCCGGCCCAAGCGGGGTCGAAGGGTTTGCCGCGCGGCAGCTTGACGAAGAGGCGGCGGGCGCACAGGCGCTTCTGTCCGGGCGGCGAGACGAGCCGGTCGAGCCAGTGGCCGGGCAGCTTGCCGAACGCGGCGATCAGGGTGTCGAAGAGGTCGAGCGGCTCCTCCGATTCAGGCTCGAGCACGAACTGCCAGAGGATGTGGGGCTCGGCCAGCACGCAGCGGCGGATGAGCGCGGCGAGGGCCTCCCGCTGCGAGAAGAGGTCCGGGCCGGTGAGGAGGAGCGCTTGGCGGTTGGAGGCGGGGGGGGAAGTTCTAAAATTCGAGAGTTCTAAAGTTCTAAAATTCGAGAGTTCTAAAGTTCTAAAATTCGAGAGTTCTAAAGTTCGAGAGTTTGGGAGTTTGGGAGTTCGGGAGTCGGGAGTCGAGGGTCGGGAGTCGAGGGCGTAGCGCATCCGCGACGGGAAGAGGTCGGGCAGGCGCACGCCGACAAAGCGCTGCGTGGGGGAATCGAAGCCGCCGAGGCGCTCGTTGGCTAGCGCTTCGACCTGGGCGAGCTGGCGGGCGGAGAGGGCGTCGGTGGACTGCACGCGGTAAGGCGGCAGGCGCTGTGCGCGGAGGCCGAGTTCTTTTGCGCGGTCGCGCAGCTCCGTGCCGGGCAGGAGCAGCGTGGGCAGGAACTGCGGGTGGATCGCGTCGCCGAAACGGGCGAGCCAGTCGAGCGAGCGCCCGATATCGGCCGCGTCCTGCGCGGGCAGTCCGTACATGAAGTCCAGGGTGGGCTTGATGCCGTGGCGCAAGAGCGCCTCGATACCACTCAGCACGCGGTCGGCGTTGAGCGGGCGGTGGATGATTTTCAGCACCTTCGGGTCGGTGCTCTGGATGCCGACCTCGGCCTCGGCGACTCCGGCGGCCGCGAGGCGGCGGGCCTGGTCGTCGGTGAGCGTATCCGCGCGAATCTCAACGAAGAAGGCGATGGCGCGGTCGGCGTTCTCGTGCGTCATAACCTCGAGGATCTCGTCGAAGCGCGGGTGCGCGTTGAAGGTGGGGTCTGTGAGCCGGATCTCCTTGGCGCCGCGCTCGCGCAGGAGGCGGATGCGGGTCGCGACCTCGTCGGGCGGCAGGCAGGTGGTGGTGCTGCGGCGCAGGTTGTAGCAGCAGAAGGCGCAGCGCATGGGGCAGCCGCGGTTGGTCTCCAGGTAGGCCATGCCGAACGCGTCGGGCCGGTTGACCGGGTGGTCGGGCGCGGGCAGGAGGTCCTGGAGCGGCTTGACCGGACGGCGGCGCGTGCCCTCAGCGAAGGTGCCGTTCGCCGCGCGCCAGGCGACGCCGCTGAAATCGGGCGCTTGCCCGGTACGGAAGAAGCGCAGCACGGCGGGGAAGACGGTTTCGCCCTCGCCGACCACAAGCGCGTCGGCGGGATGCCGGAGGTCGGAGGTCGGATTTCCGATCTCTGATCGCTGATCGCTGATCTCTGACCTCCGATCTCCGACCTCCGGCAACAGCGGGTGGTTCGCCGCGATATCAGGGCCGCCGAGCGCGACCTTGAGGCTGGGCAGGCGCTTCTTCAGGAGCTTGAGCAGGTGCAGGGTGCGCTCGATGTTCCAGAGATAGCAGGTGGCGGAGAGCGCGTCGGGCCGCAGCGCGGCGATGTGGTCCGCGAGGGCGGCGTCCGGGGCGGCATCCTGGCAGGCGGGCGTCGCGATGACCTCCCAATGTTTCGCTTCGGGCGAGCGCTCCAGCGCGGCGCGCAGGCACGCGGCGGCGGGCATCAGGTTCTCGCCGGGCGAGGTGATGTCGGGGTCGAGGCGGGGGAGTTGGAGGAAGAGGAGGCGCATGGGGAAATAGAATAAACGCTCAACGCTGAACGTTCAACGTTCAACTTTCAAGTAGGGGGAGACGTTACCTTGAGCGTTGAGCGTTGAACGTTGGGCGTTGAGCGTTTGGCTATTCTCTCTCATCGTCGTTATCTGCGTCTTCATCTGTCTCCCGCGCGAACTTGGGGTTGGCGCCGGCGATGACGAAGGCGACCTCGCCCTTGACGGTCTTGCCGTCGAACTGCGGGATGAGTTCGGAGAGGTAGCCGCGGGCCACGCGCTCGTGGGCCTTGGTCAGCTCGATGCAGACCGCGGCCTCGCGGTCGCCCAGGACCTCGAGCGCGGCCTTGAGCGACGGGGCGATGCGGAAGGGCGACTCGAAGCAGATGAGGGTGTGGGGCAACGCCTTCTCCTCCTCGAAGAAGCGGCGCAGCGCGCCAGGGCGGCGGGGCGGGAAGCCCTTGAAGGTGAAGCTGGAGGTGGAGAGCCCGGAGAAGAGCAGGGCGAGGTCCACGGCCGAGGCGCCGGGGAGGACGTCAAAGGCGACCTTCTCCTGCGCGGCGCGGCGGATGAGGCGGTAGCCGGGGTCGCTGATGCCGGGGTAGCCGCCGTCGG
>CAYMLQ010000582.1:0-2714 GCA_964390795.1 uncultured Lentisphaeraceae bacterium
GAGGTCTTCGGCCTCACGCTCCCGACATAGTTACACTGCCACGGGAAATGAGGTTCGGAGAGGTTTGTTACTCGGGCGCTCCTTTTCAGATCATGAAGCCCGAAGTTAAAGTGTATGACGTCCCAGCGTCCTTTGCCCTGCCACTTCGCCCATGCTTCAATGAAACCTCATTCTCACACCTCCGGAGGTGTGAGAGTGAAGGTAGCAATAATGAAACTCGGTGGGGGAACAGTCAGGGGCAGCAGCAGAGGTCTCAGCAAAATCGGGACTGGCCTTCGAATCGACGCCACCCGCTCTTCGTGATACACTCGCAGCGACTAGGGAGGAGAAGCGGACTGGAAATGAAGGGTGCGGGAACATGAACGAACACGTGTTGGTGGGTCTGGCGCTGCTCGCGGTCGCCCGTCTGTGCGCGGCGGGTACGGAGGTGTCCGGGCGCGACGTGCCCGTGCTTGCGGAGGTGGATGTCGTCGTGGCGGGCGGGTCGGGCGCGGCGGTCGCGGCAGCCTGCGCGGCAGCCGACGCCGGGGCGCGCGTCATGCTCGTTGCTCCGCGTCCCTACCTGGGCGACGACCTGTGCGGCGCGCAGGCGCTGTGGCTTGAGCCGGGCGAGACGCCGGACTCGGCGCTGGCGCGCGCGCTGTTCCCGGAAGGCCGCGTCACGACGCCCTTCACCGTGAAGCGTGCGCTCGATCAGGCCTTGCTCGACCATGGCGTGCGCTGGCTGACGGGCTGTTATCCGACGGACTTGCTGCTGAGCGGCACGAACCGCGCGAGCGGTCTGATTCTGGTCAGCCGAAGCGGAAGCCAGGCGGTTCGCGCGCGGGCCGTGATCGATGCCACGGGCTTCGCCGTGTTGGCCCGACAGTCGGGCGCTGCGTTCAGAGATTTCGCTCCTGGCGAGCGTGAGCTTCAGTTCGTAGTGGTGGGAGGCACGCTGCAGTCGGTGCCCGCTGTGGTCGGGCGGCAACTGGAGGTGTCGTTCAAGAATCCCGGAAACGGCAAGAATGCGGCGGCCTATCCCGTTTTCACGTACTCGGCGAAGCGTATGCTGAACGACCGCACGTTCGCGTCGTGGTCGCGCGCGGAACAGGAGCTGCGTAACCAGCTCTGCGGCGCGGGCATGCTGGACTGTTCGGAATTCGCGACCTGTTATCCGTCCGACACGCTGAGGGGCGAGAAGCGGGTTGAAGGCTCATGGCCCGGCGTGGCAAGCTGCGATCTGGGCGCCTTCCGCTCACCCCAGGTGACGGGGCTCACGGTTCTGAGCGCGTATGCGGATGTGCAGGATCAGGCGCGTATGCTGCGCCCGCTTTCCTTCTTGGCCGTCGGCGCGCGGGTCGGTGCGGCGGCGGCGGCTGACGCGGCGTCCGTGAAGCCTGCTACAGCGGTTCGCGTCGCAAAACAAAAGACGGGTGGAAGCGCGGAGTGGAAGATAGGCGGGCCTCGCAACGTAACGGCTCCTTCTGCAAGGGCGGGTTCGCTCCGCGTGGCAGAACAGGATTATCCGGTGTTGGGCGACTATGAGGTGGTCGTGGTGGGGGGCGGCACAGCAGGCGCGCCTGCGGGAATAGGGGCCGCGCGGAGCGGTGCGCGAACGCTGGTCATCGAGAATCTCGACGAGCTGGGCGGAGTGGGTACGGCGGGCGTGATCGGTTCTTACTGGTATGGCATGCGGGACGGTTTTACAAAGGAGATCGATGCGGCTATCGGTGGCGCCAACCGGTGGCCGGACGCGAAGAAGGGCGGGTGGAACATCGTGCAGAAAGCGGAGTGGCTGCGCCGCGAGTTGGTGAAGCAGCGCGCCGACGTCTGGTTCGGCTGTTTGGGTTGCGGGACTGCCATGAAGGATCGGAAAGTGGTCGGCGTGGTGGTCGCGACGCCCATGGGAGTCGGGCTGGTGCTGGCCAAGACGGTGATCGACGCCACAGGCAACGCGGATATCGCCGATTGCGCGGGCGCGGAAACGCAGTTTGGCGTGGGGCCGTCAGGCATGCTCGCGGTTCAACTGGCCGGCTATCCGCAGAGAAACCTGGGCGCGAGCGTGAACAACACCTGCTTCGCGCTGGTGGACGATACCAGCGTGGTTGACCTGTGGCATCTGATGACCTGGACGCGGGCGAAGTGGGGCGAAGGCAAGCCCTACGACGCGGGCCAGCTCGTGGACTCGCGCGAGCGTCGCCGCATCGTTGCGGACACCATGCTGACCACGCCAGACATTCTGAACCGGCGGGCCTGCAGGGACACCATCAGCCATCACAAGAGCAATTTCGATGCGGCGGCATTCCCGACATCGCCGATGCTGCTGATCAAAGACATGAAAGGTCCGGCCTTTGAGGTGGATCTGCCGTATCGAAGCCTGTTGCCCAAAGGGGTGGACGGGCTGCTTGCGACGGGACTGGGCGCCGGTGCGGAGCGCGACGCGATGACGCTCATCCGCATGCAGCCCGATGTGCAGAATCAAGGGTATGCGGCGGGAGTAGCGGCAGCGATGGCCGCGAATAACGGCGGGCACACGCGGGCCGTTGACATCAAACAGCTTCAGCGTCAACTTGTGGAGCAAGGTCTGCTCCAAGCACGCGTTCTCACCGACAAAGACGCAGGCCACGTGGAACAGGCGCTCCTGGCGAAAGCCGTGGCCGAGGTGGGTTTGTTGCGTGGCGAGATCAAGCAGTCGCGCACAGTCGAAGATCCGTGCATCTTCAGTCTTGCGG
>CAYMLQ010000583.1:0-2666 GCA_964390795.1 uncultured Lentisphaeraceae bacterium
CCGTGTCGGACTTGAACCGACTGCCTGTTACACGCTTTACTTGGCGCACTCATGTATGTCCTTTCCGTAAATGAAGAAGCCCCGCGCCCGCTCTGGAAGCGGTCTTCCTTTGCGGACGCGGGGCGTGCCTTGCCGGGCCTGGGGCGAGTGTTGATCTTAAGCCGCAAGCGTGAACCTGCGCGTGCCCATGCGGCCGAAGCTCTCGACAACGGCGCTGGTGTCGGCGGTGGCGAGTTCGCGGGCGGCGTCGGCGAGCCTGCGGATGCCGTCGGTCATGCGCTGCCGGGCATGAGCGTCATCGCGGTACTGCTCGGCGGTGGTGGTCAGGTAGGCGTCGCGAACACGTATCAGCCTTGACTCCAGTTCTTCGTCGTTAGCAAAGTTCAGCGCCCTGAAGTTGTCGATGAAGTCCGTGAGGCGGTTCAGCGTGCGCTGGTGGACGCCGGTCTTGCCCTGCCTGAAGCTCTCCAGCATCTCGTCGCAGAGCCCGGCCGTCTGCTGGCGCAGGCTGGCCACGCAGTCGCCGAGGAACGTCTCCACGCCCTCGGATATCTTGCGCTTGGCGTCAAGCGCCGCCTCTTCGCGGGCGCGCATCAGCTCCTGGCGGTCGCCGGACATCACAATCTCCGCGTCCAAGGTCTCCGGTAACTGGATCTGGAACAGGGCCGTCGAGAACGAGAAGTGGCGGTCAAGCCTGTCCGGGGCCGGGAACGCCGCGCTGACGGACGCGACGACCCTTGCGGGGTCGGACACCAGCCTGCGGGCCTGCTCACGCCATTCTTCGAGCGCCTCCTCACGCAGCCGACCGTACTTGTCCGCAAACTTGGCCTGTTCCGCATGGAACTCCTGTTCCAACTCGCCGAGCCTGCGCGTGACCTCGCCCAGCTTGCGGTTCGGCAGGAACCTTGCGATCCCGCCCAAGAACGGGAATGTGGAGGCGTCCACGAGGGCGTGGGCGCGGGATTCGATGAGCGCGAACGCTGCCAAGGCATCCTTGGGCATCAAGCGCTTGTGACCCAGCGAGATCAGGCGGTCGGTCACATCATCGGGGTCGAGCCCGAGATCCTGGGCCTGGAGTTTCTTCGCCGCCCGCCAGTAGCGCACGCTGACGCTCAGCAGTACGCCTTCGCGGGTCAGCACGTCCAGCAGGTGCTGGTTTGGGTTTGATGGCATGGTCGTTGTCCTTTCTGTGGTGGGGTGATGGATTGGAGAAAACCGGAGAATCCGCTTTTTATCGCAGTGGTTTGGGTGTATTTTATACACGTCATAACGGGCGCGTGTGCGCCTCATTAGGAGGAACTGTTCAGGCAGTTTAGAGCGCTGACATAAAAACGATTTCTGCTACTCGCAGAGAGCCGTCACTCCCGAAAACCGCCAAGTTGCTATGAGTGAAACGGATGCTTTCAGCGAGGTCGCGACCCCATCTGGGGAGCGCGGCTTCGGCTTTGCGTCTGTTTCACGGGCCTTGGCGGGCCTTCGGGAGGGGCGTGGGTTGAATGTCCGCGTCCCTCATTTTTTTTGCCCGCAGGCCGGGCTTAACGCTGACCTTGCGTGCGGGTCAACGGAGAGGAAAGCGATGAACTGGTGTTACAGGGTTGGTGACAAGCAGTATGGCCCGGTGGATGACGGCGCGGCCAAGGCTTTGATAGCGGCGGGGTCGATAACCCCGGCGACGTTGGTTTTGCCGGAAGGCGCTGATGACTGGATCCCGGCGTCCGAGTCCGAACTGAAAGGCTGTTTCAGGGGACCTGGCGCGGCCTTGCCGCCCTCGGTTTCCGCGGCGGCCTCTAAGACCGGCCACATGGCGGCGAACCTGGTAAACGCCGGACAGCGCCACGCGCAGTCCGTGATCGGTGACCTCAAGCAGATGGACTGGAAGGCAGAGGTCCTGCCCATCGACCAAAGCAACCTTGCTGCGCTGGCGAAGGACGGCGTGTTCTGGTCCGTTGCCCTGCTTGGCGTGGTCCCTCTCCTGATCGGTACGATACAGGCGGACGGCTCCAGCACCCAGCTCACGGCCTTCGCGCTGTTCTTCGCGGCGATATGGGGCGTGATTTTCCGCAAGTACGTCCTCAAGGGCGCTTCGGATTTGAAGGTGGCTGTCGGCTCCCTGTTCTTCACCGGTATCGCGGGAATCAACATCCTGCTGTGGCTTTACGGGCACGTGCTCCCCGAAGCCTACACGGAAATGTGCCAGAGCGACAACCTGGTCGTCTCGCTGTTCGGGTTCGTCTTCCAAGTCGGCATCTGGGAGGAGCTGTGCAAGGCACTCCCCGTGTTCGGCTATCTGGCGTGGAAGCGCCGCGCCGCCGACCCTCTCGCCATGGTCGAGATCGGCGTCTTCTCCGGACTCGGGTTCGCGGCCTTCGAGAACGTGTCTTACGGACACGTGGCGGCGCTCAGCTCCTACTCGCCAGAGGGCGTGAGAGATGCCATGGTGATGGCGATGCTGCGGTCACTTTCCCTAGTATTCTGCCATGCGGTCTGGGCTGGCACGTTCTCCTATTTCGTGTCCGTGGCGGCAACGACCCGGAAACGCTGCGGGGCGCTGTTCATCGTCGGGCTCTCGGTATCCGCCCTGCTCCACGGCCTGTATGACTGGTTCGCCGGAGTGCAGCTTACGGTCTCGGCCCTGCTGGCGGGATTCTCCTTCATACTGTTCTATG
>CAYMLQ010000584.1:0-2658 GCA_964390795.1 uncultured Lentisphaeraceae bacterium
TCAAAACGAGTGACTGTAGCCGCTCCAGCGCGTAGGTCAGCTCCTCAACCCGCTTCGCCTGGCCCCGCGCCAGATAGGAGGATTCGAGGCTGAACGTGTCATACTTGCTTTCCGCCTGATGCTCCTGACTGGTGGCCGTTGCGATCGAATTCTTGGCCGCCGCGGTGATGGACGCCAGCTCTTCGGCAAGCCGGTCGATAAAACACTGATGGATCTCTCTCTTTGTCATGCCTGTCTCATACCCACTTTTCTGATGCGCTGCTCATATTTTCTGACGCAGGTGACGGAGAGTAACCCAAGTCAGCCGAAAGATCCAGTCGTAATCGTTTGGAGACAGAGGTAGGCGACAGAGGTACGGCACGGCTGTCGTCCCGAGTAGGGCGGAAGGTGCGCAAGAATTCCTTTGCCGCACCCGATATTCATGATTGTCATCACCCGCCGTTTTTAGCATCATACATCGCCGTGATTGAATTCCGCAACATAGGCGTGCGTTTTGGCACGCAAGAAGTTCTCCAAAACGTCACGTTCCGTGTCAATAAAAGCGAGCGTATCGGCATTGTCGGCCCCAACGGGTCCGGCAAATCGACGCTTTTCCGCCTGATCCTCAACGAGACCTTCGCCGATTCCGGCGACGTGCTCATCGAGGAATCCCCCCGCATCGGCCACATCCGGCAGCATCTGAAGGCCGACTCAGACGATGAGACGCTGCTGGAGTACGCGCTGCGGGGCATCCCCGGCCTCGGCGAAATGGAGCACGAGATTCACGCGCTCGAACACACGCTGTCCGAGACGCGCGAGGAGTCGGAGCGTACGAAGCTCTTGCGGCGCATCGGCGACGTTCAGACCGAGTTCGAGCACCTCGGCGGCTATGAAATCGAGTCGCGCGTCAAAATCTCCCTTGGCGGCCTCGGCTTTCCCGTCGACGCCTTCGACAAGCCCTTCAAGAGTTTCAGCGGCGGCTGGCAGATGCGCGCGGAACTCTCGCGCGTGCTCGCCTCGCACCCCGACCTGCTGCTGCTCGACGAACCCTCCAACTACCTCGACCTGCCCGCCGTCGAGTGGCTCCAGCGCTTCCTCAAGCTCTATGACGGCACGCTGATGCTGATCTCCCATGACCGCTACCTGCTGCGCACCCTCACAAGCACCACGATCGAGGTGGACGCCAACACAGCCACACGCTACAACGGCAATCTGGACTACTACTTGCGCGAGCGCGACATCCGCCACACCAACCTGCTTGCGGCCAAGGCGAACCAAGACCGCCGGATCGAGCAGCTCGAGCGCTTCGTTGACCGCTTCAAGGCCACCGCCTCCAAGGCCACCCAGGCGCAGAGCCGCATGAAGATGATCGAGAAGATCGAAGAGGACGCGATCAAGTTGCCCAAGCGCAGCATGGCCGCCGGCTGCCTGCGCCTCGCGCCCGCGCCGCACTCGGGCGCGGAGATCGTCCGCATCGAGAGTGTGGACTTCTCCTACGACGGCATCCGGAACGTGCTCTTTGACGTGAATCTGAGTATCGCGCGCGGCGACAAGGTCGCGATCGTCGGCTTCAACGGCATGGGCAAAACCACGCTGCTGCGCATCATGGCCGGCACGCGCCAGCCAACCAAAGGCACGTGTACGCTAGGCCACAAGGTCGTGCCCGGCTACCTCTCTCAGGAGTTCGCCGAGACCATCCCGACCGAGGTATCGGTCTTCGAATGCGCGAAGCGCTGCTCGCCCGGCTCCACTGAGAAGGTGCTCCGCGCGCAGCTCGGCTCGTTCGGCTTCTCTTCAGACGACATCGGCAAGCCGGCCGGCGTGCTCAGCGGCGGCGAAAAGATCCGCCTCGCCTTCCTGCGGCTTTTTCTCGCCCCCCCCAACCTCATGCTGCTCGACGAGCCGACCACGCACTTGGATCTCGAGGGACGCGCCACGCTGGAGCAGGCCATCCGCAAATACGACGGCACCGTCTGCCTGGTCAGCCACGATATCGAGTTCGTGCGCAACACCGTGACCTCGATCATCGAGGTCTCGCCGGCGGGCGTGCGCCGTTTCCCGGGCGGCTACGACTACTATCGCGAGAAGACGTCCGGCGAGAGCCGTACGCCCGAGGCGTCAGCTCCTGCCGCCGTGGTGCCGGGGCCTGACGGGGTGGCAACGGCGGTCAGCGCCAAAGAACTGCGCCGCGCCCGTGCCCAGGAGCGCGTCAAGCGCCAGCCCCAGCTCAAGGCGCTCCGCGAGCGGGTGGCCAGGGCGGAAGCCCGCATCACCGAACTGGAGGCAGAGCTGGAGAAGCTCTCCGCCGTGCTGTTCAACCGCACGCCGGAGACCGACTACGCGGCCACAAACAGGCGTCTCAAGATCGTCCAGGACCAACTCGGCGATGTCACGGCCGAGTGGGAGCGCGACGCCACCGAACTCAACCGGATTCAGGGCGAGCAGGACGAGGCGCAGGACGCGATCACCGCTCCGGCATAATCGGCAGTGGACCGGCGGCGGGTTACGGGGAACCCGCCCTACCCGGGCGACGTTCGATGTTCGGCGTTACGCGTTCGACGTTCAGCGTTCGGAGTTACTCTTTCGGCGTTCCCGTTCCTCTCCGCTTCCTCACGCCGCTCACATACCTCTACGACCCCGGAAATTTGCCGGCTTCAGAATCCTCGTGACTGTGGGGAT
>CAYMLQ010000585.1:0-2627 GCA_964390795.1 uncultured Lentisphaeraceae bacterium
TCATGAACTTGACGGGGTCGGGCCAGACGATGTCCGACGTCTCGAACTCGACCGGACCGGTGTCGTCCGTGCCCATCACCCACTGCATCTGGTCGGTGTAATGCGTGCCCATGTCGGTGTGCATGCCCTCGCCCGTATCCCAGAAGCACGTCCAGTTCTGAACGCGGCCCGGCACATAGGGGCGCCACTGCACAGGCCCGAGCCACATGTCGTAGTTCCAGCCCTCTGGCACCGGAGCCGCCTTTCCGTGGGGAACGGTCCCTGCGGTCCAGACCTGCGACTCGACCGTGTGTACGCGCCCGATCTTGCCCTGCAGCACCATCTCGCGGGCGAACCGGTAGGAAGCCGTCGAACGGCGCTGCGTGCCAGCCTGATAGATCGTACCGAAACGGCGGCAGGTCTCGACGAGCCGGCGCCCCTCGCCGAGGGTGAGGCTGATCGGCTTCTCGCAGTAGACATCCTTGCCGGCCTGGGCCGCGAACATGGAGGCCACGGCGTGCCAGCGGTTGCCGGTCGCGATGAGCACGGCGTCGATCTCCTTGCAGGCGAGCAGCTCGCGGAAGTCGCCGAACGTCCGGCACGCGCTCGTTCCGTAGTGCGCGTCGACCATCGCTTTCGCGGAGGCGAGGCGGTCGGCGCGCGCGTCCGAAACCGCGACCCACTGGATATCTGGAAACCAGAGGAAATTCGGCAAGATCGCACGCGCGCGGTTGCCGATGCCGATCCCGCCAAAAACGATGCGGTTGCTTGGCGCGACGCCGCCGTCGCGGCCGAGCACGCGTCCCGGCACGATCAGCGGAGCCGACGCGAACGCCAGGCAGCCTTTAAGAAAACTTCTGCGAACACACTGCTGAGACCCGCTGTGCTTCATATATCCCCCTTTAGTGACTACGGATGAAGGCGAGGCAGAATTTCACGTCGTCGAGCAGACGCTCAGTGACGTTTTCGTACTCGACGGCGACGTGGCCTTGAAAGCCCTGTTTCTTCAGCTCGGCCAAGACGCCGGCCATGTTGCCGATGCCCTGACCGTAAGGCAGGTCGATGCTCTCCTTTGTCGCCTCCTTGACGTCCTTGAGGTGAACCGACAGCACGCGCTTCCCGAAGAGCTTGACCGTCTCAACCGGATCGACGCCCGAACGGCTGAGGTGCCCCGTGTCCAGGGAGAACCCCATGCGCGGATCGCGCTTCTCCATCATCGAGAGCAGATACACGGGATCCCAGTTGCGGTAGTCGGGCTTCTTCGGGTCTTTGGGGTGATTATGAAAGCAGAGCCGGATGTCATACTCCTTCACCATTTTCTCAACGAGGTCAAGCTGGTCGGCCGGCGGTTCGCCGGTCAGCCCGCGCAGACCAAGCTTGCGGGCGAACTCGAACAGCTTGCGCACATGGGCTTCGGCCTTGTCCTTGTCCTGAAAGACCGCGTTGTTGAAATAGGCGTTGACGGCCTTCACGCCGGACGCCGTCAGCTTCGCCTTGAGCGCTGCCACGTGTTCGTCGGAGAGATCCTGGTTGAGGATGACCTTGGGATATTCCGCGCCGAGCGGCTGCCACAGAAAGAACTCGATCACGTCCCCCCCGCACGCCTTCGTCTTTTCGATCGCCTCGAACGCTGTACCCTGCCGGAACGTGTATGTCGCGACCCCCACCTCGAAACCCTCCGCACGCGCGTGCATGGCGGCACTTGCAGCAGCCAGACCGACAGCCAGCAGAACCTTTTGCTTGAGCATCATCGATTGCCTCCCCCGAATCCCCACGTGATACAGGACCGCGCCCTGCGTCATGCGACGCAACCCCAGCGCCATCCCCATTCAATCTATAGCGGGTATTATGCGAGCGAAGAGACGCGGTTGTCAACCCTTGACGGGTGAGATTCAACTTTGTTGAATCCGCACCCCATTTAGGAGTTAGAATTTAGGAGTTAGGAATTGCAATACCTTGAAGACGAAGAGCTTTTCGCGGTTTGTTGCGCATTCATCTCCTAAACCCTAACTCCTAACTCCTCCTTACTTTTATTTTACACTTCCAACGCCGCCCGCACTCCGATATTCTATTGCCTCTCGATTGCCCCTGTAGCTCAGTTGGATAGAGCAACGGATTTCTAATCCGTGGGTCGCGTGTTCAAGTCACGCCAGGGGCGCCATACAAAAGCCCTTAAAACACGCGGTTTTATTGGGCTTTTTTCATTTATACACCCCTGCGCACAATTTCAGCCGGGTTTCAAGATAGCCCTATATGGTACTAATTAGACGCTTGAATTAGTGCCATATTATAACCATCCCCCGCTTGCCGGTGCCGTCATTCGGCCATGACGTGGACTTTCAGTACGGAGAAAAACGTCTAACCGCTGAATCTTCAATGACTTGTGACCGCGTGAACCGGGATAGGAGCATAGGCTAGAATCCAATTTTTGGGAGGTCAACCGCCTATTCCGCTCATGGGGATCATGCCGCCCCCCGAATCCGACGCCAGCCCCAGCGCCGCGCCGCGTGCCGTGCCCCTTACGCCGGAAGCCCGCGCCCCTTGTGCGGCATAGGCCAGCGGCCCGACGCGCTAGACGCGCTCCTAGTGCTGATTCCTGCGGTCATGCCGAGTAAGGCTATCGACCATTACCTGTTTAGGCTATGGAG
>CAYMLQ010000586.1:0-2621 GCA_964390795.1 uncultured Lentisphaeraceae bacterium
TGCCCAAGACCTACGAGAGCACCGCCAAAGGCCGCGCCGCCCTCGCCCATCTTCATTACTTCATCGGCGGTTGCGACTGGTGGATCGTGGAGAAGGACGCCGACCCCGACAACGCGGGCCAGGTACAGGCCTTCGGAATCGCCGACCTCGGCATGGGCGCCGAACTCGGCTATATCTCAATCCCCGAACTACTCGAGAACGGCGCCGAGCTGGATCTTTACTACACTGACCCCAAAAACATCGGCGAGCTTCTCGCCTAGCCCCCGCCGGGGCGGCCGGATACGGCCGCCCCGGCCTTTTCGTCCCGAAAAAATCGCCGCGCCCGCGGGGGGCGCGTCAATCCAGCCCGTCGCTCGCCTCGATAGCGTCTCGCGACGGGTCCCCTGGAATATTCCAACAGCCGCCACTCTACAGGCTTAGCGTATACGAAAGCACAACAACCTGCCTGACTGCTGTTCCCGTCACGCTGGAGTCCTAGCCTCTAATCCTAATCCCTTGCCCCGCAAGCGTAGCGAAAGGGAGCAGCCTTCGCTTCGACCGCTTCGACCGAACTCGCGAAATTGTTCATGCCAACTATTCCACTCACTCCTGCGAGGTGTTATACTTACCTACTGAAGCGGGAAAGCTGCATCCTGAGCATTACTGCTCAAGAGTCGCCTTTTCCTTGAGTCAACCAACAATGTGTCACCATTTTCTTCCGTCCTTTATGGCGCATGGCCAGTTAGAACGCACACCGCTGTTCTCAACGTACCGCTGATTCTTGGAACAGTTAACATAGCTATGCCCACCCTGTTAAACCGAAAGGAAAGCTCACCATGCGAATTGTGTCTATTATTGCGATTTTCACACTGGTTAGTTGGGACACCAGCAATGCGGACGACATAATCACATTCAAAGATGGCGGTTCAATCCGTGGCAAAGTCATCTCATATAAGGACGGTAAACTGACCATCCGAGGAGAGAATGGCGAGATAGCGAACGGCGCAATGGATACCATTCAGGAAATTCAGTTTTCAAAAACTCCTACCAATGATGGCGTTTCAGCCGCCACTGTGGTCACAAATGGAAATATCGAGGCAGTCAGTAATTCCAAAATCAACTCAACTCGGGAAGAACTGGCATGTTTGAAAAAGGTCTTGTCCGCAGATTATCCGTTTACCAGTTGTGAGCTGTTCGGAAGACTAGGCAATGCTTTCATCACAGTGAGACGTTGTGCCGATACCGAGGGCAGATATGATGCGATTCTAATTTTTGAGTTAAGCGAGAGGTTCAACAAAAAGGTGGATTGGAACGCGCCTGATAGTGTTCTTGGATGGCAAACCTATGGTTGTTCGTTTAACGCTCGTGGCATTACCTTGAGTACCAGTGCGGGCGAATCCGGTTTTCCGAGCCTTGATCGGAGATTGGTTTCAAGATGGGGTATGGAACTTGACAGAATTCAACGTTTACTGCGTTCTTTTCAGCCACCAAAAGAACAGGCGCAAAAGAACTGATTCGAACGTCAGGGGGTCGTATCGTCGAACGTCAGGGGGTCGTATCGCGACAAACGGACAATCGTCTGCAGGGCTGGGTCTCCCGCCTTCCTAATAGTCTGTCAGCCTAAACCGCTAACAGCCTGACATCTCCCTCGCCCCCTCGAACCTCTTGCTTACCTCCTCGCTCACCGGCCACACGCCGGGCGCACCCCTGGCCCTCAAGCCCCTTGCGCACGGTACGGGTCTCTCCAGCTCCCAGGCCACGTCGCCCAGATACCACGGATCTTTCGACTTTGTCAGCGCCGACACCACCGTGATCCCGCACACGATCTGGCCGCACCAGGCGCGGCACAGGTCGAACGACGGGAAGACGATCGCGGTTCCGAACCGGTCACTTACCCAGTCGCATCCCGCCCGCCATTCAGAAAAGCTCAGGCTGCCTGACGCGTGAACCAGGTAGAACCCCGGCGATACGCGGAACGACCGGTTCTCGCACGTCTTGAGACCGGCGCTGATCAGCAGCCCCCAGTGCGCCTTCACCGTGAACGCCATCAGTCCCTTCCGTTCGGCGTTCGGTGTTCGACGTTGGATGTCCGGCGTTCGCATTTGCTTTCCCTCCGACCTCTGGCCTCCGTTCTCCGACCTCCGCCCGCATCCCGTCCGACTGATCCACGCCGCGCCAGTCCTCCTCCCACATCACGCAGCAAGCGTCCGACGACCGTATCAGCCTGTCCCCGCGAGGCAGGCACATTCCCGCCGGCCACATCGCCCCGCACGAGCAGAAAAGCCCGCACTCGCCGCACGTCCTCACTCGCCGCGCTCCACATAGTAGTCCACGCCCTCGCGCATCGGGCACTCGACCGGCGGCAGCCGCCGCGACTCGCACCACAAGACCACAACCGCAACGCAGCGCCGTAAGACATCGTGATCCGCATGCTCGCCGTCCACGGTCGCGACCACGCCCTCGCGTGTGGCGGAAAGCCACGCGTCGGGAATTGCTACACCCGCAGCCTGCGCCCGATACAGGTTGTTCGGCCGCGTGCACAGGTCCAGCCAGCGCGAGACCGTCTCATCCACCTCGCGGGCGCACTCCGCCGCCCGCTCGTACAGCTCCCGGTCCATCCGCACCTTCGTGCGCCGCTCCAC
>CAYMLQ010000587.1:0-2610 GCA_964390795.1 uncultured Lentisphaeraceae bacterium
CAGCGAGCCGTGTTGGAGGCTTTCCTTCAGTTCGCGGAGGTGGTGGTTCCGGGCAACCTGCGAAAGGTGCCAAAATGTCGTGACCCGCATGATGTGCCGTTTTTAACCGTGGCCATCACGGGCAAGGCTGATTATCTGGTGACAGGTGACCGCGACTTGCTGGAGATCGAGGGGCCCGTGATGTGTCCGATTATCACGCCGGAGCGACTGCTTGAAATTGTCTCGGTCGGCGCGGCGGAAAGGTAAGGAACGCCTCCAGAATGCCTGTCCCGCTGAAGTCCAGGCTGAACTGATCGTGAACAAGAAGCGGGTCAGGCTTGCCGTGGACGCGGCGAACGGCGTCTGCTGCTGGTCGTCACGCGCCAGGGCGCGCCGATTAAGCTGCTCTAGCGCGGACTGGGTGGGCGGGTTGCAAGAAAGACAATATAAATTGCAATAAGTGCAATAGACGGTCTATGAAGCAGTTCGCTAATCTTCTGGCATGAAAAGAATGTTGAATAAAGATGTGTTCACGCTCGCGGGACTCGTCATGGCGAGTTCTGCCGTGAGCCGGGTTGCACTCACGTCGCTGGTGGTTTTTGGATGGTCGCTGACGTTTTCGCTCGCGCAGCAGCCGAGCGAGGCAAGGTGTCCGTCACAGGTCGAAGGCTTACGTGTCTTCTATGCGTCGCACAGCCTGATGTGGTATGTTCCGGAGCCGCTCAGTCACGTGGTCGCAGCGGCGGGGATACGGGGTCATGAGGTGGTCGGAGTCCAGCGTATCGGCGCCTCAAGGACCTTGCAGCACTGGGAGAAGGGCGAACCCAACGAAGCGAAGGCGGCGCTTAAGACCGGAAAGATTGACGTCTTTGTGATGTCGCCCATCCAGTTTCCGGACGAAGGCGTCGAGTCATTCGTGAAACTCGGGCTGGAGCACAACCCCAACCTGCGCTTCATTGTCCAGCTATCTTGGGGCGGCGGCGACACGGACAACCAGGATTTTCCGCAAGGCGCGTGGGACAGCGCTGATCGTAACAAGACGCCAGAACAGCTCAGTAAGCTCTACGCTCGCAACATCCGGGCGGGCGAGGAACAGGCCGAAGCCATTAACAGGAAATACGGCAAAGGCAAAAATATCATGACCCTCGTGCCGACCGCTCAGGCTCTGTTGCAACTGAGGATGCGCATCGCTGAGAAGCGGATGCCGGGCCTGAATAGCCAAGACGAACTGTTCGTGGACGCCGTCCACCCTTCGCCCCCGCTTGAGGCCCTGAACACCTATCTGCACTATGCTGTGCTCTACGGCAAGAGCCCGGTGGGGTTGCCCATGGCCACTCCCTTGAGAACGGCGAAGCGCGAGGCTTGGGATGACGCGCTCAACCGCGCCTTGCAGGAGATCGCCTGGCAGACGGTGATCAACTTTCCTTGCAGCGGCATCACGACGTCGAGGGCGCGCAATCCCATCCTCCACGCGGACGTGCCGGACCTGGCCATGATTCGCGTCGGGGATACCTACTACATGAGCAGCACCACCATGCACCTGAGCCCGGGATTGCCGATCATGGCATCGAAGGATCTCGTGAACTGGCGACTGGTGAGCTACGCCTACGAGACGCTCGGGGACGAGGATGCTCTCACGCTTAGCAACGGCAAACGTGACTACGGGAAAGGGTCGTGGGCAAGCAGCCTGCGCCACCACAACGGCACGTTCTATGTCACGACCTTCTCCGGGACGACGGGCAAGACCTACGTCTACTCGACGAAGGACATCGAGAAGGGGCACTGGAAGGTCAGTTCCTTCAAACCCGCGCTGCACGACCACTCGCTGTTCTTCGACGACGACGGACGCGCGTACATGGTGTACGGCGGCGGTCGTATCAAACTCATCGAGCTGACCGCCGATGCTTCGGCGCTCAAGCCGGGAGGTCTCGACCAGACCCTCATCGAGAACGCGGGCTTGGTAGCCGGAGGGAAGATCGGCTTGCCTGCCGAGGGATCGCAGATGGTCAAGGCACACGGCAAGTACTACCTGTTCAATATCTCGTGGCCGAAGAACGACATGCGCACCGTGTTCGTGCATCGCGCGGACACGATCACCGGCCCGTATGAGGGTCGCGTCGCGCTGCGCGACCAGGGCGTGGCGCAAGGCGGCCTGATCGACACGCCGACCGGAGAGTGGTACGCCTACCTGTTCCAAGATTGCGGCGCGGTCGGCCGCGTCCCCTATCTCGTGCCGGTCAAGTGGGAGGACGGCTGGCCGGTGCTGGGCGAGAACGGCAAGGTGCCCGACACGCTTGATCTGCCCGCGAGCAACGGGCTCCTTCCCGGGGTCGTCGCTTCCGACGAGTTCGGCCGCAGTCCAGGCGAGCCCGCTCTTCCGCTGGTCTGGCAGTGGAACCACAACCCGGACAACGCGCTCTGGTCGGTCGCCGTACGCCCGGGCTGGCTGCGGCTCGCGACCGGCCGCGTCGACGCGGACTTTCTGGCGGCGCGGAACACGCTGACGCAGCGCACCTTCGGGCCGCAGTGCTCGGGTGTGACCGCGCTCGACGTGTCGCACCTGCAAGACGGCGACTGCGCAGGTCTGGCCTTGCTTCAGAAAAACTACGGCTGGGTCGGCGTCAAGGCGGA
>CAYMLQ010000588.1:0-2605 GCA_964390795.1 uncultured Lentisphaeraceae bacterium
TGGCGTCCTCCTGGATGGTCACGGCCATCGTGGGCGGCTCGGTCATGCCGGTGCTGATGGGCTGGCTGGCGGACCACAGCTCCATGCGCGTCGGGTTCCTTATGCCGTTAGTCTGTTTCGTTTTTATCATGCTGTACGGCTTCGGCTGGCAGCGGCTTTATCGTGCGGATTTCTCAAAATCCTAACACTGGCGCTTTCATTTCCGGCCCCTCATTCCTGAACCTTGCGGAGCGCCTCGTCGATGCCGCAGACGCGCACATCTGGAGCACTATCGTATCCGTCATCATCCATGGGACAAATCAAGAAGGTCTTCATCGGCTTCAGCAGGTCCAGCGCGGCGCGTCCGCTGCGCGTCAGTTCGGGCGCGAGCGACATCTTGAACTCGAAGGCCAGTCGCCGCGTGCCCCGCTCGAGCACGAGATCCACCTCCTGCCCGTTGGAGTCGCGATAGAACGAGGCCCGCCAGCGCGGCATCGCCGCCGTGAGTTGTTCGATGCACCACCCCTCCCAAGATGCGCCGAGACAGGGATGTCCCAGCAGGGCATCCTGATCCTCCAGTTCCAAAAGGCTGTGTAAAATGCCGCTGTCCCTGAAATAGAGCTTGGGCGCCTTGACCAGACGCTTCTTCAGGTTCGCGTGCAGGGGCGGCAGCAGCCGCACCATGTACATCGACTCCAGCAGCCCGAGCCAGCTGCGGACAGCGGTGTGGCTGACCCCCAGCGATTCCCCAAGACGCGAGCTGTTCAGCAATTGGCCGTGAACATGCGCCGCCATCCGCCACAGCCGGCCCAGCGTCTCGGAATAGGCCACGCCGCCGCACAGCGGGACATCCCGCTCGAGAAACGTGACCGCGAACTGCTCCCTCCACAACAGGCTCGCCTCCTCGGATCCGGCCAGCAGACTCCCCGGGAAGCCGCCCCTCCGCCAATGCGTGAAAAAGGCAGGACGGTCGCCCGTTGCGATCCCGCGCGCCTCCCGCCACTGGAACGGCGTCAGATGGTGGTAGCGGATGCGCCCCGCCAAGGTTTCCGAACTCTGCCTCAGCAGTTCCGGCGCCGCAGACCCCAGCAGAAGGAAGCGCAACCCCAGATGACCGTCATCGGCCAGCGACCTCAACACGGGAAACAGCTCAGGCTGGCGCTGCACCTCGTCCAAACACACCAGCCGCCCTTTCTGCTGGCTCAGGAACAGCTCGGGGTCGCGCAACCGCCGCGCCTGTGACGGCCGCTCCAGATCGAGATAAACCGATTCGCCCTTCCACTCCGAAAGCAGGTGACGGGCAAGCGTCGACTTGCCGCACTGGCGTGGCCCGAGCAGTGCCGTCACCGGCACCTCGTTCAGTGAACGCGCCAAAGCGCTGCTGATCTCCCGTTCGATAAAGCTATGTTGTTTGCCTTCCATGGTTTCAATTTACATACTTCTGGCGTGAACGGCAAGTCGATAATTAAAAACTGAAACTGGAGGTCAGGCGGCGGCGTTTGGCAATCCGCAATATCTCCGGACGCGTCGACCGAGGACTGACCATTTTCAATGCTCTGGTCGCCAAACTGGAGGAGCTGACTTTCGAGGTCAAAGAAGGCGACCCTACCGGCAAACCAAAGAAGGCAAAGCAACAATCAGAGCCAAAATAATTGTCGTCAAGAGATAGGCAGCGCAACCTGCAACCACGGGCACGCGCAGTTCTGTTTTTGAAGGCGCAAACTGTGTTGCCTGAGAAGGGCTTTGGAAATGACTCGTGATCCTTGACAACAATGACCACACACACCCGAACTAGAAACAGATCACTCCCGACGAAACACTGTTTAACCACTTGTCATGCAGCGACCCGGGGTCGGGACCGCCCGGCCCCGTGTTTTTTGCTGGCGGTCGAAGTGGTTAGATTATCACGATGAGACGGATCTGACGAAGGGGATGACAAGGACGGTCAAGCCCAGGCGCGGCGGCGTAGTTCGCGGGGTGAGATGCCCTGCATGCGGCGGACACAACGAGAGAAATGGAAGGGGTTTTTGAAACCGCAGCGCTCCGCGATTTCCGCGACGGACAGGCCCGTGTCGGCCAAAAGCTCCAGTCCCTTTTCCGTCCGGATACGCCAGAGGTGCCGCGATGGTGTTGTGCCAAGAAGCTGGGCGAACTTGTAGAGCAGGGCGTTGGATGAACAGCCTGCGGCTCGCCGTGCGCCGGGTAAGCAGTCGGTTTCACTGAAATGGTCTTCCATGTAACGTTCAGTTTATCGAAGAGATAGTGCTCGATATGGCCGGGCCTGAGCAAATACACATGGCCGACGTCGAGCGCGCGGCGACTCTTGTCCAGCCGCAGCTCACAGGAGCCCGAGTAGAGCAGCACCAGTTCGTAATCGCGCTGGGTGCGGGGTTCGCAATAGCCGCCGGGCTGGTAGCGGATCTGGCCGATCGAAGCGCTGGGAGAACGCACATTCCGTTGCGCCCATTCAATTCTTATCCCATCATAGTTTGTGGCAAAACGCTGCATGAGGTCGCCAGTGTGGTGGTTAAGTGGCCTTGCCCGCAAGGCTAATGTGGAGTGCCGATTGTGGTTGGGGCGCATCTGCGATCAGGTGCAGCTAGGATGCCCAAAGAGACCCCAGTTC
>CAYMLQ010000589.1:0-2603 GCA_964390795.1 uncultured Lentisphaeraceae bacterium
GGAACAGGTCTATCTGTCGCGGCTGCTACTGGTCTGCCCCAAGGGTGACGACCTGCTGCTCTGCGCGGGGCTGCCGTCCGCGTACATGGCACCGGGCAAGCAGGCGGGCGCGACCGACATGCCCCTGCCGGGTGGCGGCAGGTGCTCCTTCTCGCTGGCGTTCGAGAGCGGGCGTGCAAAGGCTGAGGTCTCGCTGACCGGCGCGAAGCGTCCGGCGCGTCTGCGCGTCTGGCTGCTGCCCACAGAAGCGAGCGCGGAACCCGAGGTAAAAGTCACGGGGGCGGGGGCCTGGAAACGTCAGGGCCGAGAAGTGATTTTGGAGCAGCTAAGCGACAAAGTCACAATTGCGGTTAACTTCGGCAATTAATCGTTCGCAAACGCTGCGATTAACGATATTTTAGGATGTAATGAAGGGAGGGGTTTGGTGTGGCAGGTGTAAAACGGATGTGCGTGAAGAGTGCCGTTTACACGGCGTTTCTGGTTTGGACGGTTGCGGCGTCGGCGGTGTGTCTGTTGGCACTCCCCGGCGTGAGCCGCGCGGATTCCGTGGTTGATGCCTTTGGCGCCAGTCGGGATTATCTGGTTTCAGGCGTCAGCGGCACGATCTGGGACGGGATACTCTACCAGTCGGCCGCCAACGTTCTCAATACGACAGGCACCGCGGGCGAGCTGACCATCGGCACTCCCAACAGTGCGGTCGGTTGGGACGGCACGCACGTCAACGCCCCATACCTTTTCAGGAACGTGACCGGCGACTTCGATGTCCGCGTCCAGGTGACCGCCGGGACAACGGCTAATTATACGATTGCCGGGCTGCTGGTCCGCCTGGCCCCGGCCAGCGCCGACGGCAACGCGGGAGAGGACTTCGTGATGGTCTCCGACAACCGGTTCGACACCTATTGCCAACTGCGAAGTGTCGATGACAACGTGCAGAGCGACTCAGCGCAATATCCCACCGCGCATTACTTGCGGCTGACGCGCACCGGCAGCATCTTCAGGGGATATTTCAGTAGCGACGGGATCACTTGGACGCAACGCGCATGGGGAAGCGGCAGCACTGACCTCACCCGCGCCGACCTCGCCGGCACCGTGCAAGTCGGCCTGACCGAGGGCGCGTTCGTCGCCGGCAATGTCACATGGGTCCGTTTCGACAACTTCCAACTCAGCACCCCCGGCATTGGCAGCTACGCCTCCTGGGTGGCCGCCCAAGGCCTGAGCGGTGGCTCCGGCTCCGACCGGGATCCGGCCTTCGCTGCCGATCCGAATAAAGACGGCATCCAAAACGGCCTGGCATGGATCCTTGGCGCCGATGCGCTCGGAAATCCCGCCGCCAACCGGCTCAAGCTGCCCGCTGTCAGTTGGGACGGAACTGGCGCGCTGAACTTGATGACGTTCGACCGCTTAAACGCGTCAGCCGCGAGCGCCCCCTTGGCCGTCCAATACGCTGTGGATCTCGGCGGCACCGGCTGGGCCACCACCACGGTCGGCACCAACGCAGGCACCACCACCGACGGCAACATCTCCATCGCGGTCGCGCTAGGTGGCGGCAGCGCCGCCGAGTATGACAGGATCACCGTCACGGTCCCCGCTACCTACAGGGCGGCTCATCCCACGACTTTCGCTCGGCTGATGGTGCAGTTCACCGAAACGAATGCGCCCCCGCCCATTGACAGCGAGACGCTGGCCAAGTGGTCGGCGCCCTACCGAAACTGGCATTACCAGCCCAACCATGTCATCTCCTCCGCTCCGAACATCCCCGGGTATGAATCCTTTCGAGGCACGGATGTGCCGACGGTCTATCAACTGCCCGGCGACACCGGCAAGTGGTACATGAGCTTCATTGCCTTCAATGGGAAGGGCTATAACAGTTTCGTGGCGGAAAGTGCCGACCTGGTGAACTGGAGCAATCCTCGACTCGCGATGGGCTTCGGCCAGCCTGGCAGTTTCGACTACGGTGGCTGCGTGGTCGGGGCCTACCTGTATGAGTCGTACGACATCAAGGCGCCGCGCCTGCTCAAGCAGCGCGACGGCAAATACTGGACGCTCTACGGCGCTTATCCGTTTCAGACAGGCTACGAGTCCCGCCCCGGCTACGAAGGCGTGGCGTCAAGCACCAACGGCCTGACATGGCAACAGGCAAAGCCCACGCCCATCTTGTCGGTCTATGATCCCGCTTGCGGCACGTGGGAACAAAGTTGCATCTACCAGCCGTGGCTCGTCGAGAACAACGGCACCTACTCCGACTTCTACAACGCGGCCAACGGCGGCACCGAACAAATGGGCGTGGCCACGGCGACGGATCTGCTGAATTGGACCCGCTACACGGGCAATCCCGTGGTGAAGAACGGCAACAGCAGCTACGATGCAAACTTTGCGTCGGACGGGAAGGTCTTCCGCGACGGCGACCACTGGGTGATGTTCTATTTCGGGGTCGGTGCCGGCGGCGCGCATGTTATGGCGGCCTTTTCCTACGACCTGATCAACTGGAAAGCCTCCACCGAACCGCTGTACCTGGCCGGCGGCAACCCGAGCGGCTTGGACAGTTCTTACGCCCACAAGATTTCGTTGGTTTACAACCCGAAGAACGAGACGTTCTATCTTTA
>CAYMLQ010000590.1:0-2599 GCA_964390795.1 uncultured Lentisphaeraceae bacterium
CAGGCGCGTCTCCTTCTGCGCCTCCTCGCACATCGAGACCCACACGTCCGTATAGAGCACGTTCGCGCCGGAAACGCCCTTCACGGGGTCGCTGCAGATCTCCACCGTCGCGCCATGGCGCGCGGCGCTTTCGCGGGCCTGTGCGACCAGTGCGGGCTCAGGCATCAGTTCGGCGGGCGTACAGTTCACATAATGCACACCGGCTTTGGCGCAACCGAGCATCAGCGAATTCGCCACGTTGTTGCGCCCGTCGCCCACAAAGGCGACCTTCAGGCCCTTCAGCCGCCCGAAATTCTCCTGGATCGTCATCAGGTCCGCCAGGATCTGCGTCGGATGGTAATCGTCCGTCAGTCCGTTCCAAACCGGAACGCCGGAAAAGGCCGCCAACGTCGCCACCGTGTTCTGGGAAAACCCCCGGAAAAGAATGCCGTCAAACATCCGCCCCAGCACGCGCGCCGTGTCCTTCACCGACTCCTTGGAGCCGAGATGGATATCGTTCTTGGTGAGATACTCCGCCGCGCCGCCCTCGTCGCGGATCGCCACCGAAGCCGCGTTGCGCGTCCGTGTAGAGCTTTTTTCGAAAATCAGTGCGACTTGGCGCCTCTCCAAAAGGTTCCCTCTGACACCGGCGCGCCGACGCGCCTTCAGCGCAACCGACAACTCGATGAGGCTCAACAGTTCTTCGTCAGACAAATCGGCGATCCTGAGAAGGGAACGGCCAAACAATTCAGGTTTCCAGGCTAACATCGCTTATACTCCAATCAGGTTTTAAGTATAAGTCACAGGCCCGCGCCATACAACTAGATAGTGTGGCGATAAAGGAGTAGTTAGGAGTTAGGAGTTAGGAGTTAGGAGTTAGGAGTTGAATGCGCAACAACCCGCAAAAATGGGCGTCCTTTTGAGTTTGCGCCGCTTCTCAGGCTCGGGCTTGGCGCTGGCAAATGGGTATCCTCTCAAGAAGACACAAAAAAACTGCCGTTTATCGGATCATCTAAGATCTTCGTCTTCAAGGTATTGCAACTCCTAACTACTAACTCCTAACTCCCCCTTTGGGTTGTTCCGCCTTCTCAACGCACTTCGACAATGCCGAGCGGCTCGGCGATCTTCCAGCCGCCGCGCGTAAAGTCCGGCACGTCGACAGAGCCGCCGCGCTTCAGAACCGACCGCTCGGAGAGTTCGACCACGCTGCTCCACAGCGCCGTGTCGTACACGTCGATGTCGAGCGGCAGCCCGTTCTGCAGGCAGTAGCTCAGGCGCAGCAGCAGCAGGTAGTCCATGCCGCCGTGTCCGCCCGCCTTTTTGGCCGACTCGCCGTTCTTGTCCCAGAGCGGATGGATGTACTGGGCCTTGAGTGCGGCCAGCTCCGCATCCTTCATCCAGTCGTGCGACTTGGGCGAGAGCGCCACGCGCAGCGGGTAGTCGGTCAGGATGCCCTTGGTGCCGGAGATCGTGTTGATGCGGCTGTACGGCCGCGGGCTGGTGGTGTTGTGCTGCACCATGATCGTCCGGCCGCGATAGGTCTTGATGACCGTGGTGTTCATGTCGCCCAGCTTGTAAGCCTCCTTGGCCTCCGCACTGTTCTTGCCGAACTTGTCGATGGCGAACTGGGTCAGGCCGAACTGCCCCGAGCTGACCGAGGTGAGGTATTCGAACCTGTCACCGCGGTTGATGTCCATGTACTGGCAGATGGGCCCCATCCCATGCATCGGATACGGATTCCCCGTGTGCGCCTGGCTGTACTTGAGCCGCCACATGTCCTGATAGCCGGACGTATTGAACTTGAGGTCGCGCAGGTCGTGCAGATAGGCCCCCTCCCCATGCACGAGATCGCCCAGCACGCCCTTGCGGCAGAGCATCAGCGCGAACATCTCGCTCTCGCCGTAGCAGCAGTTCTCCAGCATCATGCAGTGGCAGCGGGTCTTTTCGCTGGTCTCGACCAGCGACCAGCATTCGTCCACCGTCAGCGCCGCAGGCACCTCGACGGCCACATGCTTGCCGCACTGCATGGCGTAAAGCGCCATGGGCGTGTGCAGCAGCCACGGCGTGGTCACATGCACCAGATTCACCTGATCCGACTCGCACAGCTTTTTCCAGGCGTCTTCAGAACCGGCGTACACCGCGGCATCCGGCTTGCCCTTGTCCTTCAGCCACTTCAGTTGGCGGTCCGCACGTTCCTGAATCAGGTCGGACAAGGCGACCACTTGAGCGCCGGGTATGTTCGAATAGGTCTGCACCGCGCCCGGCCCGCGCATGCCGAGCCCGATCACGCCGACGCGCACCGTGTCCAGGGGCTTGCACCTCATGCCCATCGCCGTCTGCGCGACGACGCTTCCCGCGCCGAACACCATACTCTTACATCCTGCCGCGCCGCCCGCCAGCGCCGCGCCCACTCCCGCCCATGCGGCCTGCTGCAAAAAATCACGCCGTCCCAGTTTCATCGCTCATCTCCCGTTTTTCAACCACCCCGTTCAACTTACACCCATCACTTGCCTTATGCTATCAACCCCTCGAACCCCCGTCAATGGCCGACATCCATCACATACACCTGGGCGAAGTGCAAAATGAAATGCACGCTTTTCAAAAGTGGGGTGGACTGCTG
>CAYMLQ010000591.1:0-2577 GCA_964390795.1 uncultured Lentisphaeraceae bacterium
CTTCCGGTCAACGCCTACTTTGTCGAATACACGTCGCTGAACGGGAACCAGCCCCCTGTGGCGAAGGATATCGGCATCTCGCTGGTGCAGGGTCAGACCAACACGCTGCTCATCACCAGCGGCGCGTACGCGCCGACCGACCCGGACGGCGACACGGCGTTCACCGTAACCGCCGTCGGCGCCGTGTCCCCCCTCGAAGCCGGCACGGCGGCGTACACCCCGAGCAACGTGACCTTCGCGGCCTCGAACACGTGGGTCGGAGCGGCCTCGTTCACCTACACCGTCAGCGACGGGCACGGCGGGTCGGACACAAAGACCGTCACCGCGCAGGTGCATCCGACGCCGGGAATGATCATTATGGTCTTCTGACAAACATGAACGAAAACTTAAAAAAGCCGAATAAAGAACGCCTGCTGACGGTGATGAGGGGGGGGACTGCGGACCGGGTCCCCAACTACGAGATCCTGCTGGAGGCGCGGAATGTGAAGGCCCTTCTCGGCAGGGACGCCGGCACGACCATGGCGGCGTCCCGCGGGTCTTCCGACAACGCCCTGTTCAGCCCGCCGCTTGCGCCGGAGGCTTACGCCGAGATCTGCCGTCAGACAGGCATGGACGCCATGACCCTGGAAGCCCTCTGGACGCCCCTCAAGCAGAAGGACGAGCAGGGAAACCTGCATATCATCAACGACGGCAGGATCAATGACTGGCCCGATTTGGAAAAGGCCCTCCTGCCTGACGAGGAGCATGATTTCAAGCCCCGGCGCGAGGTGCTCCGGGACTACGTGCGCGTGGCGCGGCAGAACAACCTGGGCGTGGTCTGGTGTACCGGCGCCTTTTTTCAGTGCAGCTATTTCTTTCTGTGCGACTTCAACGAGTTTCTGGTGAAGTTTTACACGGACCGGAAATTCGTGGAGACGCTGTTCGACCTCTGCACGGACTATTATGTGCGCATGGCCGAAATCGCCGTTGAGGAAGGGGTCGACGTGCTGTTTCTGGCGGACGACATCGCCTTCAAAAGCGGCACGTTTGTCGAGCCCGAGTCCTTCAAGGAGCTGTGGATGCCGCGCGCGAAGCGGATCATCAAGGTGGGCAAAGACGCGGGACTGCCGGTCATGTTCCATTCGTGCGGGAACCTCACCGGTGTCATGGACAGCATCGTGATGGAGTTGGGGCTTGACGTGCTCAATCCGATCGAACCCTACTCGATGGACATCTACGACATCAAGAAGCGGTACGGGGACCGGCTGACGCTGAGCGGCAACATCGACATTGCGGGGCCTCTGGCGTTCGGCACGCCGGAACAGGTGCGTGAAGAGGTGCGCGAACACATGGAGCGGCTCAAGCCGGGCGGGAGGTATATCCTGTCAACCAACCATAGCGTGATGGATGACATCCCCCCCGAGAACTACCGCGCCATGCTGGACGCGGGGCTGGAGTTCGGGCGGTATTGAGGTATGAAGCACAGAAGTCAGAAGACAGGAGTCAGGAGACAGAAGATTATGAAGGATATTATGGCTACTCGACATTTCCTCCTCGCCCTAAGCGCGGCGCTGTGCCTCGCCGCCGCGGCGCGGGCTGAGGCCCCAGTCAGCCTCGAAGGAAAATTCGGCCGCGTGGAGATTGATACGGGAAACCCCAGCCTTATCTCGCTCACGCTGCGCCGGGCGGACGGCTCGCTGGAACCCCATTCGCTGCTTTCGCCCAAGGGCGCACCGTGGCAGCGAGGGATGCCGGACTGGGGCACACAGGCCTACACGTTTGCGGCGGATGAGGCGGGCCGGCGCTTCGAGAGCCGCAACCGTCCGCCGGAGTCGGTGGCGAAAACCGCCGACGGGGTCAGGTTGCGCGGCGTGGTGCTCACCGACGGCGCGGGCGAACCGGTGGCGCGCGAGGAGTGGACGCTGAAAACCGCGGGCGTGGATCTCGTATGGACGGTCGAGCGCACCTGGCTGCGCGGGCTGACGGTGACCAGTGCGGGCACGCCCGCGCTCTTCTTCAGCAGCCGTCCGATCAATAACAACCCGGCCGCCGTCCTGCCCAACGCGGTGGCCACGACGTTCTGGATCGCGCCCGACAAACTGAATAGCTGGTTCAATCCGTTTTACCGTCCAGCCGCGTTTCCTTTTGGATACATGCTTTCGCTGGATAACAACGTTGTCGTCTCCGAACCTGGCGGTTGGGGGGTGCTGAAACTCTTTGCCGCGTGGCAGAACCAGACCGAACCACGCTTTGCGGCCGAAGGCGGACACCTCTACCGGCGCGGGCATTTCGGCTGGCTGAGCGAGGCGGGGATCGTGTCGCAGCCCGGGGCCAGACGCGTTTACAAGGCGGGCGAGCGGGAAAAGACCACGCTGCGGCTCAGCGCCGTTCCGGCCGCGGCGAGCGGACACCAGTTCGCCGTGAAGGCCGATGACCCGAGCGGCACCATCGATACCCTGCGCTCCTGGTATGGCGCGCTCTTCAACGGCGGCTGCGTGAACGATCAGGCGCATTACAACTTCGGCAACGAGCCGGACGGCTGGTATTACGGCGGGGCGTCGTGGATGAAGGGCCTGCCGCTGCTGGCCGGCGCTCCCG
>CAYMLQ010000592.1:0-2565 GCA_964390795.1 uncultured Lentisphaeraceae bacterium
CTCGAAAGCATGGAGGCGGTCATCGATACCTATCAGACGCCGCTGCTGCGCTACGCCGCCCACCTGCTCAATAATGCGACGCTGGCGCAGGATGCGGTGCAGAACGCGCTGGTCAAGCTCTTTCGCCAGTGTGGCCGACATCACGCCGGACGACCCTCTGGCGGACTGGGGCGAGACGGTGCGTCTGGCGGTGGAGGGCTTGTTTCGGTCGGCGGCAAGGCCTACGGCGGTCTTCTGCAGTTGCGACGCAGTGGCGCGCGCCTGCTACCGAGCCTGCTCCGCGCTGGCGCTGCGCATTCCGCAGGATGTGAGTCTCGTGGGCTTCGATGACGATCCGCTCGCCGAGTGGCTGTCGCCGCCGCTGACCACCGTGCGTCAACCGTTTGTAGAGCTGGGCCAGGCCGCCATGACGCTGCTGTACCGGCAGTTGACGGGGAAGGTGGTGAAGCCCGAGACGGTGACGCTGCCGGTTGAGTGGGTTGAACGCGGGTCGACGGCTGCGCCGCCGAAGGAAACGAACAACCGCTGTAGAACGAGGAAAGTCCAATGCCCAACGTGAGCGTCACGAAGCCAGAACCCAGAGCCCTGATCCCCAGCCTGCTTGCGGTGCTGCTGGCCGCAAGCGTGCAGGCCGTGTCGCTGATCCCGAACGGGAGTCTCGAGAGGGCGGCAGGGGTGTGGCCGGAGGTCTGGCCGCGCCCTGAGCGCGCCGCTTATCTGGAGGAGGGCGGGAACCACTTCCTCCGCCAGACGGCGGAGTCTGACAAGATGGTCATGTTGTACCAGAGCATCCGGTTGCCCAAGGGCGCGGAGGCGTTCAAACTTACGTTCCGCGTGCGCTGGGAAGGCGTGAAGGTGGGTAAGGAGAAGTGGTTCGATGCGAGGGTGATCATCGACTTCAAGGATGCAGGCGGGCAGAAACTGCCGGGCGGGCCGGGCCATCCGAATTTTAAGGGCACGTCGAAAGGGTGGGAAACGCGTACGCTTGGGCTGGTCGTGCCGCCGGGAGCGGCCACGCTGGAACTCATGCCGTCGCTCTTCAACGCCGCGGCGGGCACGCTGGACATCGATGACATGGAGCTGACGCCGGTGCCGTTGGAGGAGGCGGGGTTCGTGAACTTCACGCTCAGCGAGCGCATGGCCATTCCCGAGGGGTGCAAGAGCGCCGAGCTTGTTGTCAAGGGCAACCGGCTGGTCGGCAAGGCGGACGGCCGCGAGGTTTGGCTGCAGGGCGTGGCGCTCGCGAGTCTGGAGTGGTCGGCGGGCGGCGACCACATCTTGGAGTCGGTGACGAACGCGCTGGCCGAGTGGAAGGCGAACGCGCTCCGGCTGGCGGTGAAGTCCGACTTCTGGTTCGGCCGCGGGCCGTGGCAGAACGACGGCGGCGTCAAATACCGCGCGCTGGTCGACGAGGTGGTGCGGCAGATCGAGCGGAAGGGCGCGTGGGTGGTGATCGACCTGCACGAATACCGAGCGCCGGAACAGAAGCACGCCGATTTCTGGCGCGATGTCGGCACGCGTTACGCGAACCAGCCGGGGGTTCTCTTCGGGCTGTTGAACGAGCCGCACGATATTTCTTGGAAAGTCTGGCGCGACGGCGGCTGGGTGACGGACAAACCCAAGGCGAAAGCAGGCGTCGCGGCAGAGAACGCGGAGCCCGTCAAGAAGGGCGTGTCGGTTGGGATGCAGAGGCTCGTGGAGGTTGTTCGCAAGGCCGGCGCGAGGAACGTGGTGAGCGCGGGCGGGCTCGATTGGGGCTATGATCTTTCGGGCGTGGTCGAGGGCTTTGCGCTCAGCGATCCGGACGGCAACGGCGTGCTGTACGAGTCGCACGTCTACCCGTGGAAGCGCGAGTGGCAGCGGTGTTTTCTGGACGCGGCGGCCAAAGTCCCAATCCTGCTCGGAGAGGTGGGGTGCCAGCCGGAATGCATGCCGTTTATTCCGAAGGAGGCGCACGAAATGCCGGAGACGTGGGCGCCCGATATGCTCGGCTGCATCCAGAAGTACCGGCTCAACTGGACGGCGTGGTGCTTCCACCCGAAATCTTCGCCCTGCCTGTTGAGCGACTGGACTTACCTGCCGACGCCGTATTGGGGCGTGCCTGCGAAGGCGGCGCTGGCGGGCGAGAAGTTCGAGATGAAGAAGATGAGGTAAGGCAAGAAAGGGTTCGGGGTTCGGGAGTAAGCCTAGAAGGCAAGACAAGCGACGGGATGTCTGTACCCGAACACTTTTCGATGCGCCATGTTTTACTCGGGTAGCTTTGCTCGCGAGACGGGAGGCGTGGTCAATTTCCGCGGGACGGGGCTGGGCACCAACACACTCGCCTCGCTGACGCCGAACAGCGTGAAACTGGCGACACGCGTTGCACCGGCGGTTTCCTCTGGCTGGCGAAGAGCAACAGTCCGTTGCCCGGCAACCTCGTGGTCAATGGCGGCTCCTATACCTGCATGACACTCGGAAACAGCAGCAGCACTGGCAATCCGGCTCGGCTCTCCCTCACAAGCGATGTCATTTTTATCAGAAATGACGCGAACGCCGGCCGCCTAGCCGTATTCGGCGCAGTTT
>CAYMLQ010000593.1:0-2558 GCA_964390795.1 uncultured Lentisphaeraceae bacterium
ATCCTTAATGGTCAAGATGCCCGTCTTCTTGCCGCCTTTAACGGTCGTTTGGTTCAGCGCCTTACGGTCGATCGCCACATGCACCATCTCCGACTGATTCACGGTCACATTGGTCAGCAGCAACGTCGCCGGAAGATTCGTCCACACGTTAGCCGATTGACTCCAGTACAGCAACGGCAGCAGCGGCGCAGCAGTGGTCTCTTCCCCTCCCGCATAGGTCACTTGAACCGAAACGGCCGAGGCGGAGCGGTTCTTAACAGCAAGCGTCAACCGGGTCAGATCTTCGCCGAACAGCAATCCCGTCCGCGGTGTCACCTCCAGCGCGCCGGGCCAGTCGCTGACCTTGGAAGCGTCCAATACCAGCACCGTACCATCTGAAACCTTGGTGACTGCCGCCGGAATGGAAGCGATGAAATCAGGGCCCGCCGAGTTTATCCCGCCGAGTTTGCCAATAGCGGTATACGTGAAATCAGCGCCAGCCATGTAGTTGCTGTAGACAATGCTCGCTCCCGAGGCCATCGAGGCACCAAAAAAGTTATACGACGCCTTCGTTAGGGAGTTCGTATAGGAGTCCGCCTTGTGCCAAGGCATCGTTGGCGCCACAGGCGTGCCCAGCACCTTGAAGGACGCGTTGGTCGTTGCCGTGGAGTAGCAGAGGTAAACACCTTCGGCAACGCCGAAAAAGGAGAGCCGGCGGTCACCGGTGCGCGACCACATCGCGTATGCAGGCCGCGGCACACCCTCCTGGTTAAGGTCCGTCGAAAACTGAGAGGTCTGCAGGAAGGTGGAGTCCAGCACGCTGTAGACCTCCTGCACAGGCCAGTTATTGAAAAGCACGTCTGCGGATTCCTCCGGCGCAACCCGCAGATAAACGGCGTTCCATCCACGACTGAGCGTCACGGTCTGACTGGCCTTTTGCCCCCAGGCGGACATTGTCAGGCAACTCACAACTGACAGAATCAAAAAACGAGTGATTCGCTTCATACGGCTTCTCCTTCTCCCGACATCACGTTCTTCCGGCGGACGGCACAGGCCTATTCCATTCTCAACTTGTAAAACCGGGCCGCTGCGGAATCCTTACGGACGTACAGCGTAACCAGGCCGGTGTCAGCGGCGGTATAGTACGTCTGTTCATCCCCCTCCGCAGACATGCGGAAATCCACCATCTCCGCCGCGCCCCAAGGCACCCCCAGATCCGCCAGCGAAAGCACCGAATACAGCTTGTCGGGAATGGTGCGGAACGAAATGACGAAGAACGCCCCGGTGTTTTGCGTTTGAAGCTGCATCAGGGACTCGATCGTCAGGGCTCCCCCGTCACCGCCCCCCGGCGTAGCGCCTGCGAACGGGCTTGACCCGTTGAGATAATGCTGATAGTTCGTGATGCCGTCGTTATTGTAGTCTGCGTTGGGGTCATACGCCCCCGCCACGCCGTACGCATCCATCAGCGCTTTGATGAGCGCCTCGTACTCGTCCGACACGCCATTGCTGTTCGCATCGGTCATGAGCGTGATGTCCAGCAAGTAGCGCCCGGGATTGCCGATCATCTGCGCCGGGACATTCCCCCAGATCATCTTCCCGTCGTCCACCTCGAAGCGGACTTTCTGGCCCACGGTTGCCGCCGTCGTGACCATGTTCGACAGGCTCACCAGCGGAACCGATAGCGCGTAGTTGATGCCGTTCAGCGGGTTGATCGTCTCGGCCCTGGCTAACAGGGACCGATCCGGGGAGGTCTGCCGCACATAAACCGAAGCCCCGTACTGCTTGTCGAACGGCCTGAGCATGTAGTCTCTCACCATCCCGCTGTAGGTCACAGGGGGCACGTTGATGAACTGGGCGTTGACCCTTCCGGGCAACACTCCGCCCAAGGCCGTCAGCACGCAAAGTCCAACCAGCTTGATGTTAGTCATTTCATTCCTTTCCCTGCTGTTGCGCAGCGGACACCTTTTGACGGAGTCCAGCCTGCGCTTCCTTTTCAAGCAGTGCCTGTCGCACGGCACGCTCCTTTTGAGACGCGCACGCGATCCAATACGTTGCCTCCGCCGTCGAAACCGTCCGCTCGCCTTCCAGCTTCTTGACCTGCTTCACGACAAATCCCAGCGCCGAGCGCGTCCCCTCAACATCCCGCGCCGACTCAAGCTGGCTCTCGAACAGACGCCAGACTGGCACGATGCCGCCCGGCATTGGCGCGACGCCCAGAGCCAGCTTCATGCGCAGTTGCTCGCTTTCAGGAAAAATGCGCAACGGCAATGACCGTGTTAGGCCAGAGGGTAGAACCAGATACACAGTCTGATTCGTGATCGCTGAGCAAACCCCCGAAATTGTTTCCCCAGTCCGGTTCGTCCAGACCGAAACCAGCCCCTGCTGCAAGAAGGGCCTTATGGCGTTGGAGCCGCCGACAGGCTGCGTGTCCGGGTATCCGACGCCGCCCGACAGGTGCGCAGGGGTGGCAAGAAGAGTTATGCAACAAACAGAAAGACACTCCGCAAGAAGTTTCCTGTTCTGCCATGAACGTACCCTGAATTCAACTCGTCCCATAAAAAAAAACCTATAAATCAGAT
>CAYMLQ010000594.1:0-2553 GCA_964390795.1 uncultured Lentisphaeraceae bacterium
GTCGGCTCGATGTAGTGGCCCTCGCCGAACTCGGTCCAGTTGTCGTAGACGACGATCTTGCTATCCCAGCGGCCCTCCGGCTTGGCGTCAACGAGCGCCTTGGCGTCGCGGCAGGCTGCCTCGAAGTTCTCGGCCTTGGGATCACTGACGTAGCTGTGGCTGCCGCGCTTGACGCGGCCCCACGGCCGCTCATCCCAGCCCATGACCACATTCGGGATGTCCGGCACGTCGCCGGTGCTGGCGTCGCGGTCGATCCACGTCTGCTTGTAGCGGCTGAGCACGTCGGCGTGGTCGCGGTAGGCTAGGCCGGCCGCATCTTCGCCGACCGTTTTGACGCCGGAAGGCGACAGGCCGTAGCCGGTGACCGCGTCCCAGCCGCTGGCCGCGATGTCCGCGCCGAGTTTGCCCTGCGCCGCATCCATGCATGCGATGACGCGCAAGCCGCTGAAGCCCGCCTTGCGGCACTGCTCGCGCATCTTGTCGAGCGCCACTTTCGTTTTTTCTGGGCCGACCAGTTCGGCGAGCAGGACGCGGGGCTGCCACACGAAGAGGACCGGCTTGTTCTCGATCTTGAGATAGGAGGGGTGGGTGAAGTAGTTCTTGATCCAGAACGGCAGCACGTTGTCGAGCAGGTCGGCCTCGTCCTTCACCCCTTTGGCGCAGCCGTTCTCCCACATGATGGTGAAGGTGAATTGGTCGCGGTATTGGGCGTTGAGGAGGCCCTCGTGAATCGCATGGCCGAGCCGCTGGTCGATCTTGGGCTCATAATCGGCGCGGTACCAGCAATAGATGAAGCCGGTGATGCCGTGTTCCAAGGCATATTTGATGTGCCAGTCGGCCACCTCGGGCGTGCCCTCGTCATACCAGCCGATGGCCGGGCGGCGTTCGGGCCACGGCTCGATCCGCTTCCAGCCCCAGTGCGTGCCCTCCTTCCAGAGCGCGCAGTAGTGCATGAGGCTGATGTAGTCGGTCTTGGCCGGCTGCGGTTTCGGCACGTAGCCGGTCCGGGCCACCTCGGGCCACGGCTCGACCGTCAGCGCGAGTTCCTGTGTGCTCGTTTCCGCGCCTTTGGCGGAGACCGCCACGCGCACGGTGTAGGTGCCGGGACGGTCGGCTTGGAAGCGCCAGGTCGCCAGGTCGAAGTCGTCCATGCCGAGCCAAGGGAACGTCTGCTTCGTCCCGCCGATGACCTTGATTCCCTTGGGTATCTCAAGCCGGGCAGTAATCCCTTCGGCCTCGCCGCCGACGTTCTGAATGCCGGCCACCACCGTCTCTTCACGGCCGGGACGCAGCTTGGCCCGGCCCGCGGCGAGGGAGCGGATGAAAAAGACGGGCGTTCCGACGGGCCGGTCCGCCAAGACCAGCTTGCGCATCCGGACCGGGCCCGTCCCGCCGGAAAAACTCACGGCCAGGCGGCGGAGCTTTCCGGTCCAGGCGTCGGACATCGTGCCGGAGATGACCGTGGGCCGCCCGCCCGACTGCGGCTGGAAGCTGAGTGATCCCGCTCCGGCGTCGGTCGTGAAGTCGAGTGTGCCCGTCACCCCGCGTCCGCCGGCGTCTGCGTCGAGGCACAGGAACGGATACGGGGCGAGGTCGACCGCCAGCGCCGGGCTCACCAGCATGGCCGTGGCGCCGGGGAAATCGGCGGCGAGCGTGGCTTTCTCCTCTTTGCTGGTGGCGCCGTTCCGGGGCTGCCACCCGTTCCAGGCCTTGGGGCCGCCCAGCACGCAGGCCGCGTCGGCGCTGTCGGCAGCGGAGGAGCCGCCGAAGCACGCGTTCCACAGCGAGCGGAAAAAGACGGGGCTGGACTTGGCGGGCGCCGCCCCCTCCGCGGGCAGGCCCATCAGGAACGCCGAACGCTCCAAGCTCGGGCTGTAAACGTCGAGCCGCGCAAGCTCTCCGGCGACCGGGCCGACCAGCAAGGGCTTCGCTCCCGTATTGATCCGGCCGAGGCGCGGCTGGCTGATGCTCTCGCCGTTGACGGTCAGGCTCATGCTCTGTCCCGTCCACACCGCGCGCACGTCGTACCACGTGTTCGTCTTCACGGCGGGCCCGCGCAGCCGGCTCTCCCATTTGCCTTCGACCTGGACGAAGAAGGCCAGGTTCCCGCCATCGCTTTGCTCGTTCACGCGGAGCAGGTACTCGCCGTCTTTTGAGGCCAGAACCTGAACCCCTTTCTTAAGCTCGTCGAGACGGAAGCGGCAGTCGATTTCCAGCCCCGGGCGCAGGCGCAGCTCCGGACGGTCGGAGGCTTCGACGGGCGCGCCGGGGCGCGGCCGCTTTTCCAGTCGGTCGAGCGCGAAGACCGGCTTACCGGCCGGATCCGCGTTCTCCGAAGCCCCTGTGCACAAAGCGGCGCCAGCCGCGAGCGCCAAAGAAAGAGTGAAGACGGCTCTGCCGATCATGATCGCCCGCATGGATCTCCCCCTGTATTTCTGACCCCAATGTTGACATGACAATAACAAAACCCGGCCGGATAAAGCTACAGCAAACCACAGAGGGGCGCATCTGCGATCAGGTGCAGCTAGGATGCCCAAAGAGACCCCAGTTCCC
>CAYMLQ010000595.1:0-2545 GCA_964390795.1 uncultured Lentisphaeraceae bacterium
GCAGCACCGCGTAGGGCACGGCCGCGATCAGAGCCTCCAGCGTTTGGATGACCGGATCGAAAAAAGCCGTGTCCATCCACGGCACCATCGCGACATCCAACAGCCTCAGAACCGCCTCGCGACGGGTGATCGCCTCGATGGCGTTATCCGGCCCGTGTTCGATAAAATAGATTTTTCTGAGCGGCTCGGATCTGTTCAGGACGAACCCTCCGGAACTCGGCCACGGCGAACCGTAGACGGTGAAACGTCCTTGGTTCAGCCGAAGCAGCGGGCGTTCATCGGTCAGCACCGGCATGCCGCAGCGGTCAAACAGCCTGGAGATGGTACTCTTGCCGCGACCGGACGGCCCTGTGCAGATGATTGCCCGTCCGTCTACCACTTGCGCTGATCCGTGCATCACGAAGCCGTTCAGATGAAGCAGCCGAAGCACGAGAGCAAGAATGGCGACAATGCCGTATGGGCCGTGAGTCTCACTCCGATACATCTTCGCAAACGCCGTGGGATGCCACTCGAAACTCAGCCGCTCATAAGGCTTCCGCCCTGTCATCCGCCACAGCACCTCACCGGACGGATTCGCGCCGGTCAGACAGGCCTCACCCTCATGCTCAGAGAAGTTCCATGTCTGTTCGCCCCGCAGCGCACACAACTCGGAAGTGGCGCCCCGCACATCGATTAAACAGTTATCGACCAGCGCTCCGCCTTGTGCAAAGAAGGGGGTGAAAAATGAATTAAACGATTGAGGCGATAAAGCGGAAAAAGAAAAACGAATATCAGCAAGATCACATATTAAATGCGGAGCACACATGGAGCAAAACAGCCGAGACTCCTCAAATCATTATTATTCAAGACCGCCAGAGTCGGCCCCAAGTGTGCCAATCTGCTGAGCTTTAAACGTACCGCCAAGACCCAAGTTCACTTCGCTGGCGTCGGCAACCTCGAAGCGCTTTCTCGAAGATTCAACAAATGCATCAGATTTGGCCATGGTTCACCTCTTAAGATTTAGCGATACTATATCATTACTGTTGCCATAGGGTCAACCCCGAAAACTCCCTGAAAAGCGAGCACAAATCACTCTGAAAGATGAAATTGCCTTGAAAATGGCCAGGTTGTAAGCGTATAGGACCAAAGTCTTATTTGCTTTAACGACCCCACAGACCTGGCGCATCACCCCTACGTCAACTCTTGCATTCCAGGCGCAGGGTGGTAAACTCAAGCCGTATGAATGAACCACAGGAACCGTTCGTCTTTCTTCCCGTCTACAAGGATTATATCTGGGGCGGCAGCCGCATCCCCGCCGCTTATGGAAGAACCGGCGCACCCGGCGTCTGCGCCGAGTCGTGGGAGATTTCGGCCCACCCGGACGGAGCCAGCGTCGTCGCCTCAGGCGCCTTCGCGGGCCAGCAACTCGACGCCCTGGCCGCCCGGTTCGGCGCAGACCTCACCGGCACCCGCTCGCCCGACCCCGCCCGCTTCCCCCTGCTCTTCAAGCTGCTCGACGCGCGGGAGCGCCTGAGCGTCCAAGTGCATCCGAGCAACGCCAATGCCGCGCTCACCCGGGGCGAACCCAAGACCGAAATGTGGGTCGTGCTCGACGGCGCGCCCGGCTCCTGCCTTTACGCAGGCCTGGCCCAAGGCGTCTCGCCCGACTCGTTACGCGCCGCGCTGGGCGCAGGAACCGCCGAGACCTGCCTGGCCCGGCTCCCCGTCGAGCCGGGGCAGGCACTCTTCATTCCCGGCGGCCTCGTCCACGCCATCGGCGAGGGCTGCCTGATCTACGAGGTGCAGCAGAACTCCAACACCACCTACAGGCTCTACGACTGGAACCGCACCGGGGTGGACGGCAAGCCGCGCGCGCTGCACATCGCCGAGAGCTTCAAGACCATCGACTGGTCGCTCCGCCCGCCCCAGATGCTGACACCGGCCATCCGCGCCGCCTGCGGGCGCAACACCTGGTCGGATGTGGTCTCATGCGAGTTCTTCACCCTCCGCAAACTTGCTCTTGCCGAACCGCTCAGCCTCCCGCTCGACGGCACCTCGTTCCACGCGCTGTTCGTCGAGAAAGGCCGCACGTCCGTGACGTCGGGCGGCGAGACCGTCACCCTGAATTCCGGCGCAAGCTGCCTCATCCCGGCCGCGTCGACCGGCTACACGCTCACGCCGGAGACGCCCTCCACCCTGCTCATCACAACGCTTTAAAACCGAGCGCTCCCGAACCTCGCCCGAACCCCGAACACTCCCACTATGATCAAATCCTCCTACCAGCTCTGCCGCCTCTTCGGCATTCCGCTCAAGCTCGATCTCTCCCTGATTGTGCTGATGTTTCTGCTCATCACCAACTACGGCAACCCCGTTTACGGCATCGCCGCAGGCCTCGCCCTCCTGCTCTCAATCACCCTGCACGAATTGGGACACAGCCTCGTGGCGATGGCCTTCGGCTGCCGCGTGCGCGACATCACGCTCATGATGCTGGGCGGGTGCGCGTCGCTTCTCTCGATGCCCCGCAAGGCGTGGCAGGAGTACCTGATGGCCGCGGCGGGCCCGCTGG
>CAYMLQ010000596.1:0-2534 GCA_964390795.1 uncultured Lentisphaeraceae bacterium
TGAACTGCGCCTCGACGTCCTTGTTGAAGCCCTTGCCGGCCAGCGCCATCTCGTCACCCGACGCGCCCGTCTGCGGCGCCGCGCCGCCCGCCTGCGCCGTCAAGCGCTTGACGGTCAGAGCCGACTCGTGCATCCAGCCGGTCTTGCCGTCAGAGGTCTTCACCTGTTGCCAGGCTCCTTGCGCGCCCACCACCTCGACCGACTGGCCGTATCCAACCGTCGTCACCACGCTGCCGAGATAGGAGGGCGTGCCGCGCACCTGCCCCGCCTGCACCTGCACGCGCATCGTGGCCGCCTGCGCCGCGCCCGCCAAGCAGAGCGCCACCATAAAAGTTGCTATCCGATTCGCCATAGTTCGCCTTTCTAATTTGAAGTGCGAGATTCTACTCCAGCCCCCTGCCGGAAGCAAACCGGAACTGAACCGGGGGCGCAGCGAGGGTGCTCCGATGCGACGCGGTGCCGACGGGTGCTCTGGGCCGGCTGAAGCCGGTACAACGAACGGACGCCGCAGGCCTGTTCATCCAAGGCATGTTGTTCCGGCTTCAGCCGGCCCAGGTCCATGGCATGTTGTCCCGGCTTCAGCCGGCCCAGGTCCATGGCATGTTGTTCCGGCTTCAGCCGGCCCAGAGCATAGCGAACTGACTCAGCTCTGCTGACTGGACAAAATGTGCCTCTAAACCGGAACTGAGACGCCCCAGAGGCTCTCCTACCGTGAGCGGGCATCATAGCACGCCACGTCGCCTTGCGCGTTGCGCAGATAGAGCCGTCCGCGTGCGAGCGCCGGCGACGTCCAGCAGCGTCCTGTCATCACACGGGCCTCAAGGATCGGCTTGTACCCTTGCGGCGTCGCGGGCGCGACCGCAAGCGTCCCGTTCTCGCTCAAGGCCACGAGGCGGCCCTCAGCCACCAGCAGCGAGCCGCGGCGCAGGCTGCGCTCCGACCACTTCAGCGTACCGGTCGCCCACTCCACACAGGTCAGATCCGCATCGTTGAAACCGTAAAGATGCCCCTGCCACAGCACGGCTCCGCACAGCGGCGTCTTGAGGTTCTTGTTGCGCCAGAGTTCGCGCGGCGGACGGGCCGCAAGGTCATACAACGCGCAGCCCGCATTGTTGCCGGACGAGACGAACAGTTTGCCTTCATGGATGACTGGGTCAGCCGCGTTGAAATCCCACTCGGTGTGCCACGGGATCTCCCAACGACGCTTGCCGGTTTCTGCCTCAGCGCCGATCACGGCATGCCCCGAGAAGAAAGCCAGCGCCGCCGCTGCGCCGCTTCGGAACGGAACGGGGGACGAATACCCCGGATGTCCAGCCGCGCTCTGCCACACCGTGGAACCCTCTTTCGCAGTCAACGCCATTCCTGCCTGACCGAGACTCATGTAGAGCCGGTCGCCGTGTACCAGCGGCGAGCCCGCGTAGCGCCACGTGTTCTTCCAGTCGCCCTCCAGCCGCGGCCAAGGGTCGAACTTCTTGGCCCACACCACGCGGCCGTCCGCGGCGTCAAGGCAGAACAGGTCACCGCCTTTGCTGAAGGTGTAGACGCGCCCGTTTGCGACGGCCGGCGTCGCTCCCGGCCCGCCCTCGTACGAGAGCGGCTGCAGCTCGCACGCGTAGCTGTGCTTCCACAGCACGTTGCCCTTCTCCGCATCGAAGCACCAGACCGTGTCCGCGTTATCCGAATTGCCCATCGTGTAGGCCCGCCCATCCGTGATCGCGAACGACGAAAAGCCCTTGCCGACCGAGGCTTTCCAGTGTACCGGAAGGCTGTTCGTATCCCACTGCCAGTTCAATCCGGCGTCTTGCGAGACCCCGTTCCTGTCAGGCCCCCGCCAGCACGGCCAGTCTGCTGCCTGCCCCAAGGGCGTCTCCGCAACCGCAGCGAGCATCCCGAACACAAAGCACGCCCACACCCAGAACGGCCACATCATCGATTTTCTCATCATCCCCCCCCGCCTTTCGCGTCCTGAGCGGACGTTCCGCCCGCACCCACGTCACACAGTGGTTAAATATCCCATGATCGTTGCGGGTAAGCAAGGGCGAAGCGCACGTATCAGCGCGAGCACGAGGGGCGGGCGCACCGGCGATTCGAAATTCCGTGATGAAGGCGCATCAAAACGAGCCGGAGTAACTGGGAGCGGGGACACTCCTGTCCCCGTCTGGGAGGCGGGACACTCCTGTCCCGCAGCAAGAACTTGGCACATGTGAAATCTATCCGTGCCGACACCGTGCTGACGTAACGTTGACAGCGGCGCTGAAAATGCGATAATCACGCCATGAATAAAACATTCGCCCTTTTTTCGGCCACGCTTTGCGGCCTAGCATTCACCGCACTGTTGCCGCAAGCGTCTGCCGCCGACGCGAACGCGGGGGCAGCAATCGACTGGCAACCCACGAAGACCAACGCGTGGAAGACCTTTACCCGTTACGACTTCACCGTGGACGGCTGCGCCTGCTGGGTGGCTGTGCCGCCCAAGCCACGCCCGGGCAATCCGTGGGTCTGGTGCCTGGAATTCCCGACCGCGTTCGACACCC
>CAYMLQ010000597.1:0-2512 GCA_964390795.1 uncultured Lentisphaeraceae bacterium
CGACGATGCCGAGCAGCGCGCCGAGGCCCGCCGCCTCGGTCGGCGTCACGATGCCCGAAAACATCGACGTCATAATCACCGCAAAAAGCACCGCCACGTCGAGCACCTGCGGCAGCATCGCGAACCTGCGCTTGCGCGAGCCGCGCACGCCCGGCTGCGCCCAGTCGGGGTGGCGCCAGATGATCACCTTGACCGTCAGCACAAACAGGAGCGTCAGCGTCAGCCCCGGTATGATGCTCCCCGCGAAAAGCTTGCCGATGCTCTGCCCGGTATAGAGCCCGTAGACCACCAGCACGATGCTCGGCGGGATCATCGCGCCCAGCGTGGAGCCCGCCGCGAGACTGCCGCACTTGAGTTCGGGGTGATACTTGTTGCGCGACATGGGCTTGAGCGCCACGGAACTCATGGTCGCGGCCGTGGCCGTGTTCGAGCCGCAGATCGAAGAAAAGCCCGCGCAGGCGAGGATCGTGGTCACCGCCAGCCCGCCGCGCTTGTGGCCGAACCACGCCTGCGCCGCGCGGAAGAGCCGGTCGCTGTAGCCCGCGTGGAAGATCACCTCGCCCAGCAGCACGAAGAGCGGGATCACCGTGAACCCGTAGTTCGCGAAACAGGTCCACACCTCCGAGCCGACGGTGCCGTTGAGCAGGGCCGCCACGCTCTGCGGCGGATTGAGCGCCAGCAGCCCGCCGAAGCCGGTCAGCAGCATCGCCAGCCCGGGCGACATGCCCAGAAAAAGAATCAGCACCAGCATCGCGCCGATGCCCAGATAACCTATGGTTGTGGGATCCATGGGAGAAAGGGGTCAGGGTTTTCAGGTTGCAGGGTAGGGACGCCTCCCCGAGGCGTCCGCGGCGGTTTCGGGGAAACCGCCCTACCGAAGTTTATGCGGGGGCCTCCGGCGCGTCGCCCTCATCCGGCTCCAGGTCGCCGCGGATGCTGTTGAACGCGTGGGCGCGCATCTTCGCGTAGGCGTTCTTATCCGCATGGCCGAGCGCCAGCAAAACGAAATCGGTCAGAAAAGAGGCGGCTAGCAGGAACAGTCCGAACACCGCGCCGTACATGAGCCAGGGATAAGGGAGCTTGAGCGTTTCCGAAACCTCGCCCGCCCGCAGCAGCACCCCGGCGCGGTTCGCGAGCTGGCACCCGAGCAGGATCACCAGCACCGCGCCCGCGAAAACGTTGAACGCGCCAACCCAGCGGCGCGCGCCCGCCGAATAGGCGCGCGTGAAGAGATCCAGCTCGACATGCCCGCGCTTGCGCTGCGTGTCGGCGAGCGCCAGGGCCGCGATCAGCGCTCCGAAAAGCCCGGACAGCTCATAGCTCGCGCTGATCGGATGGCCCGCGAGGCGAAAAGCGACGTTGACGCCCGACAGCAGAACGAGCGACACCAAGAGCGTTCCGGAGACCACCATGCCGGCGAGGCAGAGTTTCTTTTCGACGTTGATCAGTTTGAGGAGCATGAGCGGTTTACTTCGCGAGCTTTCCGCCGATGAACGCGATGACCGCCTTGCCGTCGATGCCTTTGGCCGTCACGCGTGCGATGTACTCCTCGATGAGCGGCTGCGCCGTGGCGCGCAGCGCGGCGAGGTCCTCCGCCGAAGGCTCGTTGACGACCAGCTTGTGCTTCTCCTTCGACCACGCCAGGGCCTCCTGCACATGCTGGTCCACATACGCGCCGGTCCACTCGGCCTGCTCGCGGTAGAGCGCGTCCAGCACCTGCTTCACGTCCGCGGGCAACGCGTCGTACTTGGCCTTGTTCATGACCACCGCAAAGCTGGTCACGCAGAGGTCGGTCTTGAAGACGAACGGGCAGTAGGACGCGTAGTTCATGTCCTTCAGCACCTCGCCCGAAGAGACGTTGCCTTTGACCACGCCCTTCTGCAGCGCGTCTGGGACATCCGACTGCGGCATGGCCACGGGCGACGCGCCCAGGCGCTTCATGACTTCCGCGCCGGTACCCGAAGAGCGCAGCGGCAGATTCTTGAGGTCGGCGAGCGTCTTGACCTCTTTGGTACTCATCACCACGGCGGGCGGGCAGGTAAAGACGGTCAGCACCTTGACCTTCTCGAACTCCAGCGGCTTGAACGTCTCGATCAGGTCGGCCAGCAGGAGGCTGGAGGTCTTGGCGTCCGCGAAAAAGTGCGGCAGATCCATGGCTTCGGAAACGGGAAAGCGCCCCGGCTGGTAGCTCATCGCGAAGTTACCGATGTCCGCCGTACCCGCGATCACGCCGTCAAAGATGTCCTTGGCGCCGAGCAGCGTACCGCCCGGATAGGTGTTGACCTTGACCTTGCCGCCGGTGCGCTTCTCGACCTCGGCTTTCCAGTGCTCCATCTGCACGCAGGGAAAGGTGGAGGCGGGCGGAAAATTGGCATAGTTCAGCGTCAGCACCGCAGCGACAGGAACGCTCGTCGGCTCTTTCTTGCCGCATCCGGACAGCACAACGAGCAAACTCGCGAGCAACACGGGGATCAGCTTCTTCATCGTAAAAGTCCCTTCTTCTGTTTCTTTT
>CAYMLQ010000598.1:0-2498 GCA_964390795.1 uncultured Lentisphaeraceae bacterium
GCCGCACGCTCGCGTAGTGCCCGCGCCAGGCCTCCGGCGTCGCAGGCGCCGCGGCAGCCAGCGCACCTAGGGCCAGTGGAAGCTCCACGCCCCGATCCGTTGCCACCAGTCCCGCGCGCGCCAGGTGCTCCCCTGCGGCCCGGCGGTACGCCTGCTCCGAACCGTCGAGGCGGTCTTCGCGCCACCACTCCTCGGCCACCAGCGCCAGCAGCGCAGGCTCGGTCTCCGGCGCGAGCCGCGCCCCGGCCGCCTGCACCTCCCGCACGAACGCGGGCTCCGCCGGCACCGGCTCAGGCACGGCCACGTTTGCGACCGACGCCGCCTTGCCCTCGCCCTCCTGCTCGTAGAACCAGCCGCCCTCGCCCTGGCGCTTCTTGCCCGCAAAGGCGGCTGACGCCTGGTAGCGCTCGCCGCCGGCATAGGTGACCGCCGGATCCCAGCCGGTCGTGTCACACCCGATCCCGCCCCGCTTGTGTACCACGAAGCGCAGCGCGTCGCCCTTCTTCACCTCCAACTCGAGAGCGTGCTCCTTGCCCTTGCCATCCGCGCCGTCGAGTTCGGCCCTCCACACCTCCCGGTCGTTGACGCGGATCATGGCCCGCACGCCGTCGCCGCTGAGATGAAGCTTGAAGACCCGGCCCTCGACCGCGACCTTGCCGTCGTGCGGACAGACGAACCGCCGCACGCTGGGCGTCTGCTCGCCCGGGTGATGCCAGTCCCGCCCCACCCGCGTCCAGTCCGCGCCGGTCCAGAAGGTCGAGCCGTACCACTCCTGGTCGGAGTATGCCAAGGGCTGATAAGCCGGACGTTGCTCCTGCGCCAGCGCCGCTGCAGCAAGACCGGCGGCTAAAAACCATGCGCTTCGCTTCATCGTTGCCTCTCGCTCTCTTTCGTTAGGACGCCCGACTCGCGACCCCAGACTCCCGGCAATTAAGTCCGGGCGTCGGGCGGCGTCAGTCGGGCGGCCTCACATCTCACAGCACCCGGATCAGCGTGCCTTTCGGCGCCCAGCCCGCGACCAACTTGCCGTTCGACGCCCTCACGCGCAGGTTCACCGTTGGCGCGACACCCGCCACCTCGACCGTCCAGTTCGCGAGGTTCTCCGCGCCCGTGATCGTCGTGTAGGCCAGGAAGGGCACGTTGAGCTGCGTAACCGGCACGCCGCCCGGATTCAGGATGCGCACGGTTCCGGTTGCGCCGATCACCGCGGTTGCCGCGGTCAGCTGGCCGGTCTGGCTCATGGCACATTCGAACCCGCCACCGTTGAAGACCGCGCGCGCCACCAGTCCGGTGCCGCCGAGGTAGCCGCCGCTCTCGGCCGTGACCGAAGAGTTGGTGGCGTTCCATCTTCCGTCGATGCGCAGCACGCCCGCGACCACGCGCAGCGCGCCCGTGCTCGTGTTGATTGCGCCCAGCGAGAGCGTGCCCGGCCCGGTCTTCTTGAAACGGGACGGCGGTGTATTACTCGTCACTGCACCGAAATTGATAAAAGGCAGGTTCAGCGCCGCGTCTATGGCAGACGTCCCCGTGATGTCCCACACGTTCATCTCGGTCTCTTCGTTTAAACCACAGGCGAAATTGGCGTTCACCCCCGCCGGATTGAACACGTAAGGCTGCGTTCCTTTGAATGTCGCGCTCTTGCTGAAGATCATCATGCCCCAGTCATATCCGTACCCGGTGTTGTAGGCTACCGTCGCGTTCTCCAAGGTCAGGGGGCCGAACACGCTGCTGCTGTTGTTCGCCAGGGACAGCGTGCCGCCGACAATCTCCAACTCCGTCAGCGGCGAATCGTAGCCTGTACCGAACGTGTTGTTGACGACTATTTTCAGCATGGCTCCGCTCTCCACCCGGACTTTGTGCGGGATCTTGGGATTGCCCAGCACACTGTTGGCTGCGTTAATGCCGGTTCCTTCCGCCACCTCCAGTGTGCCCTCGGACACCGTGATGTTGCCGCTCAACGTGCTGTTCGCGTTTCCTAGATAGAGCGTTCCAGCTCCCGTCTTACGGAAACTGGAATTCGTGTATACGGAATCAAGGATCGGCCAATCCACCCGCGCGTCCCACGCGGCGTCTTGCGTGATGTTCGACACGCAGACCTCGGTGCCGGAAGGAGCCAGGAAGTACAGGTTCTTTGCAAAGCCAGTCCGCGCGAAATGGACCGTTGACGTGCCCATGATGCGCGTCAGCCCGTTGAGGGCGACAGACGTGGTTACCTGCGTGTTCACGCACTCGATCTTGGCAGAGTCCAGTGTCAGCGGGCCGAGCGCGGTCTCGCTGCTGTTCGTCGAGGAGAAGCTCAAAGTCCCGTGATCCACCACCAGCGCCGTGACAGGGATGCTGTCCAAGCGCCCGCTCAGATAGCGCGCCGCCAGGTTCAGCGTCGCGTTCGTGCCGACCCGGATGGTCCGCGCGGCCTGCATGTTGCCGAGCAGACCTTCGGTCACATTCTTCAGATTCTGTCCACTTGAGACGACCTTGAGCGTGCCTCCGGAAACCGT
>CAYMLQ010000599.1:0-2493 GCA_964390795.1 uncultured Lentisphaeraceae bacterium
GGAGCTTCTGCTTGCGCGTCACGTCGCCGCCGTAGAGCTTGGCCGTCACGTCCTTCCTGAACGGGCGGATGTCTTCGCGGGCGATGATGTTGCGGCCGATCGTCGCCTGCACGGGGATCTTGAACATGTGGGAGGGGATCGTCTCCGCCAGAGCCTTGCAGATCTGCCGGCCGCGGGCCACCGCCTTGCTGCGGTGGACCATGCAGGAGAACGCGTCCACCACCTCGCCGTTGAGCAGGATGTCCATTTTCACGACGTCGCTCACCTGGTAGCCGCACGGCTCGTAATCCATGGAGGCGTACCCGTGGCTCACGCTCTTGAGGATATCGTGGAAGTCGATCAGGATCTCGTTCAGGGGCAGCATGCAGGAGAGGATCACGCGCTTGGCATCCAGGCTTTCCGTGGCCTTGACCTCGCCGCGGCGGTCCAGCACGATGCGCATCATGTCGCCGATGCAGTCGCTGGGGCAGATGATCGTCGCCTTGATGATCGGCTCCTCGATCTGCTCGATGCGCGTGACGTCCGGCAGGTGGACGGGGTTGTCTACCTCCAGGACTTCGCCATCGCGCAACTGCACTTTGAAAATGACCGAGGGGTGGGTGCTGATGATGTCGAGGTCGTACTCGCGGCGCAGCCGCTCCTGCACCACCTCCATGTGCAGCAGCCCGAGAAAACCGCAGCGGAAGCCGAAGCCGAGCGCCACCGAACTTTCCGGATGGAAGGAGAAGGCGCAATCGTTCAGGTGCAGCTTTTCCAAACCGGAGCGCACCTTCTCGTACTCGTCCGTGCTGACCGGGTAGACGCCGCTGAACACCATGGGGTGCACTTCTTTGAAACCCGGCAGCAACTCGGTCGAGCCGTCCTTGGCGCGCGTCACCGTATCGCCGATCTTGATGTCCGCAGGGTCGCGGATCGTGCCGACCAGATAGCCGACCTGCCCCGCCTCCAGCACCTCGACCGGCTTCTGGTCCGGGCTGAAGATGCCGACCTCGCGCAGTTGCGTGGTCTGCCCGCTGCTGATAAAGAGGATGGAGTCCCCAACCCGGATGCTGCCGTCAACGACGCGCACATAGGTGATCACGCCGCGGTAGATGTCGAATACGGAGTCGAACACCAGCGCGCGCAGCGGCGCGTCCTTGCCACGCGTCACTGGCGGCGGGATGCGTTCGACCACCGCCTCCAGCACCTCGGGCACGCCGAGGCCGGTCTTCGCGCTGATGTACAGCGGGTGGTCCATCGGGATACCCAGCACGTCTTCGATCTGATGGGTGACCTCGTCAACGTTGGCGCTGGGCAGATCCACCTTGTTGAGCACCGGCACGATCTCGAGGTTATTATCGACCGCCAGATAGGTGTTGGCCACCGTCTGCGCCTCGACGCCCTGAGCGGCGTCCACGACCAAGATGGCCCCCTCGCACGCGCCCATGCTGCGCGACACCTCGTAGGTGAAGTCCACATGCCCCGGCGTGTCGATCAGGTTGAAAAGATAGGTCTTGCCGTTCTTCGCCGTGTACATCATGGAGACCGGATGGCACTTGATCGTGATGCCGCGCTCGCGCTCCAAGTCCATCGCGTCGAGCGTCTGCTCGCGCATGTTGCGCAGCTCGATCGTCTTGGTCGCCTCAAGGATACGGTCAGACAAGGTGGTCTTGCCATGGTCGATGTGAGCGATGATGCAGAAATTACGGATGTTATCGAGTGTGATCTGTTCCATCAGGTTCTTTGTGTGAGAGTTCGGGGTTCAGAGTTCGGGGTTCAGAGGTCAGAGGTCGGAGGTCGGAGGTCGTCAAAGCGCATCGAGGCCAGGCTTGCAGGAAGGGAAACTCTTTTCACAGACGGCGCGCAGGCGACTCACCGCCGCAGCCATATCCGTCTGCTTGAACAGGAAGCTGCCGGCCACAAACTGATTCGCTCCATGTTCCGCGCAAAGCGCCGCCGTCGCGTCGTTGATGCCTCCATCCACCATGATGTCCAGCGCGTCGAAACCGCGCTGCCGCGCATGTGTGCGCAAGGCTGCGATCTTGGACAACACCTCGCTCATGAACGCCTGCCCTCCATAGCCCGGGTTCACGGTCATAAACAGAATTTCGTCGCACAGCGGCACATACGGAAAAAGGGCTGAAACGGGCGTCTGAGGCCTCGAGACCAAGCCCGCACGCACGCCCCTTCTGCGGATCGTTGCCAACGCCTCCCACACGTCGCAGTCGGCCTCCACGTGGATCTGCACGGCGTCTGCGCCCGCATCGATAAACCGGTCGCTGTACAGGTCGGGGCGAGTCAGCATCAGATGAACGTTTCTGAAGAGCGCGGGGCAGATCGTCTTTGCCAACGCCACAACGTCAGGCCCAAAGCTCAAGTTCGGCACAAAGTGCGCATCCATGATGTCCAGGTGCAACGCATCCGCGCCAGAGTCCGAAACTCTGCGGATCTCTTCCGCCAGACGGCCGAAATCCGCAGCCAACAAAGAAGGCAGCACCTGAACGTTCATAGGCG
>CAYMLQ010000600.1:0-2491 GCA_964390795.1 uncultured Lentisphaeraceae bacterium
ACTCCATCACCGCGCCGAAGGAGTAGTGGCTGAAGCTGTTCATGCTGGCGTTCTGTTTGCCGCTGGCGCCGTTAAAGCCGAACTCGGTGGTATAGCTGTCCCAGCGCTCCCACACGCTGCTGGCGCCGTTGACAACCTCGTACCCCCATGACGGATAGCGCCGGCTCAGGAACAGTTGCACGGCCAAATCGTGCTGGCCATATTTCGTGAGCACGCCCAGGAGCGGCTTGGTGCCGAGAAAGCCGGTGGCCATCCGGCAGTCGTTCTTCCTGATCTTGGCGGCCAGGAAGCTCGCCGACTTGGCGGCCGATGACTCGGGAATCAGACCCGCCCACAAGGCCAGCACGTAGGCGCTCTGCGTATCCACGCCCAGACTTCCATCCGGCTTGAGATAGCGCTTCTGGAACGAGGCCGCGGCATCGCTGAACAGCTTGCGGTACTTGACGGCGTCATCCCCGGCTCCGGTGGCCTCGGCCATGTCGGCCATCAGCTTGGCGTCCAGCGCGTGATAACACAGGTCGATGAATTCGATCGGCGTGGACTCGTTCACATTCAGCCAGTCGCCCCACTCGTTGCCCAGGCGGACGCCCTGCAACTGCGGATCGCACTGCAGGCGCCAGGCCATGAAGCGCTGCATGGAGTTCCAGTGCCGCGAAATCACCCGCGTGTCGCCATACACCTGCCAGATCGTCCACGGGCAGATGATGCCGGCATCCGTCCAGGCAGTGCCGAAGGTCGCGCCGGGCTTGCCGTGCGCCATGGGATAAGGGCTGTAATCCGGGTAAGGTCCGCTGTCGCGCTGGGCCTCCTCCACGTCGTCCAGCCATTTCGTGTAGAAGGCGCCGATGTCGGCAAAATAGCTGGCGGTTCTGACATACACCTGCGCGTCCCCCATCCAGCCGAGGCGCTCGTCGCGCTGCGGGCAGTCCGTCGGCACCTCAACGAAGTTGGCGCGCTGCGTCCACTTCGCGTTTTGGGCGAAGCGGGTCATGACCGGATCGCTGCAGGAGAAATCGCCGACCAGCGGCGTGTCGCTGTGAATGACCAGCCCGGTTACAGCTTCAAGGTCCGGCTTGTCCGTCAAGCCCGTCAGCTCGACAAACTGGAAGCCGTGATAGGTGAAGGTCGGGCTCCAGGTCTCGCCGCCCGCAGCGCCCCGCAGCGTGTAGAAGTCCGTGGCCCGCGCCTTGCGCAGGTTCTCCGTCATCATCGTGCCGTCTTTGTGCAGCATCTCGGCGTAGCGGATCTGCACGCGCGTTCCGGCCGCCCCCTTGACCTTCAGGCGGACTGTACCCGCGAAGTTCTGGCCGAGATCGAAAACATAGACGCCGGGGGCCGGCTCGGAAAGCATCTTCGCCTTCAGCTCCTGCGTCACGCGGACCGGCGGCGCGGGATAGGCCTGCAGGCGGGCCGGACGCTGAAAGCCCAGTTCGACCTGCCGCGAGGCACCGGGTTCGTGGAACGCCGCTTTCAGGCTGCCGTTCTCCCCGGCAGGAATCGCGCTCTCCCATTTCCAAGACGCGCCGCCACCCAACTCACACCAAGAGGGATCGGCCAACCTCGCGTCGTAGCTTTCGCCCATGATGATGTCGGCCTCGCGGAACGGCCCCGCTCCGCTGACCTGCCACGACGGGTCCGTACACACGATGTCGCGGGAGCCGTCGGCATAGTCGATCTGAAGCTGGGCGAGCAAGGCGGGCGTTTTTCCGTAGATGTGACGGCCGAGTTTATTCGGGCCGTAGCCGCACAGAAGGGCGTAGCCGACATAGCCCGCATACCAGCCGTCCGTCACGACCGCGCCCACGGTATTGCTTCCCTGCTTCATCAGCGGGGTCACGTCAGTGGTCCGGTAGTAGGCGCGTTTCAGGTAATCGGACCAGCCCGGCTCAAGCAGCGCGTCGCCGACCTTCCTGCCGTTGAGGTGCATCTCGCAGAGGCCCAGGGCCGAGGAATACAGCGTGGCGCGAGCGACCTGCTTCTTTGCGGAAAACTCTTTGCGATAGTGCCGCGCGGGCGGAAGGAGCAGCGCGCCGGGTTTGTCCGGCAGAGGCGTCGTGTCGCGGAACGAGATCCACTGCGCCGTCCAGTCGTCCGGCTGCAGCAGGCCCATGGTCCACTGCGCGGGCAGGCTCCATCCCGAGGGCTTGATCTTTTGACTCTCTTCTCTTCCGCTCACGGCAAGCCACACACGCACTTTCCAGTAGTACGCGGCACCGGAGGCTAGAGGTTTGCCCCGGTACTCAACTAAAGTGGATTGATCGGAGTCCACCCGTCCGCTGTCCCAGAGATCTCCCTTGTCCTTTCTCAGCACCTCCGCCGAACTCGCGACCAGCACCTGATACGCCGTCTGCCTCAGCCCTCTGTCTTCCGACTTCTGACCTCCGACCTCCGACCTCTGACTTCCGTCTTCGATCGACCAGCTCAACCGGGGCTGTGCCGTCTCGATGCCCAGCGGATCATCAAGATACTCGCAACGCAAAGTGTCGACCGT
>CAYMLQ010000601.1:0-2482 GCA_964390795.1 uncultured Lentisphaeraceae bacterium
TGGTCATTTTCATGGCGTGCCTGCTGTTCGCGCAGCCGATGCTGGACATCTCCTATTTTCCGATCCAGCTCAAGGTGATCGACTACGTGGCGGCGCGCGAGAACCGCAACGAATACAGCTACATCTTCAACCACGAGTTCGGCCTGTATCTGGGCAGGCTCTTCGGCTGCGGGCTGTTCATCTGGGTGGCGAAGGGTATTTCGGGCGAGGCGGCGCTGCGCGTGGTTCTGCCCTTTGTCGCGGTGTTCCAGATTGTCTCGGTGTTTGTCGCCAAGCACATTTTGAAGCAGATTGACGGGGGAAGGAACTAAGTTGTCAGTTATGCGTACTTTATGGCGACAGGTTTCGACAGGAACGACAGGTGACGGGAGTGCCGCCAACCACGCGCCCATTCCCGGTCGTCTCGTCGACACCGGTCGAGACCCGTCGAAACGGCAGGAGACAGCATGAAATTCGACCCATCAGGTGGCTAGCGAGAGCGCCACGAGTCACGAGCCACAGAGAGAATGAACATGCGCGTAAATATACGAACACCGTCCTGTCTTTTGTTGTTGGCGGCGCTTTGCGGGTGCCGGCAGCCGGAACAAGCGTCTGCGCCAGCAAAGCCTGCTCTGCAGGAGGTCTGGCTGGTTGATTTGCGGGGCCGCGCGCTGGAGGAGAAGGTAGCCGCGTTTGTGGCGCAGGGGATCGCGAACCGGCGCGGGCCGCGCGTGTTCGTGCGGCTGGGCGACGAATGCCGCTGGATGCAGATGGTTGATCCGGTGAAACCTCAAGTTGGGGCGGCCTGGGGCGCGGAGGACGCGCAGCGCATGAGGGCCGGGGGCGTGACGAATATCGAGGATGCCTGGGTCGCCTGGTTGTCAAAGAAAGGTGTCTGCCGCTTTGTGCCGGTTTCGCTGGAGGCGCTGATCGCGAAGCTGGGTGTAGAAGTGAAGGGCGCGGTGCTGTACGAGACGATCAAGGAAGACCTCGCGCCTGTAACCACGCTGGCGGGACTCGAGGACGCGCTGCCCATGACGCCCGCGCTGGCGGGACGTTGGAAGGCGGTCGGGATTTCGCTGCCGACGGTGTTCGACTACACGCAGGTCCGCAAGGGATTCGGCGTCAAGCAGGACAAACGGATGGAGGGTCACCAGTGGCTGATCGACAACGCGTTGCCGAGATGCCGGAAAGACGGCGCGGTTTCGCGGGTGCGGCTCTACGGGGCAGACGCGCACGACACGATCGTGGATATCGACCAGGCAGCCCAGAACAGGTGGGCGGTCTACGAGCTTGACCACACCGCACTCACGAACCGCACGCACGGGGCGACGCTGAAAGCTGACCCGCCGGACACCGCTTTGCTGGACAAGATCCTCTCGCAGCTGGAGCCGTTCAGCGCGGTCTACGGCTGGGGAAATCCGGGCGAAGATTCCTTTATCCGGTCTCTGAACCGGCATACGCTGGTGGGCGAATGTTCCGGCGTGCCGAACAACTCGTTCTTCGCCGCGCTGAGCAAGGCACCGTATTATGGGTCGAAACCGCTCGAGTTCAAGCAGCGGCGGCCGCATCGTCGCGCGGTGGATGTGACGGTGGAGAACAAAATCTATGTGGCCTTCATGGTGAACGAGGGCGACTCCATCAAGTGCATGAACGCATTCCAGGGCTTCGGCGCGTGGCTGCAGGACGAGCGCGGCAAGATTCCGATCAACTGGGGTGTCGAACCCAATCTCTGTGTGAGCCATCCCGCGCTGATGGCCTATTACTACGAGACGGCGACGACCAACGACTATTTCTTTGCGCCGCCTTCCGGATGGGGATACACGCATCCGGGCCACCTGCCACAGGACAAATGGATGGCATACGCGGAAAAGGTCAAGGGGGGCATGGCGCTGACGGACACGCACTTTATCGACATCTGGTGGCTGGGCGAGTTGCGCCAGCGCAAGCAACTGGACACATTTCTGAAGATTGCGGGTGTTTGGGGCCTGACGGACTGGGACAACAGCCAGCAGCGGATGGTGTACACCGACGGGGGAGTGACGATCGCCAAGAGCCATCACTACTACACGTATCGAACGCCCGCCGCAGAGTTTGCGGAGAAACTCATGGCCGAAGCGCGCGACGTGGAGGGGCCGTGGTTTGTCGTGATCTACGGGGCTGCACCGCACGGCACGCCGCACCGGTTCTACGAACTGTCTCGACAGCTGCCCCCGGAACGTTTTAAAGTGGTGGCGCTTGACGAGTTTTTTGCGGTGGCGGAAAAGGCGCGTCCGCGCGTTGAAGGACGCGTGCTGAAACCGGGCGTCGGAGTGCCGAAGGGTGTGGCGCCGTGAGGGACAATAAGGGTAGTAAGACTATGACTGCACGGATTATGCACGAGATGCGCTTAGGCCTTGTTGCGGGGGCAATGACGCTCTTCTTCTCACAGGGCGGTTTTGCCGCTGCTCCAGATGTTGTCGCGAAAACAGCCTCGTTTTGGCTCGATGCCGAATGCGCAAGC
>CAYMLQ010000602.1:0-2475 GCA_964390795.1 uncultured Lentisphaeraceae bacterium
AGCGCTCGACCTCGACCTTGTCGATGTACGGCGAGTAGAGCGGGAAGACCTTCTCGACGCCGACGCCGAACGAGATGCGGCGAACGGTGAACGAGGCGCAGCTTCCGATTCCGCCATCGCGTGCGATGACCGTACCGGCGAACGCCTGGACGCGCTCTTTGTCGCCTTCCTTGATCTTCACGAAGACCTTCACGCTGTCGCCGACCTGAAACTCAGGCATGGCTTTGCCGCCCAACGACTTCTCCATCTGCTCGGCATTGATTTTGTCAATCGCTTGTGAAATCATGATCCCAACTCCTTCTTCTCTCTCAAAAACCGTTCCGCGCCCTGGCCTCACTTCAGCAAGTCCGGACGCCTCCTAGCCGTTCTGTCCAGCGCCTGTCTGGCGCGCCAGGCATCCACATCCGCGTGGTTGCCGCCCTGAAGCACAGCGGGTACCGCCATGCCCCTGTAAACCGCCGGACGCGTGTACTGCGGGCATTCCAGGAGGCCCTCGGTAAAGGACTCGTCCCGGGTCGCCGCTTCGCCGCCGCCCAGCACGCCGGGCAACAGCCGCACCACCGCATCCACCACCACCGCCGCAGGCAAAACCCCGTTGGTGAGCACGTAATCGCCGATCGACAGCTCGTCCGTCACCAGCGCCTCACGCACGCGTTCGTCAACACCCTCATAGTGCCCGCAGACGAAAATAAGGTGCTTCGCCCGCGCCAGCCGGCGCGCCTCAGCCTGCCGGAACGTCACGCCCGACGGGGTCATCAGGATCACCCGAGCCCCCGGCGTACGAACCGCCTCAATCGCCTCGAACCACGGCTCCGGCTTCATGATCATGCCGGGCCCGCCACTGTACGGCCTGTCGTCTGCGGTACGCCGGGCGTCGTGCGCAAAATCCCGCAAATCAACCGTACGGAAAACCACAGCGCCCTGCTGTGCCGCCCGCTTGAGCATGCTCTCCTCGAGAAACCCGCGGAGCATGCCCGGAAACACGGTCAGCACATCAATCAGCAGGGGACCGTCCATATCGACCGCCCCGCTGACCTTACACCGCCGCTACGGCGCTCTTCTTAGCCTTGCGCACGATGCTCGCCACCGTCTCGCTCAGCTGGGCGCCCTTGGACTGCCAGAAAACGACCCGGTCCATGTCCACCTTGAAGTTCTCGCCTTCCCGCTTGGGATCGTACCAGCCGAGAATCTCCAAAAACTTTCCGTCGCGGGGCGAACGCTCATCCGTTGCCACCACTCGAAACGACGCGTTGTTGTTACAACCTGTTCTGCGAAGTCTGATTTTGACCATTTGCTCCTCCGTGAAACGCGATACAATACCAACATCCGCCCCCGCTTTGCAAGCGGGATTTTTAGCGGCCTTACTTTTCACCCTGTTTGGCGCTCTTCTTGCCACGCGGGGCGCGCTTTTTGGGTTTCTCCTTCTCGACCGGCGGCTGCACGCCGACGGTCTCCGTCTTTGTCTCGGCGGCGACCGCCCGCTCGACCGCCTCGCCGGGCTGCGGGGTACGCAGCGCCAGCTCGCCCCGCATGCGGAAGGCCAGCCCCAGCTTGTCCTCGGCCACGACCGCCTCGATGACGCCCTCGGCCAGCACGCCCCGCAGCAGCTCTTCCGCCAGCGGATCCTCGAGGAACCGCTCGACGGTGCGCCGCAGCGGACGCGCGCCCAGCGCGGGGTCGAACCCTTTGTTCACCAGGAATTCCGTTGCCGACGCGTCCAGCTCCATTCGGATCGCCTTGGCCTCCAGCCGCTGCCGCACCTTGCCCAATTCGATGTCGAGGATCTTGACCACGTCGGCCTTGTCCAGTTTCTTGAAAACGATGATGTCGTCGAACCGGTTGAGCAGCTCGGGCTTGAACACCAGCTTGGCCGCGCTGATCATCCGGTCGCGCAGCCGCCCGTAATCCTCGGACGCCGTCTCGCGCACGAACCCGAGCCCCTGCCCGGACTTCTCGTAGTCGAAGCCGAGGTTCGAGGTCAGGATCACCACCGTGTTGCGGAAATCCACCGTGCGCCCGAGGCTGTCGGTGAGCCGCCCCTCTTCCAGAATCTGCAGCAGCATGTGCATCACGTCGGGGTGCGCCTTCTCGACCTCGTCGAAAAGCACCACGCTGTAGGGGCGGCGGCGCACGCGCTCGGTGAGCTGCCCGCCCTCCTCGTGGCCCACGTATCCCGGCGGCGAGCCGATCAGGCGCGACACCGTGAATTTCTCCATATACTCGGACATGTCGATCTGAATCAGCGCCTTGTCGTCGCCGAACATCTTCTCCGAGAGCGCCTTGGCCAGCAGCGTCTTGCCCACCCCGGTCGGCCCGAGGAAAATAAACGAACCGATCGGCCGCTTGGGATCCTTCAAGTCCGCACGCGACCGGCGCAGCGCGCGCGCGACCGCCTGAATCGCCGGCTCCTGGCCGACCACCGCCTGCTGCAGCTCCTTCTCGATGGTGAGCATGCGCGCCAGCTCGGTCTCGCTC
>CAYMLQ010000603.1:0-2461 GCA_964390795.1 uncultured Lentisphaeraceae bacterium
TCGCTGACGGTCAGCGTCACATACTCGCCGGGAACGGCGTCCGCATGCCCGGAGCAACAGGCCGCGTCGGTGGTCATGACGCCCGTCTCGACCGTGATCTTGCCGGCATCCGCAATGGCATAGCGCGCGTTGACGCACAGGTTGGTCAGGATCTGATGGATCTGTGCGGGGTCTATCTTAACGGAGGTGTCCCCTGCCGCCAGCAGCCAGGCGAGTTCGATCTTCTCGCCGGTCAGGCGCCTCAGCACCTTGAGCATGCCAGCCACGGTATCGCTCAGCCCGATCACCTTGGGCGACACGGATTGCTTGCGGGCGACCTCCAATAGTTCGCGGGTCAGGTCGGTTGAGCGCCGTGCGGCCGTCCGAATCTCGACGAGGTCTCCATATAGCGCAGATGCCGGGTCGACCCCTTCGAGGGCCATCTCAACAAACCCGAGGATCACCTGGAGCATGTTGGTGAAATCATGCGCCACACAGCCAGACAGATTGTCACTTTCAGGAGGGGTATCGATAGTCATGTTGTCCTTTCTTCGTCGTTCTTCGTCGTTCATCGGCGCGGCAGAGGGGTCAGGCGGAGCTGGTCGATTTTGGAGCCTGCTTCGCGCGGCCGCAGCGTGAGGGTGACCGTGCCTTGGGGGAGCGAGAGAATCGCGGGGCTGCGCTTTCCGGGCAGGCTGAGATCGCACCAGGCCCAGTTGGTGTGGACGCCGGGAGACCAGGCCGTCTCGGGCAGGAGGGGCGCGTGGCCTGCCGCAGCGAGGGAGAGGAAGAAGGAATCGTCGTCCGGCGTGGGCGTCTGCACGCGTCCGGACAGCGTGTAGCTGCCTGCCGCCTCCGCTGTCAGCGCGTACGTGGCGCGTCCGCTGCCTCCGCTGCTGTGTCCGTCGCTCTCCGGCACCCAGAGATACGCGCCGCCGCTGGCGGCTGCGGCATGCGTGTCCACTTCGTAGGGCACCGTGAAGCTCGCCTGCTCCGCCTCCCATACGGTCGGACGGTCGGCAGCCACAGCGACGGGTGCGGACGGCCGGCGGAGCTTCAGATAGGCCTGTATGACCGGACTCGTCTCGAGGACGGCGCGGCCGCAGTCCTGCCCGTTGAGGCCCAGCACCATGCGCGGCGGCGCGGGAGAGGTGATCGGATCGCGGTCGAACGCCACGTTCGCCGCGACGGAGAGCGGGCGGCTGAGTCCTGCCACCTGAATGCGGAGGCTGTCGGGCGTAACGGCGACTTCGGCCGAAGCGGCGTTGAACGCTTGGCGGAACGCGGCGAAGGCCTCGTCACTCGCGAGGCCGCTGCCGGCGCGCAGCCAGAAGGCCACGCCCGCCTGGGCGCGCGAGGTTTGGTTCGACGGGTCGAACCACACGTGCGACACGGTCAGACGCGCCGCGCCGAACGCGTTGTTGTCATCCACGATGTTGGCCGGGCTGGCGGCGCCGTCCTGGCCGCGCGTCCACGGTATGCGGATGCCGATGACGGCGGAGCCCTGCCGCAGAAACACGGCCGCTCCGGGTGGTACGGCGTTCGTCGAGGATTTCAGATCGTCGAAAGCGACGCGTTTCTCGTTGATCCAGAGCGCGTCCAGCTTCTTGCGGAAGAGCAGGTGGGAGTCCAGCGTGCCGGTGGCGTCCCTGAAATCGGAGTCGCGGTAGACGGCCACGCCCAGCGCGTCGCCGGCGTCCTGCACGCCCGCCCACCAGGGGTCGAGGTGGAAGGCTTTGGCGTGGGTCTTTCCGTCGAAAACGGGCTTCTTTCCGTAGGGATCCTGGCGTCCGTCGGGGATGAACGAGAGGCGCGGCTGGCGCTCCTCGCGCGTGCCGGGAAAGTCGGCGGACAGGGGGATGTCCATGCGCCCGCCTGGATAGGATCTCCACGCGGTGCTGAGCGTCACGTCTTCGCAGACGTAGTGGGTGCGGCTGCGGAAGGGTTCGGCTCCCCAGGTCTGCTCGACGAGGCGCGGGTAGCGCGTGGCGCAGAGCTGCCACAGCTCGCCGGGCGGAAGCCAGCGGGCGTAGAGGGGGCTGAAGGTCGTGAAGCCGAATTTATCGTGAAGCGGCAGCCAGCCGCAGGCGGCCATGGCCTGGTCGAGTTCGCCGCAGCCGTACACGTAGTCGTACGTGCGGCTGTGCGCGCCGCAGAGCCGCTGGGCGGACGCAAACCAGTTGAGCGCGATGTCCGTCCCGAAGAAGGTGAGCAGGGTGCGCGCGACGGCGCGGGTCTCCTCTTTCTGCGCGAGCGTCTCCAGCAGCAGCATGGATTCGACGTCCACGCCGTAGTAGGTGGGGCTGACGTATTCGTGGGTGCCCTCCTCCCAGAGCGTCTTGATGAAAAGGGCAAGTCGGCGCTCGCCTTCGGCGGCGGCGGTTGCGTCGCCGAGCGCCTCGCCCAGCAGGACCAGGTCGGAGGCGTTGAGCAGCGCGATGTTGGTGTAGGTGGTGCGCGGCAGGTGTTTGACAAGGCCCTG
>CAYMLQ010000604.1:0-2459 GCA_964390795.1 uncultured Lentisphaeraceae bacterium
CTAAGCGTAAGAGACGAAGTGTCCTGCGTTCCCGATCCAACTGCTCTTTTTAGGTTTATCTTAATCCGCTTAGTTGACCTGGAGCACTTCGAAGACGGTCACCGGGCCGAGCAGTCCGGAGGAGTGCAGCGGGGTGTCCTTGGCGACCTGTTTGCGGCTGGTGACAGTGACGCGCCGGGGCTCGGGACGCTGGGTTCCCTTGAGCACCCACTCGGGCCAGTTGACGATTTCGCCTTTGGCGTTCGCGCCGGTGTCATCCGCAAACTGCTCGTCGCCGATCAGGCGGTTGAACCAGTCGTTCGCAACCCGGACCTCTAGCGTGTTCTCGCCGCTCCGCAGCGCGTCCGTGATGTCCACGCGGAAAGGTTTCTTCCAGACCGTGCCCAGCGCGGTGCCGTTGACGGAGACCGAGGCGAGCAGGCGCACCTCGCCGAGATCGAGCCACACGCGCGCGCCGGTCTTGGGCGCGCCCCAGGAGAAGCGGCCCGCATAGACCGCCGTGCCGCTGAAGTACTTCACACGGTCGTCCGCACTGTCCTTCCAGTCCTGCAAGCCGCTGAAGCGCGCGGTGTGCGTGTTTGCGGCTGACTGCTGGAAGGTGACTGTCCAAGCGGTGTTGTCGAGCGACAGGCTGCGGGGTGCGTCGGCGACTCGCCAGACACGCTTGACGCCGTCGGCCCACACGCCCACGTATTCGCCCGGCGCACTGGCGGAAAGCGTCAGCGTTCCGTCGGGGGCGTAGAACACGGACGGGCACGGGCGGGCACGGACAGACGCGGACGAGCGGGCGAGTTTGGAGGCTGCCGCGAGGTCGGCTTCGGTGAAGGCTCCGGCCAGGCTGGTCACGCCGTCGCAGGCGCCGGCGAAGCCGTCGCCGCCGCCGGTGGACGGGTGGGGCGTCTGGCCGCTGGCCACGCCGGTATGGACCTTCTTGCCGTCGATGAAGAGCGCGGGAACGCCTGCGGTGTAAACCAGTGCGACGTGGGTGGACGCGTCGAGCGGCGCGGGGGCCCGCCACACCAGCACGGGCGCGATGTTCTGATGCCAGTGCTCGAATGCGGCGACGCCGTTCCTGCCGACCGAGAGCCCGGCTCCGGAGTGGCCTTCGCCCCACGCGTTGCCGTGCGCGGGTGGAATCACAAAATTCTGGTCCTTGTTGCTGACGCCCCGCGGGCTCTGCGGCGGCAGCGGAATATCCCGCTCCGGCTTCACGAGCGCGGCGAGCATGAACGAGCCGGGCTGGGACGCGCCGGCGGCGGGTGCCGCGTCCTTCTCGCACGAGAGGAGCGTCTCGCCGTCGCGGCTGAGCGAGCGCAGGGGGATGCGCTTGCCGAGCGGCTTGCGGAAGACCACGAAGACCGAGCCGGCTGGATCGAGGCGCAGCGGCACGCGGGTAGCTTGCGGCAGCGTATCGAAAAGCGCGGGCTCGCTGCTTGTGCCGGAGACCGCGTCCCACAGCTCGGGCTGCAGGCCGGTGACGCGGAACTCGGGCGTGACCGCGAGGGGCTTCTCGGTCTGGTTGCTGAGGAAATAGAGGTCGGCGTCTGGGGTGGTGCGGTGGATCCAGAGCACGTCTTTAGAGGAGCAGTCGACGTCGCGCGGGACGGCGAGTTTGGTGAAGACCTGCTCCAGCGTATGGCCTCGGAAGACGCGGCCCTTGCGGACCGCGCGGTCGATGACGGGCGCGTCGGTGTCGCCCCAGAGCGTCTGCGAGGCCTTGAGCACAGCCGCGTCGCAAGCGGGGAAGTCCGCGAGGCTGGGGGAGCGCAGCGGCGGGTTGCCGACGAGCGTGAGGCCCTGCTTGACAAAGGACTCGATCTTTTCGATCAGGCGCGGGGTCATGGTCTCGCAAGGCGGCAGCGCCAGCACGCGGTAACTCTGACCGTCGGGCAGCGTGAGGCGTCCGTTCTTGCAGACGGCGCGGGTGAGTAGCACTTCGGCGTTGATGTAGTCATAGTCGTGGCCCTGCGGCAGGGCGGGCTCCAGCAGGCCGTTCATGCGCGGGGTGTCCTCGCCGAAGAAGTAGGCGACGTCCGCCACGTGCGTACCCTGCTGCAGGAGTGCGCAGCAGCGGCGCAGGTAGTCGGTCCAGGTTTTTCCGTACTGCTTGAACCAGGTGGAGTTGCGGTTGAAGTCAGTGCCGAACCAGGGCACGATGCCGGGCGTCACGTCGTAGGGCTGGTGGGTGTAGACGTGCAGCACGAAGTGGTTGATGCCTTGGGACATGCACCAGTCGCCGCGCGTTTTCATATTCGCAGGCGTCTGCACGAAGTTCTTGCCCGAGGTGAAGGATTCGGCGGAGATCACCTTCTTGCCGTAGACGTGGCCGCAGGAGGTGGCGAGGCGGCACTCGACGTCGCCGAGCGAGTTCCAGAGCCAGTATTCGCCGCCGATGTCGTCGGACGCGCCGCCGTACTGGAGCGACTCGCCGGGGAAGCCCCAGTGGCCGTAGTTCTCCA
>CAYMLQ010000605.1:0-2446 GCA_964390795.1 uncultured Lentisphaeraceae bacterium
TTGGAGCCGAAGGAGAACTTCGCGCCCATGCTTTTGGCGAGTTTGAGGAACGCGGGCTTCGGGTAGGCGGAGCCGGCCTGGATTTCGAGCGCGACGCCCTTTTCGACGGCCTTGGCGATGACCTGCCGCATGCGGGGCTCGGTCCAAAGCTGGTCGTAGCGGTTCGAGATGCAGGGCGGCAGGTAGGTGGGGTTGGCGAGGATGCTGGCCGGCTCGTCGAGGATGCGCAGGTTGTGGGCGAGATACTCCTTCATCCAGGCCTCGGGGTCGTCGATGGTGACGTTGGGAAGCCAGAGGCGGCGCGGCTTGCCCTCGGCGGTGACTCCCATGATCATGGTGTCGGCTAGCACGAAGTCGAGTCGCTTGAGCAGGGCGGGGTCGGCCTGCTTGAACCAGTCGCGGTCGTTGACCTGGACGCCGATCTGTAGGCGCTGGCCGTTGGCGCGGGCCTGCGAGCTGGCGTCGATGAAGGCGGCGAGCGCGACGTTGTTGGAGATTGGCCATTCGCGGCCGAGGTTCTCGAGCACGGCGCTGCGGATGCCGCTGGCCTCCTGGCGGGCGGCGGCCTTCTCGGGCGTCATGCCGCCGCGGATGTGGATGTGGGTGTCGGTGAGGGTGAGGCCGCGGGCTTGGGCGGAGGCAAGCTGTTGGCGGAAGGCGTCGGTTTGTGGGTAGAAATGGGCCGGAACGCCGGAGGTCGGAGACCGGAGGTCGGCGGGTTCGGCACAGAGGAGCGCGGGGCACAGGAAGAGAACGGACGCAACAGACAAAACGGATGAAGTATGCATGGGGTGGGTGGGGTTAGAGGAGGTTTTCGAGTTGGGCGATGCGGGCGTCGGTGTCGGCGAAGTCGGGCAGCACGAGGTCGGCGCCGGCGGCGGCGAGTTCCTCTGCGGAGACCCAGCCGGTTGCGACGGCCACGGCGATGAGTCCGTTGGCCTTGGCGGCCAGGACATCGAGCGGGGTGTCGCCGACCAGCATGCGCGCGACGGCGCCGGCGGGCGCGCGGTTGATGGCTAGGCGGGCGATCTCGGTGCGGTCGTGGTGTTCGTCCCCGTAGGCACCGAAGGTGAAGGCGTGGTCGAGTCCGGCATGGCGGAGCTTGCTCCAGGCGGTGGCGCGCACGTTGCCGGTGACGATGCCGAGTGCGTGGCCGTGCCGGTTCAGGCGGTCGGTTAGCTCGGGGATGCCGGGGTAGACGTGCGGCCTGTTCTGGTGGAGGGCCGCGTCGATGTCGTGGGCGAGGCGCAGGAAAAAGTGCTCCTCGCGGGCGGGCGACGTCGCGATACCGCAGGAGGCGGCCATAGTGCGCACCACGTTGGAGTCGGTCGCGCCGACAAAGCTGAGGACTGCGATGTCGGGATAAGGCACGCCGTAGGCCGCGAGGAAGGCGTTGCCGAACGCGATACGGCCCACGCCGCGCGCGTAAAGCAGGGTGCCGTCGATATCAAATAGGATGGAGGCGCGCATAAGGAGGATTGATGCTTTATGAGTCCTTGAAAGACCTGCGAATCATAGCACGGGCATGCGCGCAACGCGAAGTCGATTTTTAGCGATTTTTTCGATAGACAGTTGACAGAACTGAAGTCGTAGGTTATACTGCGAACAACGATTGAGAATTTAGTGCAGGTGGTAGGATACTTAGGAGAAAGGAGGCGGTTTTTAGGATTTATCTTTTCGACGCTCCGCAGTCCGAAGGCTGGCCGCAAGACACGTATCGGGGTCAGCGCGAAGGGATTGCGAAAACAGGATGATCGGGCGATACGCCCCAGCAGACGTAAGAGTGTCTTGCGGGACTTAGGAAGTGACCACGCAACCGGCACGGCGACTTTCGCCGAAGATAACAATGACGTGTTGCTGAGCGGTTCCCAGTACGAGGTTCAGGCAATGAAACGCTCTTCGCTGAATGTTAGAAAGATCGGATCGTTTTCGCCGGAACAGAGAAGAGGTAAGAGAAGAGAAGGGGTACGGTAATCCCGGGCGCTCAGTCAGGCGTGCCGGATGAGTCGACAGGCAAAACCGAAAGGACGTGTTATCTGATTAACGATATCATATGCGATGACGCATAGGGGTTCCCCCAAGAGATGAGGGAACCCTTTTTATTTGTGCGTAGCGGCTGTTGAGGGTTTTCGCGGCGCGTGCTAAGATACGGGCTGTTCGGAAACGAGTTGAGACTTGTCGTATTGTCATAAAGGGGATGTTCCTATGAACCGTAGACGTTTCATTGTGTCAGTCTGTTCCGCCTTTGCCGCCATGACCGCTTCGTCCGAAGCGCGTGCGCAGGAATCTGCGGCACCCGCCCGCGAGTGGGTGGAACTGAAGAGTTATGTCTGTTCCAGCGTGGAGAAGCGCGACAAGCTGATGGAGGTTTTGGACGCTGCTCTCATCCCGGCGCTGAACCGCCAGGGCGCCAAGAAGGTCGGCGTGCTCTGGACCAGCGGCGAGG
>CAYMLQ010000606.1:0-2444 GCA_964390795.1 uncultured Lentisphaeraceae bacterium
AGGGGCCACGGCTTCAGCATGCCGTCCGTGCCCCGCCTATGGGATGCTAGTGTATGAAAATATCTGTTTGTTCGCTCCTTGTGTTGGCAGCTTGGCCTGCCTTGGCTCAACCGGCAGCGGGTTGCGCGCCGGTCTATCGGTCGTATCAGGCGATGGCCGCCGCGCCGGCGGTGTCGAACCGCGCGGTTGCCGTCACGGCGGGGCCGCAGGCGCACTGGTTCGGCTACTACGACAAAGACCAACTCGACCCGACGGGCCGCTACCTGCTGGCCCTGCGGACGTCGTTCGAGCACCGGCTGCCGAAACCCGGCGAAGCGGCCGAGGTGGGCATGATCGACCTGCTGGACGGCAACCGCTGGCTTGCGCTGGGCGAGACGCGCGCGTGGTGCTGGCAGCAGGGGTGCATGCTGCAGTGGCGCCCCGGCTCCGCGCACGAGGCGGTTTGGAATGACTGCGAGGGTGATCGCTTCGTCTGCCGCGTGCTGGACGTCCGCACGCGTGCCGTGCGAACCCTGCCGCGCGCGGTCGGCCACCTCTCGCCTGACGGCAAGACGGCGGTGTGCGAGGACTTCAGCCGCGCGTGGGACTTCCGGCCCGGCTATGGCTACGCGGGCGTTCTGGATCCGTACGCCAGCCAGACGGCACCTGCCGAGGTCGGCGTTTGGCGGATGGACATGGACACCGGCGAGACGCGCCTGCTGATCTCGCTCGCCGACCTCGCGAAGGTTCCCTATGCGAAGCAGACGCCTAAGGACAAACACTACGTCAACCATCTGGAGTGGAGCCCGGACGGACGGCGTTTCCTGCTCTACGACCGCTGGTCCGGCGCGGGCGGAATGCCGACACGGGTTTTCACGCTGGGCGCGGAGGGGAAGGACTTGCGCCTGCTTTCGGCGCGTGACGCCTCGCACTACATCTGGCGCGACCCGCAGCACGTTCTGATCTGGGCGAACGGCGCATACAACCTCTATGGGGACGATGGCTCAGGCGAGCCCAAGGAGACCCTGTGGCAGGCGCCGAACGGGCACCAGAGCTACGTTCCCGGCACGCAGAACGCGTGGCTGGTCACCGACACCTACGACCGAAGCCTCTACCTCGTCCACCTGCCGACCGGCTCGTTCGTGCCGCTCGGCCGTTACCCGCAGGACAAGGCGTACGCCGGCGAGTGGCGGTGCGACCTGCACCCGCGCGTCAGCCGCGACGGGCGCTGGGTCTTCTTCGACTCGCCCCACGCCGGCAATGGCCGCCAGCTTTACCGCGTCGACATCTCCGCTATCACGCGCCAGCCGCCGGTTCCACCCGCGGCCAACGAAAAGGACAACTTATGAACGTCTGTGCCTGATGGTGCGAAAAGAGGCGGACACGCCCACAGGCGGCTGCCACGCCGAGGCCCACCTGAGCCGCTTCGCCGACGGATCGCGCCTGGGCGCGCATCCCGGCTTCGAGTCGGCCACCGAGTACCGCGTGCGCTTCGACACGAACTGCAACGCCGCCGTCGTCGGCTTCTTCCAGTACAAGAACTGCGGCGGGCCGGATCGCTGGAAGTACCTTGTCGACGGCGTCACCCGTCGCATGTCCCGGCGGGACGCAGTCAGAGAGGCGTGTCGGTCAGGTGCGATGAAAGCGACGGAAATGCGTGGATATTGTGCAGTCCGATCCCATCTGGTGCGGGGACATCTCGGAGCTGGACAACAAGGGTCAGCCCTTGAAAATGGATTCCGCTGAAAAAGTCGGCGGGCGGCGGTGAATCGAACGAAAATGCCCTCACGGGCACACTACAAACGGGTGCGAAGCGTTCGTAGTGGCGCCGTCAGGCGCTTAAGGCCGACTTCTTCAGCGGAATCGTCATTGGAACCTCCAGAGAAGACAGAATCCAGAATCCAGAAGACAGAAGGATGCGCGTTGCTGTTGGCTATTCTGACTACTGACTTCTGGCCTCTTCTCCTGACCCTGTATCCGGCGGGCCAGTTCGGCATCGACAGTGTTGAATATCCAGAGCATGAACGACTTGACCGACTCCGGCCCGAGCGTATGCGTCATGCTGTCGATGAACGTTTCCATGTGCCACAGGGTCATCGCGAGCACGAGCGTCGAGGTCTTACCTGACTCGTTGCGCGTCCGCACCGCCACGCGGCTGCCGCGCGGCGAGAGGGGAGGCAGCTCAGTAGGCCGGAGCCGCCGAGAGTTTGAGGAAGAGGCGCGGCTGCGCGGGCGGCCCGGGGAGCGGGCGGACGCTGAGCACGTCGCGGCCGAGAACGTTGGTGGACGAGACCAGGGTCACGTCGGTCTCGTTTCACACGTTCGTGCGATAGACCGGACAGCACCCTATGCCCTACGCTATGTTCTGCCGATCAGAACTCATTCATCGGCTGGAGGTGGTATGGGCGGAGGGTGTGCGTGGAGGACGCTGCTGCAACGTGTCGGGCGGGTGCGGAGCCTGAGCC
>CAYMLQ010000607.1:0-2444 GCA_964390795.1 uncultured Lentisphaeraceae bacterium
ACGCCGCTCTGACCGGCGCCGCCAAACGCATCGAGACCGCCGGCGCGGCCCCGGCCGAGGCCCCCAAGAAAATGGAGGGCGCGGCGCTGGCCTCTTCGGTGGCCGCCCTCGGCATCGCGGTCGGCCTGATCGCCTCCGCTATCAGCGGCTTCGTCGGCATGCTGGCGGGCCTGCCGCTCTGGAAAACCGCGCTGGGGCTCATCGTTCTGGTGCTGCTGGTCTCCGGCCCTTCCATGATCCTGACCTGGTTCAAACTGCGTGCCCGCGATGTGGCGCCTATTCTCAACGCCTGCGGCTGGGCGATCAACCGCAGCCTGCGGCTCTCGCTCAGGTTGGGACGGCTGTTCACCACGGAGGCGGCACTTCCCGCCCAGTCCGAACGGCAGTTGAATGACCCTTTCGCCGACGACACCTCCACGCGCGACCGGATCATCGCGTTGCTGTTGCTCGCCGTTCTCGCGCTCGGGCTCTGGTTTGCGGGGCTGTTGGATAGCGTGCTGCCGAACGCGCTGAGGACAGGCACGGCACAGCCGGCACCGGCGGTCAACGCAGAGGCCTCTGCCGTAAAAGAAAGGTAACGCTGATGAATTTCCCCGACATCGCCATTCTCAACCAGCGCTTCGGCGCTCCCGGACGCATCGCCTTCCGCACCGGCGAAGCCGGCCTTCCCATCGTGGCCCTCGCCAACAAGCATGCCGCCTGCGAAGTCTCGCTCTACGGCGGCCATGTGCTCGGCTACCGTCCGGTCGGCCACAGCCCCGTCCTCTTTGTCAGCAAAGCCTCGCTCTTCGAACCCGGCAAGCCGATCCGCGGCGGCATCCCGGTCTGCTGGCCCTGGTTCGGGCCAGGCCCGGACGCCGCGCTGCCCCTGCACGGTTTTGCGCGCATCATGCAGTGGGATCTGCGGGCCACGGAGTATACCAGCGAGGTCACCGAGCTGCGCCTCTCGCTCAGCGATTCCGACCAGACGCGCCGCTATTGGCCCTTCGCCTTTAAGCTGAGCCTGCGCGTCTGGCTCGACGAGGGCCTCAATCTGGAACTCACCACCGTCAATCGTGACGAACGCCCCTTCCCGCTGACGCAGGCGTTCCACCCTTACCTCCGCGTGCGGCAGATCGACAAGGTCAGCGTGCATGGCCTCGACGAGGCGCCCTTTACCGACCGCCTGACCGGCCAGGCCGGCAAGCAGGAGGGCCCGCTCAGCATCGCCGCGGAAACCGACCGCCTCTTCGCCCCCTCCGAGCCCGAGTGCGTGCTTCACGACACGGGCCTCGGCCGCGCCCTCGCCATGACCTTCTCCGGCACCCAGCGCCTCGTGGTCTGGAACCCCTGGATCGCCAAGGCCCGGGCCATGGCCGACTTCGGCGACGACGAGTACACCGGCATGCTCTGCCTCGAGCCAGCCAACACCGGGGACAGTGCGGTGACGCTCGCTCCGGGCGACCACCACACGCTCACGCTTTCGCTTCAGGCCACGCTGACATGACCCGACTCCCCGCCACTCAGACGCTGCTGCGCTACGGCCCCGCCGCTGTAATGACTCTGGTCATTCCGGCTCTCTCCCTCTTGCCCGCCCGTTTTTTCAGCCAAGTCGGAGCTCCGCTGCCGCCGATTCCAGGCCTCGATAAAATTGTCCACGCGCTGATGTATGCCGCCCTGACAGCCGCCTACCTGCACACCCTGCCCGTCCACAAGCGCGCGAATTGGGGCACCGTCCTGTGCGTCGCACTGATCTCGGCCCTGTTCGGACTGGTGATGGAACTCTGCCAGCAAGGGCTGACGACCACACGCTCCATGGATCCGTTTGACGAACTTGCCAACGCAACGGGCGCGCTGGTCTGCGCGCTGCTGACGTTTGCGTGGGCACGAAGAGTTTCCATCAACGCTTAACTGAAAGGTTCCCGCTATGAAGGGTATCAGCCGCCGTGACTCGTTCCGCCTGCTCGCCGCCGCCGCCGCATCCGCCGCAATCGCCCCGGCCGCCGCACAGACCGACGCGCCCAAACTCAAGGGCCGCATCCGGCAATCCGTGACGCGCGGCACGTTCGGAAAAATGCCCACGGACGAATTCTGCCGCACGGTCAAAGCGCTCGGTATCGTCGGCGTGGACCTCGTCGGCCGCGGGGACTGGCCCGCCCTCAAGGAGCACGGGCTCGCCGCCACCATGGTGCCCGGCGCGGGCGGCATCAAGGACGGGCTGAACAACACCGCCAAGCACGCGGACTTTCTGAAACAGTTCCGCGACAACATCGCCGCCGCGGCCGAGTTCGGCTGGAAGAACGTCATCACCATGGCCGGCGACCGCCAGGGCATCAGCGACGCGGACGGCATGGCCAACTGCGTGCCCGTTCTCAAGGAGGCCGTCAAGATCGCCGCCGACCACGACGTGACCATCTGCATGGAGCTGCTCAACAGCAAGGTCAACCACCCCGGCTACATGTGCG
>CAYMLQ010000608.1:0-2442 GCA_964390795.1 uncultured Lentisphaeraceae bacterium
GTGGTCACGCGCTTCCGGCTCGACCCGGTCAATGCCAACGGCGTCACCTGCGCGGTGGACTATGTGGCGCTTGCGCCCCTCCTGCTGCCGCCGCGCGCACCCTTCTACGACACCCTCGCGAACTCGCCCAATCCGGTTTTCCTCTGGGAGCCCGCCACCGAGCCCGACCACGCGCCGCTGACCTACGATTTTCAACTGGCCACGGATTTCGGCTTCACGAACATCCTGCTGGCGACGGTGTCCCAGAGCGCCACCCATCTGACCTATGTCGGCCCGGAACTGGACGGGCTCCACTGGTGGCGCGTCCGCTCGCGCGACGGCGCAGGGAGCGTCTCGCCGTGGATGGTGCCGATGCCGCATTTTGTGCGCGTCTGGAACTGCGACACCGCCAGCGACGTCACAAGCCCGCATGGCCTGACCGAGGCCGCAGCGACCAACGGCATGTGGACGGCACTCACAGGGTATGACCCCTTCTTCAACCTCAACACCGGAGGCAACAACGGGGCCGGCGTCAACGCGGACCTCTACAAACAGCTTCAGGTGCGCATGCGCGTACACCTGCCGGGCGCGTCCAGCGGCGCACAGTTCTTCTTCTTCCCGAAAGCGGGCGGCACCTATTCGGTGAATTTCACCGTGCCGCCGGACGGCCTGTGGGTCGAGCGGACGATTGACCTGTCCGCTCAGGCGAACTGGACGGGCTACATGAGCAGCGTCCGGATCGACCCAACTTCCGCCTCGAACGCGGTCGTGTCGGTTGACTGGGTACGCTTCTTACCGAGCGGCGCGTTTGCGGCAAACCGGCCGCCGGTGCTGCCGCTCCTGCCCGCGTTGTCCAATCTGACCGTGACGGCAGGTCAGACGCTCGCCTTCACCCATGCGGCCACAGACCCCGACGGCGTGGCGCAGGTCATGACCTACCGTCTCGTCGATCCTCCAGCGGGCGCGACGATCGACGCGAGCACCGGCGCGTTCACGTGGCGTCCAGCGATCTCGCAATCGCCTCTGGTTCAGGCTCTCGTTGTAACGGTGACCGACAGCGGCACGCCGAGCTTGAGCGCGACCCAGACCGTCTGGGTCACCGTCAACCGGCCGGCGCAACCCGTCATCAGCGCCGCAGGGGCAAGCGGCGGCCGCTTCAGCCTCGCCGTCGCGGGAGATGGCGGGCCGGACTACACGATCCTTGCCTCGACCAATCTCACGACCTGGTCGCCCATCTGGATGACCAATCCGCCGATGCCGCCGTTCCTCTTCACCGATTTCGCCGCAACGAACTTCAGCCGCCGCTTCTACCGTGTGCTCCTCGGCCCGTGAGGACTGTTCAGGAGTGACGCACGCGTGGAATCGCGATGCAACCCGACAAAGACCGCGAAACAAGTCGTGCCGGTACTATTATTGGCTTTCACACCTTTCAATATGTGCAACCTATGATCCTCTTCGACTGATGGGGGCACTGTCTCGCAAAATGGGCCTATTTTTCAGCGTTTTCATAGTCGTATGGTTCCTCTATCAGCGGATACCCTCACTTCAGTAGCTTGCACATAGTGAAAGGTGTGAAATTCATTTGCGTACGTTTCGTTGCCTCTCGGAATGAACGCTCTCGGCCAGCGACTCCCATTCGGCGCGGTTCAAGTCCTCGTTCAGGACATCGCCGTCAAGCCGGAGTTCGGAAAGTTCACGCTCCGTGTCGTAGAACGGATACAGGTAGAGCAGATCCAGCAGCGCCTTTTCACGCGTGGCGTACGCTGTCGTGCGGCCATCAGCAAGGGGAAGGGGGACATAGCCGAACATCAGGCCCTCCCGAACACTCTTATACGAATACTCGCCGAAGCCGTTCTTGAAGACGTCCGTCTTCAGCGACGTCACGCTGGTGATCTGTACAACGGCTTCAGGAATCAGCCCGTAAAACGCGAGCGCCGAATGCAGGCTGATGTACGACGGATTGTAAATCCTTTCCACGTCCAGCGGACAAAGTTGTTGCGGTCAAACTCCGGCTGCCATGCGTAGACCTGATGGATACTGAAACAGCCGAGATCGGTCATCCTGCTCCTGTATTTGAACCAGTTCATAACTCGTTTCCAATACGCATCAAATATGTTGCGTTTCGGAAACGGTTGCAACTGAAAGGTGGTGACTTGGTCGAATGCTAGCCAGTAATGCGGTGGAGCCGAACAATTTAGCTGCGGCCGGTCGGAACCGTGCTCTTCGGCTATCGCAGCAGCACGACGGACCCTTTCGGCTTCGCCCCTTCGGTCGTGAGCAGGTAGCCTGTGCCGGACAGGACGGCGGGCCGCCGGGCCGCGCCGTAAGCCACGTTGACGGTCATCAGTTCCCCGTCGATATAAAGCCTTCTGATCGTGTTGGTGCCCTCGTCGAGCTGAACCGACGCACCGGACGTGATGTACACGTCGGCTGCTGCGGACAGTACCTGCGCGTGCGTCAGGC
>CAYMLQ010000609.1:0-2435 GCA_964390795.1 uncultured Lentisphaeraceae bacterium
TGGCCGGGGATGACACCGACAGCCACATCGACACGCTGGCCCGCTTCTGCAGCGAGGACGCCCTCGCTTACGTCGCGTGCGACGATGCGGCCGACGAGCACTTCGAGGCGCTCAAGCGGATGGAGGCGGAGCTGCGGGCCTTCCGCACGCTGAGCGGAGAACCCTACACGCTGATCCCGCTTCCGATGGCGGACTGCGCGGTCGCTGACGGGCACCGCCTGCCCGCGACCTATGCCAACTTTCTGATCATCAACGGCGCCGTGCTGCTGCCGACCTACGGTTCGCCCAAAGATGCGATCGCCCACGCCCGGCTTCAGAAGGCGTTTCCCGGCCGGGAGGTTGTCGATATCAACTGCTCCTCTTTGATCAAGCAGCACGGCTCGCTGCACTGTGTGACCATGCAGTATCCGGAAGGGTTCTTAGCCTTATGAAAACGGGCATCGTGCAACAGGCGAATACGGCTGATCGCCGCGGCAATGTCGAGAAGCTCAAAGCCGGCATCCGAAGCTGCGCGCAGCAGGGCGCGGAATTGGTTGTGCTGCAGGAACTGCACAACGGGCTGTATTTCTGCCAGGTGGAAGACCCGGCGAATTTCGACCTGGCTGAGCCGGTTCCCGGCCCGAGTACCGAGGCGTTTGGCGCGTTGGCGAAAGAGCTGGGCGTGGTTCTTGTACTCTCCGTGTTCGAGAAGCGCATGCCGGGCGTCTACCACAACACGGCGGTCGTCCTTGAGAAGGACGGGAGCATCGCGGGCAAGTACCGCAAGATGCACATTCCGGACGACCCCGCGTACTACGAGAAGTTCTATTTCACGCCGGGCGATCTGGGGTTTGAGCCCATCCGGACTTCGGTCGGAAAACTGGGCGTGCTGGTCTGTTGGGACCAGTGGTATCCGGAAGCCGCGCGCCTGATGGCGCTGGCCGGGGCCGACGTGCTGATCTACCCGACGGCGATCGGTTGGGAAAGTACGGACAGCGACGGCGAGAAGGCCCGGCAGCGCGAGGCGTGGGTCATTTCCCAACGGGCGCATGCGATCGCCAACGGCGTACACGTAATCAGCGTCAACCGCACCGGCTACGAGGCCGACCCCTCGGGCGTGACGAACGGCATTCAGTTCTGGGGCAGCAGTTTCGTGGCCGGGCCGCAAGGCGAGTTTCTTGCGCAGGCCTCGTGCGACAAAGAGGAAACAATGGTGGTTGACGTCGACCTGAACCGCACCGAAGAGGTCCGCCGCATGTGGCCGTTCTTCCGCGACCGGCGCATCGACGCGTTCGCGCCGTTGCTGAAACGGGCCGGGATCGATTAGAATAAGGCCGTATCGAACAGTTGCGGAGTCATCAGTATCAGACAAGGAAGGAGTTAGCGCATGTTTGCCAGCGGATTAGGAAAGACGATGGAAGACCTGTTTTTCTTTGAAAAAGACCAGTCCATGATCGAGGCCCGGAGAGAACTGGAACAGATGCAGGAGACCAAGGCCAACCTCGCCAAGGTCTCCGGTATCCAGAACGACGCGTTGCTGGATAAGCTGATCGCGCTCGATATCCATCCGGATGCGCTGGCGACACTTTTTGTTATCCCGTTGGTCGAGGTCGCCTGGGCCGACGGCGAAGTACACGAGAAGGAGCGGGACGAGTTGTTCAGGCATGTCGAGCGCGCCGGGGTGAAGAACAAGGGCGTCAACCCGAAGCTCGTCTCGTCCTGGCTGAAGCACAAACCCGATCCCGCTCTCCTTGAGGCGTGGGTGCATTACATCCAAGCCTTGAGCGGCCAGTTGAGCGAGGCGGAGCGTCTGGCGCTGAAGGAGGACGTGATGGCTGACGCGCGGGCCGTCGCGCAGGCTGCCGGAGGTTTTTTCGGGTTCGGCAAACTTTCCGAAGAGGAACAGCGGATGCTGGATCAGTTGGATGCCGCCTTCGGCTGAGCGGGGCTTGAACAAAGAGTTTCTCGCGCTGCATGATTAAGTTCCCGTTTCTATTTTAAGATTTCCCGTTCCGGAGACGTATCAAGGATGTCAACGGCCTAAGGCCGGAAAGGAGCGCGTATGAAACGGATCGTCGGATGTGCTTTAGGAGTGGTGCTGTGCGCAGTGGCCAGGGTGTCGTCGCAGACGATGCCGCCTGACAGGGAGATGCGTTTTCCCAGGCTGATTCTGCCTCCGCCCATGCAGCAGCAGGCGGGCGAGCCCATGCAGGTGCGCGAGATGTCGGTCAAAGCCCGCATTCAGGGGCTTTTCGCCGAGGTCGAGACCACGCTTTCGTTCTACAATCCCAATCCGCGCCAACTGGAGGGCGAGCTGGTTTTTCCGCTGCCCGACGGCGCGGCGGTGAGCGGCTACGCGCTCGATGTGGGCGGTCAACTCGTGGACGGCGTGGTGGTCAAGAAAGAGAAGGCGCGCGTGGCGTTCGAGACCGAGACGCGCCGCCGCGTCGATCCCG
>CAYMLQ010000610.1:0-2431 GCA_964390795.1 uncultured Lentisphaeraceae bacterium
GCCCGTGATTGTGGATGGCGTACTTGATGTCGTACTCCTGCACCTTGGCGTTGATGAGCTTCAGCAGTTCGGGCGAGGCCGTGCGCTTCTTCTCGACCATCTTGAAGGGCACGCCGACCAGCGTCCTGACGCCGACGCGTTTGGCGTAGGCAAAGGCGTTGTTGACCTCCTCTTCGCTGCCCATGTAGATCGGGCCGACGCCGTAACCGGTCACGCCGAAGCTCTTGCACTTGGCATGGAACGCGGCGATCTCCTGATCCGTGCTCTTGAGCGGCAGGTGGAAATCTTTGATGCACAGGTAGTGGACGCCGACCTGCTTGAGCATCTCGAGCGTCTGGTCAGGGAGATCCTTCAGTGTGGCCTGCGGGTTCTTCTTCAGCGCTTCGGCCAGCGCGGCTTCCTTGTCGAGCTTGAACTTGTTGAAGGTGTAGCCAGCGATGCCGACGCGGAAGGTGTCCGCCGGGTTGTCGGTGGCAGCCGCAGCCAGTTGAGCGCGGGCTGTGCAACTGAACAAGGCGGGCGCACTGGCTGCGGCAGCAAGTCCGAAGCCGGTCTGTTTCAAAAATGAGCGACGTGTTGTCATGACAGATACTCCAAGGTTAGAATGGGTAAACTTGTAAACCGGACGGGGCTGAAAGTCAAGCGCGGACTCGTTTACTGTGACGGTGGATTGAGCCATTCGCGCAGGCCGGCAAGGATTGCGCCGGCCACGCGGAGCTGCTGGTCGGACCTCCGGATAGACGCTTCGCCTTCCGGCGTCGAGATGAAGTCGAGTTCGAGCAGGACGGAGGGCACGGCGGGGTTGCGGCAGACCGCGAAGCTGGCGGTGCGGACGCCGCCGTCGGGGATCGCGGTGACCGCGGCGACATGCGGATGGAGGGCTCGCGCGACCTGCTCGCCGATGGCATTCCAGGCGTAGGTGGCGAGGTGCCGGGCCTCGCGCGGGTTGGTGGCGGGAACGCAAGAGTTGTAGTGGATGGAGATGAAGGCGGCGGCCCGTTCCGTGTAGGCGAGGCGAACGCGGTCGTAGAGGTCGAGTTCGACATCGGTCTCGCGCGTCAGGCGGACGCGGAACCCGGCCTGCTCCAGCGCGGTCTGGACGACCTTTGCCTGCTCGAGGGTGACCTGTTTCTCGGGAATGCCGGAAGGGCCGACCGCGCCCGTCGAGCGGCCGCCATGGCCGGGGTCGAGCACGATGAGCAGCTCTGCGGGCATGCGGTTCGTGGGCGGGTGGGGGCCAAAGCCCGCACCGAGGTCGGGAAGCGGCTGGTCGCGCGGCGGGTTGTCTGCGGCCGGTGCGGTGGTGAGGTGGCGTGTTTCCACGTAACACAGGCGATCCGCCAGCCAGAAGCGGCTGTGCTCGCCGGTGAACCCGGCGCCCTGCACGCAAAGTCCGGTCGGCAGGATGGCCAAGGTGTCGCCGTCGCCGGGGACGGAGCGCGCGCGAACCTCGAAGAGTCCGCCGGTGACGCTCAGCGTGGGCCACGCGCAGCGCGCGGTGATCGCCGCGGCAGGGGCGTCAGGCAGGGTGTCGGCGAAGAACGTGACCGGCACGTTCTCGGCGGTCTCCGTGAACGTGACGTCCGCCGCATAGTGGGTGGGCTGGTTGGTTAGCGGGGCCAAGGCAAGCGTGCGCTCGCCTGCGGCGGCAAAGACGGCCATGCCGGCGGGCGCGCGGCAGGCGAGCCGGACCGTCTCCCCGGTTTGCACGCCCAGCGCGTGCAGCGGCTGGAGGACGCGGAGGCCCTGGCCGTTCCACGCGGGAGCGGCGGAGGGAACGGTGAAGGTATGGCGGAGTTCAGCGGTAACCGCGCGAACAACGAGCGTGTTGGAGCCTGGGGTGACGGGCGCCATGAAGAGGAAGGCGCCGGTTCGCCAAGGGGTGACCGCCTGTCCATTGACGGTGAGCGGGGTATCGGGAGGAGTGACCGAGCCGATCACAAAGGTTCGGGCTTCTGTCGCGACGCACATGCCCTCGGCAGGAAAAACGATCTTGATTTTAGGCTCGTCGGCTGCCGAGGAGACGACGGCCAAGGCAAGGGTGAGGGAACTGGTTTTCACACAGAAGCGCATGGTGTTTCAGTATAGGACGGTTGCGCATTGGAGCCAACTGTTTTGTCAGCAATTCTAAATTTGACTTCAACGTTCGTTCGCAACCGCGCTCGGAGATCGCGGGCCACCTCGCGCAGCGCATCTTTCAGGGGTGGCGCGCGGCCTCCGGACGCGCCCTGCGCAAGATTCCGCGCAGGTTTGTGAACGGAAAAGCCAAATTTAGAATTGCTACTGTTTTGTTTCCCGCTGTTTTGTTTCCCGCTTGTCAACGCAGGGGCAATGCCGTAAACTCTTCTCATCGTAATGCAACTGAAAGGCGTCTTTTTTGGTCTTTGACCGCTGACGCCGCTTGCGGGTTCCGGCGCTTGCCGGATACAAA
>CAYMLQ010000611.1:0-2430 GCA_964390795.1 uncultured Lentisphaeraceae bacterium
TTCAGACCTCCTGACATAGTCGGGGCAATTTTTCGCGATTTTCAGAGGGCAGAGCCCATTTCTGCAAGGGACATGGGGTGCGGACCAAAACTGTCCGCTTTTTTGATCTGCGGTACAACGGAGTCCTATGCCCGACTCCGATGGCCAAGCCGATCTGTTTCCCATTCCCGATCCCCCGGACGGCGTACAGGTCGTCAACGACCGATGCTTGGTGCGCACGCAGGATGGCCACCGCGTGGTGATCGTCGCGGGCATTGTCTTGGTGCAATACGCCGTCGGCGACCGCCTCGCTGAGGCGCATGCGAGGGTTGCTCTGGTTGAGCAAGGCTGGGCCGACCAGAACGATGTCGCGAGAGCCTTCGGGTGTTCCGCCCGCACGGTGCGCCGGGAGCAGGCGCGCTTCGAGGACGGCGGTCTTGCCGCCTTGGGCCAGGCTCGCGGTTACCCGCAGGGCCGACCGCGCATTACGCTTGCCCAGAGCGTAGAACGGCTCAAACGCGACGGTCATTCCAACCGCGAGATTGCGCGCCGACTCGGGATTCACGAGAGGGCAGTGCGAAAGCGGCTTTACCGCGCAGGCTGGACGGATCCGAAGTCCGATCAGGAACGTCTGCCGTTGGAGGAATCTGCGGCCGCGCCGCCAACTCCCGCCGAGCCTCTGGCCGAAACAAAGTGCGGACCAAACCTGTCCGCTTTTTGCGCTGAGGACGACACGCCGATTTCCTTCGATCACGATCCTGCCGACCGCCGGGTCGATCGACTGATGGCGTACTTGGGCATGCTGGAGGACGCGGCGCCGCTGTTCCGCTCGGAGACCGCCGTGCCTCGCGGCGGCGTGCTTCTCGCCGTCGCGGCATTGCTCCAAACCGGCGTGTTCGAGTGCGCCCGCGACATCTACGGCTCGCTGGCCCCCGCCTTCTACGGCCTGCGCACCAGCTTGATGACGATGCTCTTGATGGCCCTGCTGCGAATCAAGCGGCCTGAAGCGCTGAAGGAACACTCTCCAGCCGCGCTCGGAAGGATCCTCGGCTTGGATCGCGCTCCCGAAGTGAAGACGCTGCGGCGTAAACTGGCTCGCCTTGCGGCGATGGGTCGTGCGGCCGATTTCGGCCGCGCGTTGGCCGAACGGCGCATTGCCCAGCGCGGCCAGGCGCTGGGCTTCCTCTACGTGGACGGCCACGTCCGCGTCTACCACGGCAAGCACACGATCCCCAAGGCCTTCGTGCCGCAGCGCCGTTTGGCAGTCGCAGCCACCACGGACTACTGGGTCAACGACCAGCGCGGCGACCCGCTCTTCGTCGTGACGGCGGAAGCGAACGCCGGTATGGTGAAGATGCTGCCAGTGGTGCTGGAGCAAATCCGCGCTCTGATCGGAAAACGCCGCGTGACGGTCGTCTTCGACCGCGGCGGCTTCAGCCCCAAGCTGTTTGTTTGGCTGATCGAACAAGGCTTCGACGTCCTGACCTATCGCAAAGGCCGCTCTCCTCGGGTTCCCCGCAAACGCTTCCGCGGCCATGCCGGCCGTCTGGACGGCCGCCGCATCGCCTACGTTCTGGCCGACCAAGAGGTGCGACTCCTGCAGGGCAAGCTGCGACTGCGCCAAGTCACGCGCCTGCGCGAGCATGGTCATCAGACTGCCGTCCTTACCTCCCGCCGCGACCTGCCGGCCTTGGAGGTCGCTTATCGCATGTTCGAGCGCTGGCGGCAGGAAAACTTTTTCAAGTATCTGGCCGAGGAATACGCCTTGGATGCGTTGGCCGAACACGACGCTCTTCCCGACGATCCCGCCCGCGAAGTGCCCAACCCGGCCCGCAAAGCCCTCGATGAGCCCATCCGCGCTGCGCGCCATGAGCTGCTGCGGCTGCAAGCGGAGTACGGCCTGGGCGCTTTCGTGCAACTCGAGGGCGAGACCGGCGCCGTCACCATCCGCAGCCTGAAAAAGGTCCAAGCCCCCTTGGCGCGGACCGTCCGCTCCGCGCTCCAACGCTTCAAAGATCTTCAAGCCAAGCGGGCCACGCTGCCCGCCCGCGTCCCTGTGCGACAGGCCGTCCGTGAAGAGACCATGCGTCTCGCACCCGAGCGCCAACACCTGATGAACCTGATTAAAATGGTCGCCTATCAAGCCGAGAGCGACTTGGTCGCGCTGATCCAACCCCACTACCGGCGGGCCGCCCATGAAGGCCGCACGCTCATTCAGTCCGCTCTGGCGGACACCGCCGATCTGACGGTCACCGATTGCGAACTCCACGTGCGCCTGCATCCTCTCAGTTCCCCTCATCGCAGTCGCGCCATTGCCGCCCTATGTGACGAGCTGAACCGATCACCGGCCTTTTTCCCGGGCTCAAGTCTACGCCTCCACTTCTCGGTCGCCACCCTGCCCAAATGACCAAAAAGCGGACATTTTGACGGGGGCTATGTCAGGAGGTCTGA
>CAYMLQ010000612.1:0-2414 GCA_964390795.1 uncultured Lentisphaeraceae bacterium
GGTGGGGCGAGATTCACTATCCGAAACTGGAACTGAAGTGGAATACACCCCGAAAAGTCAACAAAGTGCTCATCAAGCGGCTCTGGGCCTACGACGACTTGCTGCCCGACTACCGCCGCGTGGCGGAGGCGGCGCACGCCAAGGGCAAGAAGGTATTTCTCCCGGTCCATCCGGGGCACGACAACAGCGGGTTCCGGCCGGATGATTTCTTCGTGATCCCGCGCGACGAGGGAGCGACACTACGCGAATATCTGCGCGCCGCGACCGACGCCCGGGCGGACGCGATTCTGGTCACCAGCTTCAACGAATGGCCGGAGACAACGGTCGTCGAGCCATCCTCTACTTGGGCTGATCCCTACCAATACCTGAAGATCCTAGCTGAGTGGAAGGGAATACCCTTTGTGACGCCAGCTCGGATGAAGTGACGTAAGAAGGAGTTCGGCGACCGGGTGATTTTCCATGGCGGTGTGGACAACCAGAGCGTGCTGCCGTTCGGCACGCCGGAGATCGTGCGAGCCGAGACGCGCGACTGCCTTGAGAAACTCGGCGCGGGCGGGATGGGACATTGAATGCCGGAGAACGCAGGCTAACGCCCTTAAGAACCCCGTGACTGTGCGCGGTAGTCGCTGGGTGCCTGCCCCGTCTTCTTCTTGAAGAATTCGGAGAAATAGAAAATGGTTTCGAACCCGGTTTGAGTTGCGATTTCGGTGATGGGCAGGTCGGTGGTCGCGAGCAGGTCGTGGGCGCGGTTGAGCCGGATCGCGTTCTGGAACTGAGCGGGCGAAACGCCGGTCTGCTGCTTGAAGCGGCGGCGGAAGGTGGTGTAGCTGATGCCCAGCGTGCGGGACAGAAGGGCGAAATCGATGTCTTGCGCGGACTGCTGAAGAATGCGGTTCTGCGCTTCGCGGATCACGTCTGACACGCGTCCGTTCGCGCCAGCGCTCTGGGCACGTTCTTGGATGAGGCCCAAGATCTCAATAATTTTGCTGGTTCCTGAAAAGGGAGCGCCTGCGGGGTCGCGTTTGATGTCGTTGAACAAGGTGATGAACCGTTGGCGCAACGCCTCGTCTACGTCGATCCGCAGAACCGGTTCTTTCTGCTGGAAGAACGGCGCGCGCATCAACTGGCTGGCCAGCGTGCCGTTGAAACCGATCCACTGCTCGTCCCAGCCGGTTTTCGGATCCGGCATGTACCGGTGCCAGACGCCGGGGAAGAGCACAAACACGTCTCCGGCCTCGATGGCGTGGCGACCTGACACGTGGGTTTCAAAGGTGCCTCGTCCGCGCGTAATGTAAATCACGTCATATTCGTTGAGCGTTCGTCCTTGCTTCCAGTCGAAGGCGTATAAGTCCGGGTGTCCGCTCGGCGGGTAGGGGACACCCGGATCGATCCGGGCATACCCGCAGTCGGTCAGATAGAAGCCCCATTGCCGTTGTGCGGCCAGCACGGGCAGATAACGGAAATGTGATTTGTGAGGCATGACATAAAGAAGTTAGAGAAGTTCTGGGCTCACGGTTGGAAAGATACACCTGACATGATTGTCGATGCAACTAGAATGGTCAAAAAACATAAAAGATTGGTCAGAAACCGTATGGTCTTTCGTGACAGTTCCGGTGATAATATGGGCAATGGACTGAATTCAATCAAAGCGAGGTGACATGAAGCGAGTCGCGTTCAAGATGAAGTTGAAACCCGGCTGTGAGGCCGAATACCAGAAGCGGCACGACGAGATCTGGCCGGAACTGTCGAGCGTGCTCAGCGAGGCAGGCGTCTCCGACTACTCGATCTTTTTGGATGCAGAAACGCTGGTCCTGTTCGCCGTGCAGAAACTGTCGGACAACAGCACAGCCGACCGGCTGCCGCAGAACCCGGTGGTGCGCAAATGGTGGGATTTCATGGCGGACATTATGGAAACCAATCCCGACCGTTCGCCGGTGTGCGTGCCGATCACGGAGATGTTCCACGCCGATTGAGTGACCGAACGCTGAACGTCGAATAAGGCCACGGCCCACTGGAGTGGGCAAAAACAGGCGGGAAACGGTATTTGAACGATTAAGATTACGAGCAAGATTACGATTACGAATAGTCTACAGTCCTCATAATCCTAATCGTAATCTTAATCCTAATCAGATTGAAGTTATAGACGAGGAGACCCAGATGACCATGACACCCCGTGAGAGAGTGATGAGAGCCTTCAAGCGAGCGCCCGGCCTGCCGGACCGCGTGCCGGTGCAGTTCGAATTCTGCGCCTCGCTCTATGAGCATTTCTCAAAGAAGCTCGGCATCCCGATGCGCTACACCAAAAACCTGTTTGAGGATGTGACCTACCGGATCAGCGGCAACGAACTCCGCACGGCGATGGGGTGCGACGTGGTCGTGACGGGCGCGGCGGAGCGGGCGGGCTTTGCCCCGGT
>CAYMLQ010000613.1:0-2411 GCA_964390795.1 uncultured Lentisphaeraceae bacterium
GGCCCTCCAGGAAATCGTCGATATGCCGGACCAGCGGATCGACCTGTTCATCCGGGCGTGTCTCCAGAATAATGGCCGGCTTTCCGCGCGAAAGCGCGCCAGTCATTTCGAGCAACTCTCAGACGAAGAGGTTGCCCGAATGGAGGAGGCTGTCAGTTCCGCAAGGACGCCGGCACGATAGTCGGTTGGTTTACAGGATTGGGCGAACGCATAACATTCCGATGCGAATGTCCTTTTATTGCTGGATTGAAAGAGTGTGTTCATATTATTGTTGCGGCGACGCTTACATGTTGGAGAGGAGTTCTGAGAGGCTTTTCATCTCTTCTGGCGTGGCTGTGCCGGAGACCACCTTGGCGGCGAGGGATTTGACAGACCTTTTCATTTTTGGATCATCGGCTTTCGGTTCCTCAACACCTGTCAGAACCATGGGCAACTTGTCCTGGAGGGCCAGGCGCAATTGATCGCGGCCGGGTTTGAAGTAGTGGCGCAGAACAACCTCCACTGTCTTGTGCCCGGTGACCAGTTTGACCAGTTCCATGGGGACGCCGGCAGAAAGGGCCAGCGTGACCCAGGTGACGCGCAGGGCGTGCCAGTCCAAGACGCTGGCGGCGCGGATCCCGCGTCCCCGGACTTGGCGGGTGAGGCGAGAGATTTTGTTTTTGGATCCGATTCTTGTCGCACTGGGCATGAAGTAGATATTCGACAATTCCTCGGCGCGGTGCAGGTCGCCTGACACGCCGCTGCGGGGCTGGCCGGTGGCTGCCTCGATGTCGCGGATCGAGGCGCCCTCGGCGTAGCGTCTGAGGGAATCCAGAATGCGGTGGCGCATCGGCCCTTCCAGATTCCGGCTGACGGCGTCACTCACTTTGTCCAGAACGGGAGCGAGGGAGACTGGAGGCAGGGCAAATTCGTCAGTGGCATCTGCTTTGATAGCATCCGGGTCTGGTAGCATGGAGGCGAGAAGTTTTTTGAAGCGCCATGTGAGACCGTCGGGCGACTCGTCAGCCATGCGGGCAGCGGATGGCCACACGTAGACGGCGGACGTTCTCAACGATCCGGAGTAGGGTCGCTTCTCTGTCGCGCAGGTGTTTGTTTGACTGTGCCAGCGTAGCCATGGCTAATCATCACTCAAACGCCTGTCAGCGGTCACGCCTTCACGGCGAGACGCGCCGGGGCGCTTTTTGCGGAAGAGACTGACTTGGTTGGCTCCGCCCCATCCAGCCGGATAGGTGATCCGCCTGGCAGTTTCGAGAAACTGCTGCCGAGTCCAAGTGTAAAGTTGAAAAGCACTTCGCCGTAAAACTGCTTGATCTTGCCCGAGATGGTGTCATCACCGCCGACTGTGTGGGCGAGCTTCATCAATTTCTCGAGTAAATCGTGCACGGCAAAGACATGATGTTTGATGAGATCCGCCGCAGGCAGCGCCGGATCGTCAAACAGGACGGACATGTTCACGCCAAGGGCTTTCGAGTAGAGCATCACGTCGCCCAAGTTCAGCTCCTTGTCGTTGCAGGCCTCCATGCGGCAGACCTTGCTGGGGCCGACGCCCATTTTTTTGGCGAGATCCCGCTGCGACAGCTTCTTCTCGACACGCATGTCGATCAGCGTCCGCACGAAGCGCGTCTCGGCCTGATGAGCCGCAACACGCGCTTTGACCTCTGGGTCACCTGCCAGCTCTGCCGCCAGCATGGCCGTGGTCGTGTTTTTCTTGCTCATGGTGTGCTCCTTTTTCAAACGTTCTTACGATTTCTTTGCAGCGGCGAATGTCGTCCGCCTGCTGCGTCTTGTCGCCGATGGTGAGGACATACAGGGTGCGCTCGATGGTGTAGACGTACACGTACAGGCGCGTTTCAACGGCATGCTTGACGCCAGTCTGGCCGATCCGGTAGACGCTCTCCCCTTCGGAACGGAAGAAGCCGACCTGAAAAGCGCCGACGTTCCCATGCCGGTTCAGCAACGCAACGATATGGTCGAGGTTCGAGAAGCAGGCCGCCAATTCCAGCGGATGTTTCTTGCCGAACGCCTTGAACCTGTTGTTCTCGGCCAGAGCGTCACTTATGTCCCACATTTCAGCCATTCACTTGTCTCGCTTCTGTGTGAGTTGACGGATAATAATTTACAGTAGTGTTGCTGAAATTGCAACAGTGTTGATAAGAAATGTGTTATCTGCAGCAGAACAAGCGAATTACTGCACTCTAAAAACGATGCCGCCGCCGTGGAATAGAATCCAGCGGCGGCGGAAATAGTGGATCGTTGAGCTGGACTACTTGACGGCGGGCACCGCGCACGAACCATCGGCACAGGCGGTGCCGGTGACCGCCTTGGATTTCTGATACTCGGGAATAACCGCCTGTACGACGGCTGCGTGAAAATGTAGTGAAAGCGGCGATTTGAAAATGCGGGCGGAAAAA
>CAYMLQ010000614.1:0-2394 GCA_964390795.1 uncultured Lentisphaeraceae bacterium
ACCACATGTTTCTGATGTCGCGCATGATCGTGCCGGGCTCGACCTACTGGAACTTTGGCGTGGGGTTGGAGGCCGGCGATGTCGAGAACGACGAAGAGTCCGTGCAGAATATGCACGACCTCGGCGAGACGATCGCGTGGTTGCTGAAGAGCCTCGGAGGCCGCTAGAAGGCCACGTCGATGATGAGAGGCAGATGGTCTGAGCCGATGTCCGGGCCGGGGCGCTTCGCGAGGACGCGCACGCTGTCGCTGTGGAAGCAGTGGTCGAGCGGGATGCGTATCAGAGGAAGCGATGAGGTGGGCCAGGTGGGCTGCGGGCCATGCCCCTGCGCGCTGTCGCGGAGGCCGCTGGCCAGGAGGAACGCGCGGAAGGTCGCGGACCACGGGGTGTTGTTGAAATCTCCGGTCACCACCAGCGGGCCCTCGACGTGCCGGAGGGTCTCTGCCAGTTCGAGCGTGAAGCGGTTGCGGCCGCGCCACATGTATCCGTTGTAGGGCGCGAGCGTGTGGGTGCCGACGATGGTGAGGGTCTTGCCTCCGACGGCGGCCCGCGCAAGGGAGGAAGGTGCGCCTTCGGGGTCGCTCAGGTGGAAGATCGCGGCGGAAAGCGCGTTCGACTTGCAGTAGATGGCCGCGCCGAAGTTGTCGTCGCGCGGCAGCGCCGCATAGACGGGATAGGCGTTGGTGAGCGGCGCGAGCTGGCGCAGCCACCAGGCGTCGGGTTCCTGAAGGACGACGACATCGGGATTCTCGCGCGCGACGAGCGCAAGCAGGGCGGGCGCGTTGGTGTTGCTGGTCAGGATGTTGGCTTGCAGAATACGGAGACTGACGTCAGGGCGTGCCCCTGCAGGGGAGGAGTGTGCGCCGGTCGGCAAGAAGAGGAGGAGGACGGGAAGGGCGTTGACTGCGCAGAGGGCGAGGCTGACGGCGGCGAGGCGGTGGCGGCGGGCGGCGAGTTCGACGCACGCGTAGCACAGGAAGCAGACTGCGAGATGGGGCTTGAAGTGGGTGCAGATCTCAAGAAACCACGCGTAGCGGCCCAGCAGCCCCGCTATCGTGAAGAGCACGCCGAGAAAGGCCGCCGCCTCGGCGAGCCGGTGGAACCGTTTGAATGGACTAAGCCGTTGCATGGTTAGTGCCTTACAGGCCGACAAGGCCAAAAAAAACAAGTTGTTTCACCACGAAGACACGAGGACAGCGACGTATAAAACAACAGGTCTCACGCCAAGAACCCAAGACGCAAAGTTTGGAGAAGCACTTCGATAACTTCAGCGTTCACTGTTCGGCGTTCCTATCTTATCTTTGGGTCTCCGGGTCTTCGCGTGCAAAATTGCGGTGAGGCTTCTGGGTTGTGGGCGAAACCCACGTTAGGTGAGACGGGCAATTACTTCAGGTTGAACGTTGAGCGTTTGAATTCGAGAGAACGTTCAACGCTCAACTCACAACGTTCAACTCTCAATGAAACAGTTACCCCTTCGGTTTGTTCGCAGCCTTACTCAGCCCCAAGTGGCGCAGCAGCGGAACGATGGAGGGCGCGCGCCCGCGAAAAAGCCGGAAGACCTCGGCAGGGTCGGTGCCGCCGCCCAAGGCGAGAAGGGTGTCGCGAAGCCGGCGACCGGTGGCGCGCACGGCAGCTTCGTTGTCAAGCCCGGCCTCCTCGAAAGCCGCGAAGGCGTCGGCGGAGCGCACTTCGGACCACTTGTAGCTGTAGTAGCCCGCGGCGTATTCGCCTCCGAAGATATGGCCGAAGGAGCAGAGGAAGCGGTCCTCCGGAAGCAGCGGTGTGGGCGCGTAGCGCGCGGCGTTGAAACGCTTGACCGCCTCGGCGTCGGGACACTCGGGGCGCGGGTAGCGGGCGTAGAGGTCCATATCGGTCGCGGCGAAGTAGAGTTGCCGCAGCACGGCGGCCGCTGCGCGGTAGTTCTTGGCCGCGACGATCCGGTCGAACAGGTCGTCGGGCAGCGTCTCTCCGGTCTCGGCATGGCAACTCAGTCCTTTGAGCGTGGCGCGGTCGTAACACCAGTTCTCCATGAACTGGCTGGCGATCTCAATCGCGTCCCACTCGATGCCGTTGACGCCCGAGGCGTCGGGTTCTTCGACGGTGGTGAGCATGTGTTGGATCGCGTGGCCGAACTCGTGGAAAAGGGTGTTCACCTCGTTGAAGCGCATGACGGGCGGCGTGCGACCCACCGGCACGCTCTGGTTGCAGACGAGCAGGGCCATCGGGAGCTTCACGCTTCCGTCGGCCTGTTTTTCGCGCGTGCGGAACGCGTTCATCCACGCGCCGCCGCTCTTGGTTTCCGGGCGGCTGTAGGGATCGATGAAGAAACAGGCGAGCGGCGTGCCGTCCGCGTCGGCGACGCGGAAGAAGCGCACGTCCGGGTGCCACACGGGC
>CAYMLQ010000615.1:0-2390 GCA_964390795.1 uncultured Lentisphaeraceae bacterium
ACACGCACTGTCGCTGCCGGGTTGACCCGGGACTGGTCCGCTGGCCGGGGGAGCGCAGTCTGGCGGCACTGGCCGGGCACGCACTGCGGTTGCGTTTCCACCTGCGGCATGCCCGGCTCTACACCTTCGCCGCGGCCGCGCCAGAGTGATCGGAGCGGACGGCACTCATGGCTTCAGTTCCCTACACCCCCGCCGCATCCGACCAGTCAGACGAGTCCGACAGGTCAGACCTGGCGTGTAAAGAATCGGCCTAACGGCGGCGCTTAAATTCACCATTAAATAACAAAAATGGCTTTGCAATATGGGTTTTTTGGGCTAGACTCCGATATACATAAGCATATACCGGAGTGACCATGAAAAAAACCGAGACGAAACTGCGCGGGCTATACAAACAGCTGCACGGCCTGGGGGCAATGCTGCCTGGAACACTGGAGAGCCGGGGCAACGTGTGCGGCAAAGCGGGGTGTCGCTGCAAAGACAAGGTCAGTCCGGTCAAGCACGGTCCCTATCATCGCTTGTGTGTTGGCAAGAAAGGTATCACCGGCACCTTCTTCGTGGCGAAAGGGGATGCAGATGCGATTGAAAACATGTGTGCGGAATTTCAGCGCGCCAAGGAGTTGCTTTCGGACATTGCGGTGGCCACCATGGAGCTATGGCGTGCGGAAGGAACCGGCAAGGTGACGGAAATTATTCGGGATTTGATCGTCGCTGATATTTCGCCTCCGCCATCCTTCGCCCCCATCCGTAGGAAGCTGGAGGGCAGCCGAAATCAGTGGAAGGCCAAGGCGGAGGCGCGCCGCGCTGAGCTTGAGACGGCCAGAATCACGAAGCGCGACCTGATCGCCAGCAGGGATAAGTGGCGCACCGAGGCTCTTGACTTGCGAAAGAGCCGTGCGACGGCGGCGAAGCAACTTTCCAGCCTGGAACATGAACTGGCCGCCGCTAAAAAAAAGGCCTGACAGCGCCCGCCACGAAAGCACCGCCGCCGCCCCAGAAGCCCGCCCGACACACCCATCCACTGCTGACCATATGGCTTTGCGTCAGGCTGGTTGTGTTCTGCCGCTGCAGTCTGCGCGGTGCCTCCGCTGTCATGAAGGAGTTTTCCGCCATCCATGGGCTGAAAACTCCGAGTCACATGAGCATTCAGAACTGGACGCTGAAATACGGCGTGGCGCGGGTGACGGAACGCATCGAGAAAAGAAACGACTGGGTTTTCATCCTCGACCACATGGTGGAATTTGGCACACAGAAATGCCTTCTGGTACTCGGCCTCCCTTTAACGGAATTCAGGAAACAACGCTGCCGTGTGAGCCACGCGAGTGTCAGAGTCCTCGGGATCTTCGTGACAGACAAGATGAACGCGGCGAAAATTACAGAAACCCTTGCCGCAATCTGCGCCGTCGCTGGTGCCCCGGTTCAGGTTATAACGGACCATGGCCCCGACATCAAGAAAGGAGTTGAGGATTTCATCGTCATGCTACCCGTCAAGCCTGTTTACACATATGACATCACCCATAAGGCTGCGATCATCCTCAAGCTGCTTCTCAAGGATGACTGCGGCTGGGAGAGGTTTGTTCGTCAATGTGTGGAGACGAAACGCCTTGTACTGCAAACCGACATCGGGTACTTGGCCCCGCCCAAGCCGTCGGACAAAGCCAGGTGGCTTAACCTTGCCGCCTATGCCACCTGGGCCGAGGCGGTCGTCGCGCACATCGCAAAAGTGCGGCTCGACCCGTCGCGACACGAGGAGGAGGCAAAGCTTGGGAAGGCGTTTGGATGGCTTGATAGCTTCTCCACGGAACTGGTTTTATGGGGAATGGTGGTGAAATTGCTGCAGGCCGCCAAGGCTGAAGTGAAGAAGAACGGGCTGGACAAACGAAGCAAAGCCCGATTCATCAGGCGGCTGAAAAAGCTGAATGTGCCAGGGGGAACAACCACCGAGGTGGTAGCGGAACTCCTGCTATTCTTCGACGAGCAAACGGCAGCTCTGCCAACGGAGGGAAAATGGCTGGGAACGTCTGATATCATCGAGTCGGTTTTCGGCAAGTATAAGACGTTCAGCCAACGCGCATCGATCAAGGGTGTCGGGAAAATGGTCCTCACTATTCCCGTATTCACTGGGCAGTTGACCTCGACAAAAGTGGGTCAGGCGGTAGAAACGGTCCGTTGCGCCGACGTAAAGCTATGGATCAAAAACAAACTCGGCGTTTCGCTCTTTGCCAAGCGCAGACAAGCACTCGGCGCGAAGGTAAAACCTAAATACTCGGTGAACTTATTGCGTGACAATCTCGATAAAGCAGTCGGTTTTTGACACGCCAGGTCGCGTCTGTCTTTATGAGCACGGATATGGCGCCGTCGCCCGGCAGCCGTTCTCCAGCGACGCGAACACA
>CAYMLQ010000616.1:0-2378 GCA_964390795.1 uncultured Lentisphaeraceae bacterium
GGCCCTCGTCGATGAGCTGCTTGGCGAGCGTGACGGCGGGGATGCGGCGGTAGTTATACGAAACCAGGTTCGCCACGCCGGCCTTCTCGACGGCTTTGACCATCTTGAGGCCTTCCTTGGCGTCGCGCGCGATCGGCTTCTCGCAGATGATCATCTTGCCGGCCTTGGCCGCGGCGACGGCGACCTCCATGTGGAGGTTGTTGGGCAGGCAGATGTCGATGAGGTCGATGTCCTTGCGGGCGATGAGCTTTTTCCAGTCCGTATCGACGGACTCGTAGCCCCACTGTTTGGCGAAGGCGGCGGCCTTATCGCCGTTGAAGTCGCAGATCGCCTTGAGCACCGGCTGACGGTCGAGGTCAAAAAAGTTGGTCACCTTGCGGTAGGCGTTCGAGTGGGTGCGTCCCATGAAGCCGCAGCCGATGAGTCCGACGTTGAGTGTTTTTGGAGAAGACATTTTTGGGGATTCCTTTTGTTGGTTCGAGAGAATCGAATGAATCGAGGGAGTCGAATGAATCGATTTTGTCGATTCTCTCGATTCCCTCGAAGGTGGCCTTATTCGCGCCAGCCGTGGGCTGTGCGGACGTCGATCATGGCGGAGAGGATCGCGTTCCAGGTTTCGGGTTTGAGCATGACCTCGTTTGGGAACATGCAGCCGTCCCAGCAGAGGTGGCGGATCTTCTTGGTCGGGTTTCCGGCCTCGTCGTTCAGCCACTGGCCCGCAGACCAGACGATGTCCAGTTTGCCGTTCGGATCGTTCGGCAGGCAGTGCCGCCCGGTCTTGTCGTGCGTGCCCTGGCCCTTGACCGTGGCGTCGTTCTGGGCGACGTGGAAGTCGATGGTCCACGGACGCAGCAAGCCGGCGAGCCGGGTGTAGGCGGCGCAAAAAGCCATGCTGTCGCCCCAGTTGAAACGGTCAGGCACGAGCCTGTCTTCCGGCGCGTTAAAGCCGAGCAGGTAGAGCAGCGTATGGGCCATGTCGGCCTGAAACCCGAGCGTCTTGGGGCGTCCCACGCCTTCAAGCACCTGGAGCATCGTGCGCCAGGAGTGCATGCCACCCCAGCAGATTTCGCCTTCGGCGGCCAGGCGCTCGCCGAACTCCTCGGCAACATCGCAGGCGCGCGAGAAGGTGTCGATGACCAGCCGCGTATTGCCGGCGGGGTCGCGCGCCCAGTCGGCGGGCGAGCCCGCCGAATCGATGCGGATCACGCCGTCGGGTCGCACGCCGAGGTCGCGCAGCTTCCTGCCGATGACGCAGGATTTGCGCACCTGCGCGACGAACTGGTCGCGCGCGGCGGCGTCGCCGAAGGCCGTGCCGCCCCCAGCGGGCGGCCACACCGGCGCGACGAGCGAGCCGGCCACGAGGCTGCGGCTGCGCAGCGACGAGGCGAGGCCGTCAAGGTCCGCGTCCGAGGAGTCGATGTCGACGTGCGGGGCGCACAGGAAGAGATCCACGCCGTCGAACCGCACGCCGTTCACTTCGGCGGCGGCGGTCAGGTCGAGCATGGTCTCCAGTCCGATCAGCGGCTCGGGCGTTCCGGGGCCTTTGCCGACCACGCCCGGCCAGGTGGCGTTGTGCAGTTTCGGAAAATTATTGGCGTAGGCACGGCTCATTTCTTGCCTCCCACGTCCGGCGCGTCAGGGTTGACCTCAGGCCCGAAGTAGCGCAGCATGACCAGGGGCTCGGTCTTGGAGGTGTTCTCGAAGACCACGCCCGCGCGGGCCGCGCTGTCGACCACGAAGACTTCATCGTCGGTCAGGTCGGTGAAGCGGATCAGGTTGGGGCTGCTGAGCAGCTGGCCGTTGATCTTGCCCTTGCCCTGCACGGTGATGAGTCCGTACGCGCCGCCGTCCTTGATGGTGCAGGTCGCGCCAGGCAGGACGGTCAGCTCCTTGGCCGTGACGCACTGCCAGCCCTTGATGCGGCCGTAGCAGATCCACTTGTCGAGGTAGCCCTCGTCAACGGAGCCGCTGGCCAGCACGGGGTCGAGGTAATGGTTCTTGTGGAAGTTCGGGTCGGTGTTCTGCTTCCAGTCGAGCTGTTCGACGATGTAGTCGAGGTCATACTTTTTCTCGGCTGGCACGTCTTTGACCAGCAGCGACCACGGCACCTCGCGGCCTTCGACCAGGTTCTGGTACATGCCGAAGACGTCGGAGCCCCACTGCGGCTCATAGGTGCAGAGCGAGCCCGGCGCATGCAGCACGCAGGGAGGAACCAGCCAGCCGGTGCCGGGCTTCAGGCGATAGGCCTGCGAGATGTCGAGAATGCCGTTGTCGCCCTTGTTCCAGTTCTCGAGGCAGCGGCGCACCTGGGCCTTGGTCGTGCCGGGCACGAGGCCGAAGAAGGTGTAGGGGAAGTTGTTGCCGACGTTGTTGTTCTG
>CAYMLQ010000617.1:0-2377 GCA_964390795.1 uncultured Lentisphaeraceae bacterium
GAGAAGACCTTGGTTCCGGCGCTCCGGGCCGTGCCGATGGCGCGGAAGCGCTCCGCGCCCTGGCGAAGAATCCAGGGAACCGACGCGAAGGTCTCGCAGTTGTTGATCAGCGTGGGGCTTCCCCAGAGCCCCTGCTGCGCGGGGTAAGGCGGCCGCAGGCGCGGCATGCCCCGGGCGCCCTCGAGCGAGCGGATCAGGGCGGTCTCCTCGCCGCAGACAAAGGCGCCGGCCCCCTCTTTGATCTCAAAGTCGATGGAGAACGCCGAGCCCAGGATGTTCTGCCCCAGCAGGCCGCGCGCGCGGCATTGCGCGAGCGCCGCGCGAATCCGGACAAGCGCCAGCGGATACTCCGCGCGGATGTAGAAGAGCCCCTCGCTGGCTCCCACCGCAAAAGCGGCGATGAGCATGCCTTCGATGACCCGGTACGGAAAGGACTCGAGCAGCATGCGGTCCATGAAGGCGCCCGGGTCGCCTTCGTCGCCGTTGCAGATGATAAAGACCTTCGAACCGTTGCTCTCCCTGACCCGCTGCCACTTCAGGCCCGTCGGGAACCCCGCCCCGCCCCGACCACGCAGGCCCGCCGCGAGGACGCGCGCGACGACCTCCTGCGGGGACAGGGAGACCAGGCAAGCTTTAAGAGCTTCGAAGCCGTCGTGCCGGAGATACTCCTCCAGGTCAGTCGGGTCAAGTTGGCCGTAGTGTTCCGTGGCGATGCGGATCTGCTTGCCCAGAAAATCGGCCACGGGCTTGTCCCGCAGGTCGAGATCGTACTTCGGCAGCGACGAATACTCTGCGGGCGGCGCGAACAGGTCGCTGACGCGATCCTGCAGCCACGCTTTGACGCGGCCCTCCAGCGACGGAGGACGGAACTGGCGCCGGATGATTCCCGCGACCGCCTCCGGCGTGACGTTCGCATAAAAGGAGGACGCGCTCTCGTTGGCGTGTACGATCTCCATCAGCGGCGTGCGATGGCACATGCCGGCGCATCCGACCTGTTTGACCTGGGCCGGGATGCCGAGGCTTCTGACCGTATCCAGCGCGGTCTGGAAGACACCTGCGCTGCCGCCTGCCACGCAGCAGGAGCCCAGTCCGATGCGGATCTCGCCGGAGTCCTGAACACCGCTCTGCGCGGTCTCCGGACTCGACGCCTGATCAGTGATCTGCGCGAGGAAATTCTTCAGAATCTCGGGAGCCTTTGACGGCGAGACATGCCCGTAAATGACCGAGTCGATCTGGACCACCGGTGCCAGCGTGCAGCAGCCCAGACAGGCCACCTTCTCAAGGGTAAACACACCTTGAGGGTCCGTGTCTTGGCCCTCCTTACACGCCAGGTGACGGGCCAGGGCGTCGTATACCGCACCGGCGCCTTTGACGTGGCAGGCGGTCCCGACGCAGACCTTGACCGAATGCAGGCCAGCCGGCGTGTGGCGAAACTGGGAATAGAAGGTCGAGACGCCGGTCAGGTCGGCGGGCGTGATCTCCGTGGTCCGGCACACGTGCTGCAGCAATGCCTCGGGCAGGTAGTGGAAGCGCTCCTGGATCCCCTGCAGCAGCGGGATCACCTTGTCCGGCGTGGCGCCGACACGCAGGATCAACTCATCGACCCACTCGGTTGAAGCGGCATCCACAGAAATGGTCGGCGTGCCGCTCATATCACCGGCCCCCGACGCTAAACATGATTAAATCCGGCACCCTAACTCCTAACACCTGTGTGCCCTCAGTCGTTACCGTCCTCAACGCCGACGATCTTGCCGTCGAACATCTGCATCACCTGCTTGAGGGCGGGGTCGTCGTAGAGGCCAGCAGAGGCGGGTTTGGCGGGTGCCGCAGGCGCAGCCGCAGCAACAGGCTCGGCGGTGCGAATCGCGTTCAGCCGCTTCAGCACCTCTTCCAGCGAGACCGCCCGCGACACCCTGGCGCAGCGGATCAGCGACATCTCGATCAGCGTGCGCATCGAAAGCGCATAGCGCAGCCGCCCTTCCATTTCCCCCAGCAGATCCGCGATCTGCAGGACGCGCGTCGGCTCCGCCAGCGCGGCCTGCGCCTCCAGCGCCCTAATCTGCTCCGGCGTGGCGTCCAAGTTGGCCATGTGCTCGCCGACATACTGATAAATCAGGAGATTGCGGAAGTGCTCCATCAGCTCCACGACCAGCCGGCGCATGTCCTTGCCCGCGCTGTCGAACATATCCACCAGCTTCAGGATCTCGCCCATGTCGCCCTTCAGCACCGACGCGGCCAAGCCTTCCAGCGACTTGCGGGAAACCAGTCCGAACACCGCGAGCACGTCATCCTCGGTCAGCGAATCGCCCTTGAACGAGATGAGCTGATCCAGCGCCGAGAGCGCGTCGCGCATGCCGCCCTCGGCCCCGCGCGCCAC
>CAYMLQ010000618.1:0-2368 GCA_964390795.1 uncultured Lentisphaeraceae bacterium
GACAAATGGTTTTAGGAAGCTTAAAACCTGTCCCTCTGTTATGCTCTGCAAAAGTCACCCCTCTTCGTTTGTTCCCGCTCCGCGGGCGGGGGTCTTGCCAATAGATCGCAATCACGATCCCAAGGAATCTGCTGATCTCAGGCACCAGGATCTCCTCTTTTTGAATTTCTTTATCACGGATAGGAGAACGTCGCAAGGACTCGTGGCGCTGAGCATTGCCACGACACCGCGTAACATATCGCGTCCGTCTTCTACATGGGAATGCACAAGAAATCGCAGCTTGTGCGTCCTATACGACCGTTCCGTTCACTTTACCCGACTACCCATTCGGGTAGTATTTGCGCTTCTTGACCTGTGCTAAAATGATGTCACATGTGATGGTGTTTTTTGTCATTTACGGGTCGTGAAATGTCCTGACGATCAGGAATCAGGTGAACGAAAGAGGAGTGCGGGTTATGAACAGACAGGCTTTGCGTTCGATGATGGTGGCGTTTGTTACGATTGGCAGTCTGATGGTGCCCTGTGCAGCACGGGCCCAAATCTACTGGGATGCCGATGCAACGGCCAACGGCGTGCTGGGCGGCTCAGGGACGTGGGACACAACGACGGCCAACTGGTCTACGAACATGGCCAACACTGGGACGCTGACGACGTGGGGCACGACGAGAGTCGGAGTCTTCGCGGGAACGCCCGGCACGGTCACCTTCGGTACACCGCCTTCGGTCAACGCGATCATCTTTGCTACCAACGGGTACACGATCACCAGCGCCAACACGCTAACGCTCTTCAACAACGGCACCAAGTCCATAACCACCGCAGGCCTTAATACCACGAATACAATCGCGGCCGTCTTGGCTTGCGCATCGGGAATGTATGTGGACGGCGGGGGCGTACTGCTGGTCAATAGCAACATCAACTCCAGTACGACGTTCATTCAGGTTTCGGACGGGGCCACGCTGGCCTTGACCGCCAACAGCGCCAACAAGGGGATTGTCACGCTCTCGCGTGGCACACTTTGGATCGAGGGCACCAAGGGCGCGTTCGGTGCACAGGCATCGAACTTCGTGCTCAATGCGGGTGGCCTGCTTAAACTGGATAATACTGACGCGGAAAATAACACGAACAGGATCAACGATGCTGCGGCGGTCACGCTGAACGGCGGTACGTTCTGGTTTGCCAACAGCGGCGGTAGCACGATTTTCCACGAGCGTGCGGGTCTTGCCAATGTGAGTCTCGGCGCCTCGACGGTGCAGGCTGAACAGGCCGGCGCCGGAGGCACCTCTGCGCTGATCTTTCGCCAGTTGCAGCGCAGTCCCGGCACGACGGTCAACTTCACGGGCGCAGGGCTCGGGCTGGACGCACACAACCGCATCGCCTTCACCAACGCTCCGGCGATGGATGACGGACTCATCGGCGGCTGGGCCACAGCGGACAACGAATTCGCCAAGTACGTCTCCGGCTCGGTGACTTCGGTGACCGCTCTGACCTCGGGTGAGTACACCGCAAACACCGAGCCCGACTGGGTCGCGAGCGACAACGTGAAGATCACGGGCTCCGCAACGCTGACCGGCAGCCGCCAGATCAATTCATTGAATCTGGTGCAGGCGGGCGACACCACAGTTGATATTGGCGCAGCCCAGACACTCCGGCTCGAGAGCGGCGGTCTGCTGGTCAGCGGCAGTTACAACGCCGCGCTCACGGGCGGCACGCTGACCGCCGGCACGGGCGCTGATGCGGCTGGCGAGTTGATCCTCCACCAGAACTCAGCCAACCCCATGACCATCGGTTCCGCCATCGCCAACAACGGCGCGGGCGCTGTCAGTCTGACCAAGAGCGGCGCGGGCACGCTGACGCTCTCCGGTGCCAACACCTATACGGGGCCGACGTTTGTGAACGCCGGCATGATGTATGCGCTGAGTGGAGCCTTCCCCGGCGTCAGCAATACGGTTGCAGTTGCGAGCGGGGCCGTCTTCGACCTAGGAGGCTTCACGGGTCTCGGGTCGCTTTCAGGGCTGGGCCAGCTCACGAACTTCCCGGCGCTCACCATCGGGTATGACGGCACTGCACCCACCTTTTCGGGCACGTTGGCCACCACCGGCATGGTCACCAAAGTCGGTGCTGGCTTGCAGGTGTTTACCGGTGCGTCGCTCGGATCGGGAGGGCTGACCGTCAACGGGAACCTCGTCCTGTCGGGAACAAACACGCTCACCCGCAGCGGATCGCCGCACTCGATCGTGATCGACGGCGGAACGCTGATCGCAAACGGGGGCGTGGGCCCGACAACCTTCGGCACGACCGCCGTCGTGTCCAATGTCAACGGCATTCTGCTGAAGAACAACGGCACGCTGGTCTGGACGAACTCAACGAC
>CAYMLQ010000619.1:0-2353 GCA_964390795.1 uncultured Lentisphaeraceae bacterium
GATTTCCAACGAGTTATGAACTCAAATGCTGTCCAACTGGCGAACTCGGGCTAGCGAAAGGGTGCCGGGGCCGCTGATGGCCGAGGCGAGCGTCTGGGTCAGGCTGCCGCCGATGGCCAGCGTGCCCTCGCCGAGGCCGGTCGCGCCGGTGTAACCGAGCGGGCCGGTGAGCAGGACTTTGCCCGTGCCCTTCTTCGTTAGGAGGGAGGCCGAGGCGTTATTGGTGATTGCGGCGCTGACGGTCAGCAGGGAAGTGGCGTCGTTGTTGGCCAGCACCAGGGTACCTCCTGCACCCAGGGCGGAGACTGCGCCGTCGCCCGGGGCCGCGCCGACGGTGAGATTGGCCTTCCCGGAGTTGATCTGTACTTGCGAGACTTTCAGCGTCTTGTTCGACAGGGCGACCAGGGCGTCGGTGGTGGTGGCTTGCTGAAGGACGAACACGCTGCTCTCCGGGTCGCCTTCAACGGTGATCGGGCCTTCGGTGCCGGCGGTGGTGATGCTCACGACGGCGCTGGCGTCGTTGGTAACGACCGAGGGGCCTCGCGCGGAGATCTCCGCGGTGGAGGTGGTCGCGGCGTAGACGCCGTTCGCGCTGCTGTAGGCGGCGTAGCTGGTGCCGTTGACGGTGGCCCAGGCTCCGATCAGGCCTTCAGGCTGGCCGGTGATGAAGATGCGGTTGCGCGCGCTCGTGCCGAGGCCGGCGCCCGTGAAGTTGAGGGTGCCGCCGCCGTTGACGAGCCCGGCCAGTGTGAGGGTGGCGGTCTGGCCCGAGGCCGCCTCGGAGGCGGCGATGGTGCTGGCGCCGCCGCCAACGGTGAGCGTGCCGACGGTTTCGCTGGTGTTCACGGCGCCGCCATTGTTGGCGAACGTGAGCGTCGCGCCGCTGAGTGTGACGGTCATGGCGTCGCGCAGGCGGTCGGCGCTGTTCGCGGTGTCGGTGTTGTCCAGCTTGAGTTCCGTGCCCGATGCGAGCGTGAGGCTGCTGGAGCCGGAGAGCGCGCCGGCCGCACCGTTCAGGACGACTTTGCCGCCATTGATGGCGGTCGAGCCGGTATAGGGGTTCGCGGCGGACAGCGTCCAGGTGCCGGTGCCTTCCTTTTTGAGGTTGAGTGTGCCGGCGTCGTTGCGGAGCGCGCCCGCAAACTCGCCGGTGCCGGCCGTGGAGCCTTGGAGCGTCAGGGTCTTGGATCCGCTCGTGACACTGATCTGGGTGGTGAACTTCAGGCTGCCGCTGCCGGCCTGCTCGACGGTGCCGTCCAGGCGCAGTTCGATGATGCGGTCCGTGGTGCAGTCAGGGCCGGTGAAGAGCAGGCGCGAGCCGGCGCCGTTGTGGATGAATCTTTGACCCGCGCCGAGGTTGCCGTTCACCCCCTGGTTGTTGATATTGGTGCAACTGATGGTGCCCGGCTGGTTCATGAGGACCTGCCCGGCGAAGTCGTTGTCGCCGAGCAGCGCGATGGTGCCGCGGTAGGTGTTGTGCCAGTACTCGAAGCCGGAGCCGGCCGCCCCTGTGAGCCGGGCGTTGAGGGTCAGCGTCGTGCCAGTTTCCGCGCCGTTGTCGCCGTAGTTCTCGCTGCCGCCCGTGCTGAGCACGATGCCGCCGGGGCCGTTGATGGTACAGTTCTGGGCGGACATGAGGTTGCCGCCGCCGCCGTTGTTGAACGTGGTCGTGGAGCCTGCCGCGAGGTTGATCACCGCGCCCGCGCCGTTCATCTGGAGCGAGTTGATCTGGCTGTTGACGCCCGAAAGGGTCAGCGCGCCCGTACTGTTGAGGTTGACGTTGAGGTTGCCGGCGCCGCGCGACAGGTTTCCGTTGATGGCGATGTTGCCGCTGCCGTTGAGGTTGAGCGTCTTGGTGTTGCCCGTTCCCACGACGTTGTTGAACGTCAGGGGCAGGGAGCTGTCGTTGAGCAACGTGTAGCCGGCGTCACCGGAAAGGCCCAGCTGCACGGCCGCGTTGAACGTTTGGCCAGCGGCTGCGCTGCTGGTCATGCGGAACGTGCCGTTGTTGCCCATGACAAGCGTCTGGCTGTTGGCCGCGCCCGCGCCGAGCGTGTAGGCTGCGGCGCTGGCGGTGTCGAAGGTGATGTTGAGTATGTCGGCGAGGCCGGCGAGGTCGAGCGCGGTGCTGAGGCCGCCGGCATTGTCGAACGTAGCCGTGTTGCCGCCTGAGGGATAGGGGGCCGCGCTCCAGTTCGCGCTGTTCGTCCACAGGCCATCCACGGTACCGTTCCATGAGCCGTTTGCGGCTTGCGCCCTGGTCGCTCCGCAGAGCAGGGCGAACACAGCAAGAATTGACTTCACTAGCATCCCATAGGATTCGCCGGCAACAAACCAGTTCCCATGATTGGCA
>CAYMLQ010000620.1:0-2353 GCA_964390795.1 uncultured Lentisphaeraceae bacterium
GCATCGACGAGCTGCCGGTGGCGGGCAAGAAGGATATCCACGGCGACTACGGCGAGTTCTGCTACAAGGGCTTCCGCCACAGCCTCTGCCACGGCTGGTCGTCCGGGCCTGCCGCGTGGCTCATCGAGCAGGTGCTGGGCATCCAAGTGGCGGAGGTGGGCTGCAAGACCGTGCGCGTGAAGCCTTTTCTCGGCGATCTGAAGTGGGCCGAGGGCAGCTTCCCCACGCCGCTGGGCGTGATCAAGGTGCGCCACGAGCGGCAGGCCGACGGCAGCGTCAAGAGTGAGATCAAGGCACCTGACGGCGTGCGGATCGTGAGGGAGTGAGGAGGTGAGGAGGGGTGGCAGGTGATGCCGGGGACAGGAGTGTCCCCTCTCCCAGGTAGCTCCGGGGACAGGAGTGTCCCCGCTCCCAGGTAGCGCCGCCGGGGTAGCGATGGATGCGCGAGGCCGGGGACAGGAGTGTCCCCGCTCCCAGGTAGCGTTCTCAGGGAACGACGGAGGTGAACGGTGGGGGCTGTGAAGACAGGCTTGTTGTTGTTTTTTGTGGCGGCCTCCGCGTGGGCTAAGCCGCAGGTCGTGAAACTGGCGAATGGGGCGCCGGACATCGTTATTGCCACCGAGGTGTTCGCAGCGCCGGAGAAGTTTGATACGGACGCCGCGCCCGCTCTGCAGGGCGTGATCGACCGGGTATTTTCGGCGGGCGGCGGCACGGTGTTCATGCCGGTCGGGACCTATACGATCGCATCGCGCGTGGTCGTGCGGGAGGGGGTGACTTTGCGGGGCGATTCCGAACGCCAGACGGTGCACGGAACGGTGCTGCGGATCACAGCGGACAAGGGCAACGAGGACGCGCCGGCCGCAATTACAATTGAGCGCGGTAGCGGCTTGGTCGGCTTGGTCTTCTGGTATCCCGAGCAGCGCGTGCCCGATCCGATCCCGTATCCGTGGACCGTGAAGAACGCTCAAATGCCCGCCAACGACAATCAGACGGTGGCGGATTGCGCGTTCATCAACTCGTGGAAAGCGATCTGCATCGGGCCGGACGGTAACGAGCTGCACACGTTCCGCAATCTGCGCATGTGCGCGCTGAAGACGGGCCTCTCCATCGACAGCACCACGGATATCGGGCGCATCAGTGAGGTTCTTATCTCCCCCCAGGTCTGGAGTGCAAGCGGCCTCGCAGGCGCACCGGAGGGCGCGGCGGCGCGTGACTATCTGCTGGCTCATGACACGGTGGCGGTGGATATCGGGCGCAGTGACTGGGAGTATATCTGGCGGCTGAAGGTCGAGGGTTACCGTCGCGGCGTGGTGTTCCGCAAAGGCGTGCGGGGCACGACTAACGCGGTCATGGCGGATTCAAGAGTGGCCGGTTGCGGTCGGGCATGCGAAGTCTCCGCGCTCAACCAGGTGGGCTTTTCCGCATACCGGTGCGAGTTCGAGGGGACGGATCGGGCGTGGATCGGAACCGATTCCTTTGACGCGGTCGTACAATTTCATTCCTGCCGGTTCGCCGGGTTGCTGGCCAACGACGGGAGAGGCGTCGTCACCTTTCAATCCTGCGATCTTGCTGCCGGGGATTTAGCGATCCCGTTCGGTCAGGTGACGGCAGTCGACAGCATGCTGGGTGCGGTTGTTTATGGCGGGGAAGCCAGAGTAAGCTTGCTGGGCTATGATGAAGCGCGTGCGAAGATCAAGGCGGCAGGGCGCGTCAACGATGTCGTAAGCTGTGCGCGAAATCCGTATGCGCAGAAGAGCGCCGCGCGTATTGCGCCGGAACCGCCGGCCTTTCCCCGCCCGCAGTCCGACGCGCTGTTCGTCGTGACCGACTTTGGCGCCTCCCAGATGAACGCGGACAACGCGGCGGCGTTTCAGGCGGCGCTGGACGCGGCGGGCAAGAGCGAGGGCGGCGGCACGGTCTACGTGCCTGCGGGGCTTTACAAATTCCGCAGTGACATCACCGTTCCCACCGGCGTCGAGTTGCGCGGCTGCTTTGACGTGCCGCACCACACGGTCTCGGCGGGCTCGGTGCTGATGGCCTACCACAATCAGGGCCAGGAGGACGGTCCGCCCTTCGTGAGCCTGAAGGAAAAGTCGGGGCTGCGCGGACTGACGTTCTGGTATCCGGAGCAGCCGCTCTCGGCGCCGCTACCTTATCCGTGGACTGTGCGCTCGCTGGGCAAGGTCTGCTGGCTCAGGGACGTGACCATCGGCAACGCGTGGCAGGCGGTCGACTTCGCGACGCACCGCAGCGACGGGCACCGCATTTCGTACTTGGCGGGGGCGATGTATCGGCGCGGGCTGTTTGTGGGCAATTGCAGGGACAAAGGCTGGGTGGAGGACGTGCAGTTCAA
>CAYMLQ010000621.1:0-2338 GCA_964390795.1 uncultured Lentisphaeraceae bacterium
TCTCTCGCTCGTAATCCTAATCTGAATCTCTCCAGAAAAACGGATTAAGATTAAGAGCAAGATTATGATTAAGACTGATTAAGACTGGGACAGGCCTTAAGACCTTAATTAACGCTGAACTGAGCAATCAAGGTTAAGATAAAACAAGTGAACCGGCATTCGACTGAAAATAGCGTACTCACGCACACCGACACAGCTTTGCGCTTGTCGGCAGGTTCGGCCAGGGTCTGCGGCCTGACTTTCCTGGCGACAGGTGTCCTGTGGTCTGTGGCGTTGACCGCTCCTGCGCGGGCTTCCGACGCAGGCCCTGGCCCAGCGCTGGTGAGACAGGAACTTTTTAAGGACGCCGCTTTCGCCCAAGGCTTCGGCGCGGCGTGGAGTTATGGCGCGAAATTCGCCCCGGGCGAGCGCGGCAGGGGAGGCCTGCTCGCCTATCGCGACATCAGCCCGTATCAGGTTCACCTCATCCCGGACGGCCCGGTCAAGCCCGGCGAGACCCGGTCATATCCGTGGGATTTCGAAGAAGGCCCGCACCAGAATTACACGGACGAGTTCGGCCTGCAGGTCGTCGAGCTGCACGAGCACCGGCTGACGGCCAACCACGTCGTCGAGCGCAACACGCCTGATGAACTGCGCTTTGCCCAGTTCAACAACTACAGACTTTCGGGTAACGACCCGCGCCGCAACGCCCGGCTCGTCAAGCGAGTGACGAGCGACCGGCGGGGAAACCTCCGTCTCTTTTACAATTCGTCGAACGAGGTGCGGAACGTCGCCCTGAACCACCATTCGCGCTACGCCACCGACGTCTGGCCGGTGCTGCTGCTCGTGCAGGAGTTCGCCGGATATCCCAAGCTGTCGGATTTTGAGCGCCTGAGCTTCTCTCTGGACTACCGCGTGATCAGCAATCGCAAACTATCGGACTGGCCCGAAAACGCGCCCGGCGGCTCGCCGCCCGCCATGTTGCTCCAGTACTTCTTTTATCTGAAAGCGATCACGCAGCCGACGCATGCGCTGTTTGCCGGCGGCGTCCTGTTTTCGAGCGATCCTGCGCTCTATCGGCCCTACACCGCCTTGGACCAGTGGGGGACGGGCTTTCATCGCGAGCCGGTCTTCCCGCCGCCCGCCCTCGACCAGCAGCAGGGCGTGCGCGTGGAAATCAAGGCGCTCGTCCGCCGCGCGCTGCTGGCGGCCGCGTCGCAGCAGCCGGGTCTCGGACTCTCGACGAATCCCGACGACTACTATCTCTCGTGCTTCAATGTGGGCTGGGAGGGCACGGGCCACTGGGAGAGCGAGTGCGAGCTTTCCAATCTGTCCCTCCGCGGAGAGCCGCGTGCCCCGGCGGCAGCGGCCGCCCCGGCAGCGGAACCCGCTGCGGCCGGCTCCGCGCTGCGCTACCGCGCCGAGGGCGACGCCATCACGATTCATAACGGCGAAGCCTTCAACAACCGCCCGCTGTACTGCTCGCACGGGCCTGGCTGGGTGATGACCGGAGACCGCCCGCTGGTCCGCTTTCTGGGCGCGGGCGGCGTGAACGGGTGCCACTTTTCCGAATGAGCCGGAGTAGGAGATTAAGAAGTATGCTGTCACACATTATACTTGGTAAGTCCGTCAGAAAACACGGATGTTCTTTGAGCATTGCCCTTATTGCGGCGGCTCTTCACGCTGAGCTGCCGCAGTTTCAGGTGCCGGGCTTCGAGACGGACATGAAGGCGCTGAACGACCTGCATGCGCTGCATCATAAGGGCGCGGTGTCGTCGTGTACCCTGTGGGACCCGTGGCTGCCGCTGTCGACCGTCTGGGCGAGCCCGGAACTCCGCGAGCACTACCGCAAAGCCCTGCTGGAGCGCACGATCGATGACGAAGGCTATGTCTCCATGCAGCAGCACCGCGGCATGGCCCACAGCGAGGGCTGGCCCTTTCCCGCGTGGCAGCAAAGCGCGGGCTTCGGCTGGCATTTCTCGACCCTGCATGAGGTCTGGGCAATCCAGATCTTTCAGTTAAAGGCGTTGACCTCGGCAGAAGGATGGGGAATCGAAGGCGCGGTTGTGGAGGGGATCGAGCCGGCCTGCGGGCTCATTCTGCGTGCGACGAATGCGGTGGTGACAGTCACGACTCCGGCGTTTAGCTGCGGCACGATTGTCGCACCCTTTGCCCGCATCGAATGGGCGGCGCAGGGACTTTCGCCTTCATCGCAGCCGCAGGTGAGCTGGCTTTTTGAAGGGGAGACCGGCTGGAAGAACGAGCGGCGGATGGGTTTTCCCGCGCTGAGCGATGCGGACGGCATGCGCTACGCGAATGTGCCGCTGTACCGGCATCCGGGCTATGCGGGCCTTCTCAC
>CAYMLQ010000622.1:0-2328 GCA_964390795.1 uncultured Lentisphaeraceae bacterium
GTGATGAAGGCGCCGTCGAGGATTTTCACCTTGAGGTTGTTGACCGTGCTCTCGTCGCTACAGACTGCAAGGATACGCTCGCCCAGCGTGCAGAGGCTCCGGATGATATCGAGATTCCCGATCATATCATAGAAGTAGCGGTCGAACAGGTTGCCGACCTGGATGGGCGAGACTTTGGCGGCCAGCAAGGCGTCCAAGCGTTCGGTGAGAAGCTTTTTGTCAGTGGTCACGCCGCTCTCCACCCAGATCCGCGAGGCGAAGTTGACGGCGTTTGTCTTGTCGATCGCATTGAAGATCACCTGCTTGCTCGACTGCTCGACGAGGTCCTTCTGGCTGCCCTTTTGCAGCGAAGAGAAGACGGGGCGCATCAGCTTGAGAAGCTGGTCGTCAGGCAGGGTCGCGACGCAGTCGCTGAACGCGGACGGGAATTTCGCCCAGTCGCTCTGGGCCAGGGTGCAGCGCATGGCGAGGGTGACGATCACGTTACGGTAGAGCGGCGAAACCAATTTATTGCCGGACATATGGGCTGTCAGTGCGAGGACTCTTGCGTGCTGGCCGGCATCGATGAGGCTGCCGAGCTCGGTTTGCAGCAGGGCCGCTGCCGCTTCTGGCTTAAGAGCGGCCATGAGGGCGTCAATGCTGGCCTCGCTCTCTGGCATATCCTCCAGGGCCAGCGTCGCGCTCAGGCGCCAGGCCAATACCTGGCTGCGCTGTTCAGACGGCAAGACGCTCCCAAGCTCGAGTAGGCGTTTGCACCAGGCGTTAATGGCGGCATGATTGTTCTGCATCCTGTAATACCCGTGCGGGCGCTCGTAGACGCCGCTAGCGAGTTGCGGCTCCGCTTTCCAAGCCTGAAGAATCAGGTCGCACGCTGCGGCGTCGTTTTGCTGGGCAAGCAGAAGGTCGATCTTCTGCGAGAAGAAACGGCTTTTGTGCGCGGAGTATGCGGGATTGGCCAGGCCCTTTTCCACGAGGCTGGCCGCTTCCGCCAGCTGTCCCTGGGCCTGCAAGTCTTGAATTTTGGCGCACAGGGTCTCGATCTCCTGACTCAGCTTCAGCTCTCGAGCCGCCAGCTTTTCGGCGCTTGGCTTGCAGCCGGCAACCCAGACAGCAGAGCCTGCCGCCAACAACGCCCACACGAAACCGAAACGTGCTATGTGTGCTATCTTTCGCATACTAAAAACTCCTCATAGGTCATTCGATAAGACGCGCATACTATACAGGTGCCCGGTTGTTTTGGGCAACAGAAAATCCCGCTAATGTCCGATTTGCGAACCCCTGTGGAAATGTCTGCGACCGGTGACCAGCAATTCTATATTTGGCTTTTCCGTTCACAAACCTGCGCGGAATCTTGCGCAGAGCGCGTCCGGAGGCCGCGCGCCACCCCTGAAAGACGCACCGCGCGAGGTGGCCCGCGACCTCCGGGCGCGGAGAGGCGAGCGAACGTTGAAGTCAAATTTAGAATTGCTAACCGGTGACACTGCCGCCTCGCAATCGGCTTACGTTTCCGCTACAATCGATCCCCATGAACGGCAAACTCTATCTCATCTGCGGGGACGACGATTATCTCGTCGCTTCGGCGGCGCGCGCGCGAGTGGATCAGCTCGTGCCGGCTGCGGACCGCGCGTTGGGGGTAGAGGTGGTCGATGGACGCAAAGATACGGGGGATGAGATCCGCCGCGCCGTTGAGGCGTGCATCGAGTCGGTGCAGACGCCGGGCTTCTTCGGGTCGGTCAAAGTGACGTGGCTGCGGGACGCGCATTTTCTCACGGGCGGCGGACGCGTCTCCGAGACGGTCGTGGCCAAAGAGGCTGTCGAGAGACTGACGGAGTGGCTGAAAGCGGGATTGCTGGAAGGGCAGACGCTCGTCGTGACAACGGCTAAGATTTTGCGGACATCCGTGTTCTTCAAGGTGTGCCAGAAGCAGGGCGAGGTGGAGGACTTCGGCGGCGGGTTCAAGAGCTGGGAACTGGAGAAGCTGGCGGACCAGCGGCTGGACGGTCTGCTGAGCAAGGCGGGGCTCTCGATGGACGACGAGGCCCGCAAGGAGTTTCTGAACCGGGCCGGCTTCGACACGCGGTTCCTGGTGCAGGAAATCGAAAAGCTTAGCCTCTATCTGGGAGCCAACAAGCGTGTTTCATCGGATGACGTGCGCGAGATCACCTCGATCGGGCGCGAGGCGGAGGCGTGGGATCTGCTTGACGCGTTCGGCAACCGCGACGCCTGTGCGCTGCTGGATACGCTCAAGCGGTTAAGCGGTCAGAAGGGGATCGGCATCATGCTGGCGGTCATGCTGGAGAAGAACGTGCGGGAGCTGCTGGTGCTGCG
>CAYMLQ010000623.1:0-2311 GCA_964390795.1 uncultured Lentisphaeraceae bacterium
CGATGTGGGTGGTGTGGTCGATCTCCTGAAAGACGAGCTTGCCGTGCAGGTCGAGCGAGTCGACGGTGAGCAGGTAGCCGCTGGCGCCTTCAAAGCTGCGCGGCGCACCGTACTTGGCCGGCGCGTAGATCATATCGAGATCCGGACAGCTCCAGACGCGCTCATAGCCAAGATGTCCCTCTTGCAACAGCCGCTCGCTGTTGAGCTGCGTCAGATAGCCGTAGAAGAGCCCGAGCAGCTTCCTGTGCCGCAGCACTTCCTGTGACTTCTTGGCGAAGTAGACGATGGCGTCGCCGATGATCGCGTGATGGAACCGCCAGTAGCGCAGGGACTCCGCATCCGCGACCGGATCGCGGAAGATGCCGTGCGAGGTGCGCTGCAGCACGTCGAGCGGCGGCATCTTCGCGGTTGGGTCGCCGGTGAACCTGCGGAAAGCCGCCGTCTTGAGCGGGTGCTCGCGGATCGCGGCCTCCGGACGTCCGTTGCCCTGCGAGTTGGTGTACCACTCGGTCGAGGAGCCGCAGAGCAGGCTGTAGGCGAAGACGCGGTCACCGTAGCGCGCCTCGATCTGGCGCAGGAACTCCTGCAGCGACTCCGCAGTCTCGATCCGCCACGGCTCGTGCCCGGCCATTTCGACCAGGTTCCAGTAGCAGTTCGACCACTCCGGATGCGCCTTCAGCGCCCAGTCGCGCGTGTCGAGCTGGAGCGCGATGTTGTAGTAGGCGCCCGGCGCGTTCGTCTCGAACAGCTCCATCTGGGCGTCGAAGTTGTCCCAGTTGAAGCGTTGCGGGGCGGTCCAGACCTCTCCGAACAGCGAGTACGGTACGTCCAGCGTGCAGAGCATGCCGGTATGGGTGACATTGGCCAGCCGCATGCCGGTGCCTGCAAAGCCGCGGATCAGCTCAGGCGTGGGCCGGTACGAGCGGTAGGCCAGCGGATCGAAGATCTCGCCGTTGATGGCGATCTTCAACACGCCGCCGACCCGCACCAGCTTCGCGGCCAGGCCTGAAGTTGTCGCTTCAAGCTGCTTGGCGAGCGCACAACCGCCCGCCCCCGCAGCCAGCGCGCCGCCTGCGGCGGCGATCATAAAGTCTCGTCGAGTGGGATTCATTCTCACTTCAGCGCCCATAGTGGCCCTTGCATTGGGTGATCTCCACGGCGCCGCCCTTCAGCCGATAGACGATACGGTTCGCATCATCGATACGACGCGACCACCATCCGGAGAGATCGCCTTTCAGCGGCTCCGGCTTACCGATTCCTGCGTGGGGCGAACGCTGAATATCGCGTACAATCTGGTTGACGCGCGCCAAGGTCTTCTTGTCCTGGCTCTGCCAGTACAGGTAATCTTCCCATGCCTCGTCAGTCCATAGAAGGTGCATGTCAGTCCTCGATCAGAGCGCGCTTCTTCAGCTTACCCGCCTCGGCTTTCGCGATAGACTCGCGAAGGCGGCTCATGTTCTTCTCGCTGTAAAACGGATCCGCGACCTCGAACGGGATCTTGCCCTGCCTGAGTGACTGGCGGACGAAGACGTTAAATGCCGTCGTTAGGCTCATCCCGAGTTCTTTGAAGAGAATCTCGGCGTTTTCCTTGATTTCGCGGTCAAGCCGCAGGGTGACGTTCACGGTGGTGTTTTGCATACGAATTACTCCTGAATTGCACACATTATGTCGCACATTGAAGTGCATATCAAGTGCAATGCACGGAACTACGGATAGCACGTTCAAGCTGACTGTTCAAGCGAGCGGCGGGATACGCATTTTCTACCACGTTTGCCACCGTCTCCAAGAATGCGGTCACCAGAGGATGCGGATTCTCCGGCGTTGACATGATCTGCGGCACGAAGAGTGTTCCGATGAAGAATGGGTGGCCCGGCAGTTCGATGACACGCACGTCGCCCTCCGCGTCCGAGCCGACAACGCGTAGCGGGCCGCTTTTCAGCAACTCCACCGCATCGGGTGCGACGCCGAAGTTGCAGTAGTAGCGCTCCCGCGTCTGCATCGCCCCGTAGATGCGCGCGACGTGAGAGTCCGGCTGGAAACGCAATTCCATCTCGCGTCCGACCAGCGAGCACGCCAGCCGGGAAATGAACAGCCGCGACGCATAGGGATCGTATTCGGCGTGCTGCGCGTCCGCGAAGCCAAGCACATTTCTCGCATATTCCAAAATGATGTGCTGAAAGCCGCCGCAGGTTCCGAAGCAAGGCACTCTGCTTTCACGAGCCTGGCGAATGGCCCAGAGCGTCTTGGCCATGTTCTTGTAAGGGCTGCCGGGAGCTACCCAGATACCGTGAAACCGGTCGAACAGCGTCTC
>CAYMLQ010000624.1:0-2280 GCA_964390795.1 uncultured Lentisphaeraceae bacterium
TATATAGAAATTCTATGTGTTTTTTCCTTCCTGAGAAATTGATATTACGTATCATTACGTGATTGACAGCCGTGCAAGGTTTTGTGTAAACCATGCGTCAACGGGAGGCACCGGCATGAGCGACGATGACGATTTCACAAGTCCGCAGGATGTGGCTGAAAACAGGCCTGACGGTATTCCGCCGCCGCCCTTCGTCGGTCTGGACCGGTATTTCGACGAGCCTGATGCTTCCGTGGACGGTCGGGCGGACGGGATGCTGGGCTGGGCGGCGAGGGCGAGCAAGGCCCAGCGCGGTGGCCTGTGCAGGTTCGCTGAGTGGTGCCTGAAGGCCACGGACTCGGAGCGGCGCGTGATCATGGTCTTCATGTCCCGGTACGAGGGGCGCGTCCCGCTGGGCGCGGTGCGGGATGTCGCGGACGTCGCGGGCTGCGACCGGAAAACGGTGCAGCGGGCCGTGTCCAGGTTCGTTCGGTATTTTCCCGGCGCGATCTCTGAGACACGGCGGAGTAACGGCTGATGGATTACGAATCACTCAAAGCTTTGGCTGAGCCGGACTGCTATGCGCGGTTGCGGCTGGGCTTCGAGCTGTACCCGTGGCAGGAGAAGATCCTGCGGTCGATGTCGCCCCGAGGTTCGCGCGTGGCCGTGCGGACCTGCAACGAGGCGGGCAAGACCTCGACGCTGGTGCTCGCGCTGTGCCTGTGGCACATGGAGACGTTCAGCGGCTCACTCACGGTCACCACGTCGGGCTCGTACCGCCAGATCAAGGACCAGCTTTTCCCGCACCTGCAGAACTGGGGCGGCAGGCTCGGCGCGGGCTGGGAGTTCGGCGACTGCTGGGGGCGGCACAACGGCACCGGCAGCCGCCTCGTGTCGTTCTCGACCGACAACCCCGGCAAGGCCGAGGGCTGGCACGAGCCGCCGCGCCAGTCGGGCGAGATCCTCGGGCGCGACAACCCGCTGCTCGGGTTCGGCGTGACCGGCGAGCAGTGGGTCGAGATGGCCTCCCGCGCGGACAAGTCCAGCCTCATGCTCATCATGGACGAGGCCAAGACCCCGCCCCTCTCGCTCTACGAGGCCTTCGAGCGCTGCCACGCGACGCGCTGGATCAACCTCTCCTCGCCCGGCCCCTCCTTCGGCCCGTTCTACGACTGCTTCACCAAGCACGCGAGCCGGTGGGACACCTTCCGCGTGCAGGCGATGGACTGCCCGCATCTGTGGGACGATCCGGCCAAACGCGCCGACCTTGAGAACCAGATCCAGAGCCTGCGCCCGGAGCTGGTGCAGTCGATGATCTACGGCGAGTTCATGCCCGCGTCTGCCGGTATGGTCTTCGACATGCAGCGCGTGGCGCTCGCGATGTCGGGGCAGCCCGTCCGCTGGGGCGAGGGCAAATACAAGAAAGCGGCGCTCGATATCTCGGCCGGCGGCGATGAACAGGTTCTCGCCGTCTGCGACGGCAACGAGGCGTGGATCGAGTGGGCCGGGTTCGAGGCGGACGACCACCGGCTGGTGTCGCTTGTGATCGAGCGGCTGAAGCGCTGCGGCGTCCCCGCCGAGGACTGCCTGGCGGATGACGGCGGGCTCGGCACGGTGGTCATCAACCAGTTCGACCGCTCGGGCTACCCGCTGCGTCGTTTCGATTTCGGCGGCGAGCCCCGCGACAAGACACTCTACCGCAACGCCCGCGCCGAAGCGTACTTCACGCTGGCCGACCGGCTGCGCATGGGCCACGTCCGCCTGCCGGACGATGACCTGTTGCGCGAGGAGCTGGCCTTCGCCCGTTACGATGTCGGCAGTTCGCCGCTGAAGCTGGTACCCAAGCACAAGCTGCCGCACTCGCCCAACCGCTCGGACGTGATCGCGATGATCTTCTGGGAGTTGCCCGAGGTGATGGGCGACGGCGTTGCCGAGGCCGCTGCGCTCGGCGCGGAGATCGCCTCGCCCACGCGCCGCCGCCGCGACCGTGAGGAAACGGCGGGGAGCGTGTGGGATGACTGAGCGGGAAGGCTGTTAGGTTTTTAGACTGTCAGGCTGTTAGGCAGAGGGAGGGAGAAACAATGAATGGAGAACTTCTGGCGAGCGACAAGGCGCGGTTCGCCGCGCTGAAATCCGCGATAGACGCGGATCTCTCCGACCGCCGCGACTGGTTCGCGCGGGCGGAGAAGAACCGGACCGAACGTTTCAAACGGCAGAACACGGCCAAGCCGGTTTACGATGGTGCGCCGAACCTCGTGGATCCTCTGATCGACGATATGGTCCGCGAACTCAAGCAGAGCT
>CAYMLQ010000625.1:0-2279 GCA_964390795.1 uncultured Lentisphaeraceae bacterium
CCGCACAAGACCTTTGAGGGTAACCATCCGACCAACACGTTGCTCGCGGACGAATTGACGCCCGAGACCTTTGGCGCGCTGGTCGCGCTCTACGAGCACAAGGTGTTCACCCAGGGAATCATCTGGAACATCTTCTCGTTTGATCAGTGGGGCGTCGAGCTGGGCAAAGTGTTGGCCTCAAAGGTGCTGCTTGAACTCGCCGCTTCCGAGAGGCCGGTGCTGCGTCATGACGCCTCCACCAACGCGCTGATCCAGCGTTATCGTGAGGCTTGTAAACGTGCGTAACCAAGGGAGTCGCTATGCCTGTACGGTTTGAGCGGACGGAGTTGGACGGGGTGATCCTGTGCGTGCCCGACGTGTTCCGCGATGCGCGCGGGTTCTTTCTTGAGTACTACCACGCCGCCCGCTACATGGAGGGCGGCATCCGCGCCGTATTCGTGCAGGACAACCGGTCGTGTTCGGGCAAGGGTGTTCTGCGCGGCTTGCACTTTCAGCTTCACAAGCCGCAGGCCAAGCTGGTCTCGTGCATACGCGGTGAGATTTTCGACGTGGCGGTGGACATCCGCCGGGGCTCGCCGTCCTTCGGCAAGTGGGCCGGGGCGGTGCTCACGGAGGCGAACAACCACCAGCTCTTCATTCCTTGCGGTTTTGCGCACGGCTTCTGCGTGCTCTCGGACATCGCCGAGATCCAGTACAAGTGTTCCGAGTTCTACGATGCGCGCGATGACCGCGGCGTGCGCTGGAACGACCCTGCGCTGGGAATCGCTTGGCCGGTCACAGACCCAGTTCTCTCAGCCAAGGATATCGCGCAGCCGCTGCTGAGCGAGGCGGAGCTGCCGGTCTATGAGCCCGCGAGGTGATAATCGAAGGGGATTGATGATGCGAAACCAAATGATTCTGCTGTCTCTGTTTCTGGCGATGAGGGTGCTTGCAGCCGAGCCGCGCGTGCTGGCGAGTTGGGATTTCACGAGCGAGGCTGCGAAGCGTTGGACGGCTCAGCCGAACCACTGCAAAGCAATGCGCGTTGAGGAGGGGATTCTCAAGGGGGTCACATCCGGCAGCGACCCGTTTCTGACGAGTCCGTCGTTCGAACTTCCGACAACGGCCGGTCAGGTGGTCGAGTTCCGCGCCAAGTGCGCGGCGAGCGGCAAGGGCGAGCTGTTTTGGATGCCTGTGGGCGCGAAGAGTCCGAGTCAGAAGTGGTCGGTGTCCTTCGACTGGATCGGCGACGGCGACTGGCACGACTACCGCGTGCGGCCGTTCTGGCAAGGCGACAAGCGGATCGCCTCGCTTCGGCTGGATTTCGTGAACGGCCGCGTCGGAGACCCTTTCGAAGTGTCCGCCATCCGCATCGTCGAAGAGACGGGCGCGTCACACGAGGGCGAGCCTGTCTGGTCTGGTGCTGCGCTGGATCAGTGGACTGCGGCAGAGGGCGGTCAGGCGCGTGTGAAGGGCGACGTGCTCGTCTGCCGCTCACCGAAATCTGGGACGGGTGCGCTGCTGAGTCCGGGTCTGTCGGTCGAGGCGGACGCGGCCTTTGTGGTGGCCGTCGAGATGGCGGTGTCGGATGGCGACGCCGGATGCGTGGAGTGGGCGTCCGATGCGGTGAGCGGGTTGCACCGTAAGAATTTCAAGATCAAGCCAGACGGGCTTTACCACACCTACAACATCGATCTCAGCAGCGAGAAAAGCTGGCTGGGCAACATCGTGCTGCTGAAACTCACGCCGGTGACCGGCAAGGGGCTGTCGGCGCAGCTCCGCTCCATACGCCTGTGCGACGATGTGCAGGGGCCGGCCGACGTCTCGGTGCTGCAAGCGCGGCTGACAGACGCCATCAACCGCGCGGGACGTCCTGCGCCGTTGCTGATCCAGTTCAGCAACTGCGGCGGCAGCGAGGCGATGGCGGTGACGCTGGCTGTGAAGAAACTGCCCAAAGGGGTGCGCGTGAGTTCCGCGCCGGGCTGGGAGCGGGTGCCGGAGATTCCGGCGCTGGGCCTGCTGACACACACGCTGGAGCTGTCCGCCGACAAAGCGGTGGAGGGCGAAGTGGAGTTCGCCTTGTCAGGCGGTGGCACGGACGGACAGCGCGTGCGGGCGCAGATCGCCTTTCAGCCGGACCTGAAGCTGCCGCAGGCGGCGTACGTGCCCGAGCCCAAGCCGGTGAAGAGCGACTACGAGATCGGCGCGCTCTACTTTCCGGGCTGGTCGAAGGTCGAGGCGTGGGCCCGCATCTGGCCGGTCGCGCCGGAGCGTAAGGCGGTGCGGGGCTGGGATGACGA
>CAYMLQ010000626.1:0-2273 GCA_964390795.1 uncultured Lentisphaeraceae bacterium
CGATGTCGCGGGTTTTGACTTTCAAGCCGTAGCCGCCGGTCTGGATGCCCTGCGGGCTGACCTCCCATGTCGCGCTCTGAATGCCGAGCGGCTCGAACAGCCTCGGGGTCAGATAGTCCAGCACCTTCTGCCCTGTCGTCTTCTGCAGAATGGCCGACAGCATGTAGGTGGCGCCGGTGTTGTACTTGAAGAATGTGCCGGGCTCGTGCTCCACGGGTTGCGCGAAGAACACCTTGATCCAGTCCCTCTCGGCCCCCTCTTTCATCGGCGTCAGCGTGTCGTTGTGGTTGCCGCTGCCCATGCAGAGCAGGTCCCGCACCCGCATGCGCGCCAGATTCTCGCTGGGTTGCGCCGGAACTTTGTCGGGGAAGAACGAGACCACCTTGTCGTCCAGCCCCAGCCGGCCCTCGTCCGCAGCCATGCCGATCGCGGTGGAGGTGAAGCTCTTGCTGAGCGAATAGAGCATGTGCGGGCGATCCTTTTCGTAGGGAGACCACCAGCCCTCGGCGATGATCTTACCGTGGCGTGCCAGCACGAACCCGTGGAGGGCGTCCACATCGCGCTCTGCGGCATCGATCCAGTCGAGAATCGCGCGGGAAGAAACGCCCTCAGCCTCCGGCACACCGATTTCCAGCGCCCAGGAAGCTCCGGTAATCAAACACGCAGCAAGGCATGCGCAGAACGCCAGCATTTTTTTCATGTGAAGTCGCCTTTCGAGTTGTGAGAAAAAAGGGTGGAGTGTCTTCTTGGAAGAACACAAACCTCGCTTACATGCCGATAGTGTACACATATTATTCTGCGGTTTACAAGCTGTGGATCGCAAACGGTGCTAAACTGATGGCATCATTCGTTTTTAATTCAGCGGAGGGGTGCTATGAGGGCTCAGTTCAATCGTCGCTCGTTTATGAAATTCACAGGGGCTGCCGGGGTTTTCACAATCCTTCCGCGCCGTCTGCTGGCGGGCAGCGGCGAGACTCCGCCGAGCGAGACGGTCTACTTCGCGGCTGTCGGCGTCGGCGGGCAGGGGCGGGCCGATCTCAAAGGCCTCACCGACGGGGGGTTCGGCAAGGTGGTGGCGGTTGCGGATGTCGATCCGCGCAGCATTGCCGCCGCCAAGCAGTTTCTTCCGGAGGTGAAGACGTTCGAGGACTACCGGGAGATGTACGACAAAATCGGCAAGTCTTTCGACGCCGTGTTGGTGGCCACGCCCGACCACTGGCACGCGCTGCCGACGGTCGACGCCATGCAGCTTGGCAAGCACGTCTATACCGAGAAGCCGATCGCCCGCACGGTCTGGGAGATCCGAAAACTGATGGAGGCGGCGCGGAAATACAACGTCGTCACGCAGATGGGTAACCAGGGGCACTCCTTCGCCAGCCACCAGACCTTCAAGTCGTGGGTGCGCAAGGGACTTCTTGGCGAGATCCGCGAAGTTCACACCTGGACGACCATGCGCGTGATGGACTCCAAGAGCAAGATCCCGGAGTTGACGAAAGAGGAGAAGGTTCCCGACGGACTCAACTGGGACCGGTGGATTGGCCCCTCTGAGTTTCACGCCTATTCGCCGCATTTTACGCCCAACCGCTGGCGCGCCTGGACGCCCTTTGGAACCGGTAATCCTGGCGACTGGGGATGCCACTTGCTGGACCCTATTTACGATGCGCTGAACCTCCGCAGCCCGAACCGCATCACTGCGGAAATCACGCCGGGCTGGGACCCCGTGCGCGACAGGCTCGCCTTTCCGAATGCCTCGCGTATCCGCTACGAGTACGATTTGGCAAACGGCAAGACGATGACGATCCTGTGGCACGACGGCGAGTTCTGTAACGAGGTGCCGCGTCCGCCCATGCTGGAAGAGGGACGCGAACTGGGCAACAAGATCGTTCCTGGACAATGGAACGCGGGAGCGGCCGTGTACGGCAGCAAGAATGCCCTGAAATACGGCTCGCACGGCGCCGACGGCTGCCGCGTGATTCCCGAGACCGCGATGCGATCGATGATTAAAGACATCAAGGAGGAGGAAAAAACCAAGCCCAACTTCTGGATGACCCAAATTGGCAGCCATTTTGAGGACTTCGTGACGGCCATCAAAATCGGACGCAAATCCAACAATCCGTTCGAGACCGCCGGCTACGTGGCCGAGAATGCGGCGCTCGGCGCAATTGCGGTGCGCCACCCTGGCGTCAAGTTGGAGTGGGACTGCGAGGCTCTGCGCTTCAAGAACTGCGACGCGGCGAACGCGATGGTCACGCCGGAGTATCGCAAGGGGTATG
>CAYMLQ010000627.1:0-2264 GCA_964390795.1 uncultured Lentisphaeraceae bacterium
TTTGGTCTTTGACCGCTGACGCCGCTTGCGGGTTCCGGCGCTTGCCGGATACAAACCGACACGATATGAAGTGAGTTGGCACATCGCCGCATCGCTTGCGAGGCGGCGAGCCTATGAATAGCGCACAGAGTGAAAGATCCGAACGGGTCTTCTCTTCGACAGGCCCTTGCGGCCTTAGGTATAACAAAGCTCTGCCTGTCTGCGGAGCTGACGGTCTCAAGTTATCCCCGCATCTCTCCGAAACGGACGAGATGTTCAAACAGGTATGGACGATCTATTCCGAAGCGTTCGCCGGTTCCGAACGGCGCACGCGCAAGGAACAGAAGCGTGTGATGCGTCATCCCTTTTACCGTTTCTCGGCAATCATGCAGGAGAGCACGGTGGTGGGGGTGCTGGCGTGGTGGGAGCTTCAGGGCTTCTGTTTCGTAGAGCATTTCGCGATCTCCTCTGCGCAGCGCTCAGGCGGTTTCGGCCGTCGGGCTCTGCAACTGCTGCAGGCCCATGAGGCGCGTCCGATTCTGGTGGATGTCGCACCCTTCGGCACCGATTATGCTGCCTCCCGGCGAGTTGCGTTCTATTGCCGCCTGGGGTTCCAGTACGCCGGGGTATCGGTCACGCTGCCCGCGTATGAGGGCAAGGCCGCCGAGCCGTCGAATCTGATGGCCTGGCAGGTTGAGCTGGACCGCCTGGGGCACGAGCGCGTGTTGGAAACCATCGGTCGCGAGATCTATGGCCAGTGTGTCCGCGTTCCGTATCCGAGCGCGGTGTAGCGGAGAACACGCTTTCTATCCGAAGCAACATGGTCTATCATGGCCGTGTTGCTTTTTTGTTTTCTGAAAGGGGCGCGTCTTGGCGAAAGCGGAGAATAGCCTGCGTGCGGACTGGGTCTTCACGAATGCGGTCGTTTGGGTCGGCGACGAGGCAGGCACGCTCGCGACGGCGCTGGCCGTGAAAGGCGGTCATATTCTGGCGGTCGGTTCCGACGCCCACGTCTTGGCTTATGCCGGAAGAAACACCGAGGTGGAGGATCTGCGCGGGCGCTTCGTAATGCCGGGCTTTATCGATTCGCACACGCATGCGCCGGGAACCGCGCTTTCGGATCTTTACGACGTTTCGCTCTACGCCTGCAAGACGCCGGAGGCGTGCCTGCGGGCGGTGAGGCGTTTCATCCGCGCTTATCCGGAGGCCGAGGAGATCCGCGGGGCCGGTTGGGACATCGCCGGGTTCACCGACAAGGAACTGATCCACGGTCCGCGCAAGGCGCGGCTGGATGCGGTCTCCGACGTGCTGCCGATCATCCTGCGCTCCTCTGACGGACACTCGGTTTGGTTGAACAGCGCGGCGTTCGCGCGTTACGGCATCACGCCGCGCACGCCCGACCCGGCGGGCGGCGTGATCGAGCGCGACCCGCACACGGGTGCGCTGTGGGGCACGCTCAAAGAGGAGGCCGCCAAACTGCTGCCGCCCAAAGCCTACTCCGCGCAGCAGTACGCGCGTGCGCTGAAGCTCTACCAGACACGCATGCACCGGTATGGCATCACGGGCGTCATGAGCATTTGCGCGTCTGGGCTGGGTGCGCCCGCCGAGGCTTTCGCGCGGCTTGAGGCGGAGGGAGAACTCGAGCTGCGCGTGAATTTCGCGCAGGAGATCAACCCCGTGTGTCCGGTCGCCGATCAGGTGGCGCTCCTGAAAGAGCGGAAGGCGCGGTGCGACGGCGAGCTGTTCAAAGTGACTACCGCCAAGTTTTTTGCCGATGGTGTGGTGGAGGGCGGAACCGCGTTTCTGCATGCGCCCTATGCGGCCAAGGTCGGACGGGAGAGCGATGAGAACAACGATGCGGTGTGGGGCCTGACGGATCTGGCGGCGGCTTTTGTCGCCGCGCACCGCGCAGGCTTTCAGGTGTTTACGCACTCGATCGGTGATGCGGCCACGCGGCGTGTGCTGAACGCCTTGAGGCTGGCTGGCGCCGCCAGCTGGCGCGACGCGCGCCCGGTCATCACCCATCTGCAATTGGTGCGGGCACAGGACATCCGGCGTATGAAGCGGTTGGGCGTGGTGGCGTCGGTCCAGCCTTTCTGGCACATGCGGGAGCCCAACTGGTGGCGGCGCGTGGACGCCACCATGCTGGGGCTGCGCCGTGCCGCGCGCGAATATCCTTTGCGGGCGCTGTTTGAGGCCGGGCTGACCGTGGCGTCCTCCTCCGACCATCCCATCACGGTGCAGCCCGATCCGCTGGTTGCGATCGAGATCGGCGTGACGCGCAA
>CAYMLQ010000628.1:0-2256 GCA_964390795.1 uncultured Lentisphaeraceae bacterium
GGGAGACATGGGCGAGACGCCCATGCCACGGGAGGCGGGAGACATGGGCGAGACGCCCATGTCACGGGAGGCGAGCGCCTGCCGGGCGGCGGAGAGCCACGCGCCGGTACTGAAGGGTTCCGCGGGTGTGACCAGGTCGATGCCGAAGTAGGGCACGCTGCCGCGTTCGGAGCGGGTAGGCTTGGCGGTGCCGATCTCCATGCCGCAGTAGACCAGCATGGCGTCGGCGGAGAGAACCGCACAGCCGAGCTGCTCCGCCAGCAGGTGGGCGACGGCGGTCTTTCCGGTGGCCGTGGCGCCGGCCAGCATCCAAGCGAGGTGCATAGGAAGTTAGGAGTTAGGAAGGAGGAGTTAGGAGTTGGGGAGTAGCAAAAGGAGAATAGACGATTGGGTCACGCGAAGGAAAGTGAGGCAAGGCCGCGGCCACATGCGCAACTCCTAACTCCTAACTCCTAACTTCTCCTTTTTTCTATCGTGGTGCCACTGGGTGACGATGAAAAGGAAGACGCCGCAGCAGATGGAGGCATCCGCGATGTTGAAGGCGGGGAAGTGCGAGCTGTTCCAGTGGAAATCGAGGAAGTCGATGACACGGCTCAGGCGGACGCGGTCGATCAGGTTGCCGAGGACGCCGCCGATGATCAGGGAAAGGGTGATAGAACCGCCCCACAGGCCGTCGAAGAGCTGTTTGCGCTTCCAGACCAGAAAACCGAGGGTGACGAGCGAGAAGGCGATCAGAAAAACCTGCTGGCCGGCCAGCATGCCCCACGCCGCGCCCCGGTTTTCGACATAGCTCAGGCTGAAAAACCCAGGGATCACGGCCAGAGAGCCCACCGGCTTCAGGTGGGTCATGGCCATGCCTTTGGTGAGTTGGTCGGCAGCGATGATGGCCACCGCGAGCACCGGAATGCGCATGGCGCCCCTCTTATCTGCGTCCGCCGGGACGGCGTGCGCGCTCCACCTCGGACTGGCAGGTGATGCAATTCTTTGCGAAAGGCAGGACCGTGAGGCGCGGCTTGTTGATCAGGTCGCTGCACATGTCGCAGACGCCATACGTCCCTTTTTCGATCGCATGTAGAGCCTCGTCGATGTTCGTGATAATTTGCTGTTGGCTGCTGACCTGCTCGAGGGTCTGTAGACGCATAAAGGCATCCGTGCCGTCCTCTTCGGGATTGCTCTCGTCGTTACGCTGGAGAGCGGCCGTGCGCATCGCGCCCGACTGGCCGGTGATGCGCGCGCGCATGGCCAGAAGCTCGATTTTAAACTGGTCGAGATCGGCTTTGCTAAAGCGCGGCTTCTTGGTGTCGGCGGGGGCGGCTGCGGGTTTAACGGCGGCTTTTGGCGCGACAGGTGTCGGCACGCCACTCTTGGTGGGTTTAGGTTGTGCGGTCAACTTCTTTGCGTCTTTCGGTTTCGCTGCTGACGCCGGTTTTCCGGCCAGCGGTTTCTTAACAGGCTGGACAGGTGTGTGCGGCGTCCGCTTAGGCGGTGTCTTGTCCGCTGCGGCCTTTTTTGGCTGCGGCTTGACGATGGCTTTGGACGGTACGTTCTTGCCGGGCTTCTTGGTGCTCTTCGCAGGGGCCGCCTTGCGTAATTTTGTTGTCGCCATGATTCACACCTTTCCTAATAAACCTGTGCTTCAGTGGGATCTAAGTGTACACGATTGAACAAAAAAAACAAGCCCGCAAAGCGGAACAATTATGGGGCTTCTTGGGGAATGGCGCTAATCCAGTTCCGGATGGTGTCGTCCAGAGGGAGGACGGCTTCGATTCGGGCGGCCTCTTCGCCTCCGACCGCAGGGATGCTGACCTCGTCGCCGGCCGCCTTGCCTTCGAGGCTGAGGGCCAGGCGGGTCTTGTTGGAGATGATGTTCAGCTGTTCGTCGCGATCCCACTCGCCCAGAATGGTGTAGGATCTGCTGCTGCCGTCGCCCATGCGAAGGATGACGGTTGTGCCAGGGCCGGCCTTGGCGCTCGGCGCTCCGGCGAAGTCCGTACCTTTGATCAGCTTGAGTTCGAGCTGCATCTCAGACTGGCGCTGCAGAAGCTGGCGCTGGTAATCCTTGGCGGCCTGATACTCGAAATTCTCGCGCAGGTCGCCGTAACTGCGGGCCACGGCGATGTCGCGGCTGTTCTTAGGGAGATCCACTTCGATCAGCTTCTTGTACTGGAGCTGGTGCTCGGTGAGCGAGCGCCAGGAGGTCCAGCGCGTCAGGACTTGGTTTTGCGGCGCCAAGGTTCTCTTGCGCTCGGCCAGGGA
>CAYMLQ010000629.1:0-2251 GCA_964390795.1 uncultured Lentisphaeraceae bacterium
GATGCCAATCATGGGAATCGGCATGTCGCCGGCCAAGCCTATGGGATGCTAGTGTGTTGAGGTCATGGGCGATACCTCCCGCGAGGGTGCCAATGGCCTCCATTTTCTGTGCTTGAATCAAGCGCAACTGCGTCTCCAAGCGGTTCTCGTTGTAAAGCTGGAAAATCGCGTTGTTGAAAAGAACGGCTCGATAAACCCCGTTTTCGGTTAGAACGATGCCGTCAGGATTCGGATTGGCGGCAGCCGCAGCCAAGAGGTCTTCACGGCTGACGGAAGTGGGCAACACGAGCGAGTCGCGAAGGAAGTTTTTGAGCGGTAGACGTCTGACCAGTTCGTGCCCGAATCTTCCGTAAGCATACCCTTTGAGATCGACCTCCCGGATGACGCCGATCGGGTGTTGCTGGTTGTCGACGACCGGCAGGAACGGGGACATGGTGTTTTTGCCCATAAGGTCGAACACTGACAAAATGTTAGCGTCGGCTGATAAGGATAAGATCTCGCTCCAATAGGTATGTATCTTCAAGTCAGTCACTCCAATCTCACGGGTGATGATTATCACGTTCTTCGGTTAAGACCGCGCTTTGATCGTGTGAGTTATGCGTGAGACAATGACGGGTTCACGCTTTTTGACGCCCTGGTGCCATTATTTGGCATGACGCTTCCGCTGCGTTCTGGCACAATACCGCGCCATGAAAACAGCTCTTTTCGATTTGGACGGCACGCTGATCGACTCGCGAGCGGATATCGCGCTTGCGGTGAATCTGACGCGGCAGGACTTCGGCCTGCCGCCCAAGCTCGAACGAGAGATCGTGGCGTGTGTGGGCGAAGGCGTACGGCTGTTAATCGAGCGCTCGACCCCTGAGCATCCGGAACTGTGGGACGCCATGCTGCTGCGTCAGCGAGAGCATTACCGAGACCATCTTCTCGATCAGACCGCGCTCTACCCGTGTGTGGCGCAGACGCTGCGGCACCTGCGCGACGCCGGCTGGCGTCTGGGTGTGGTAACCAATAAGCCGGGAAGCTTCACTCGGCCGATTCTTGAAGGCCTTGGCGTGCTCGGTTACTTCGGCGCGGTCGTCGGAGGGGGGGACTGTCCGGAGCTGAAGCCTGATCCCGCGCCGCTGCGGCTGACCGCAGCGCAGTTGGGCGTGACGCTCGACTCGGCGGACTGGATGATCGGAGATCACGTTACCGATCTGGAAGCGGGGCGGCGTGCGGGTGTGAAGCGCTGTTTCTGCCGCTTCGGTTTTGGCGAGGCTCGCGGCGAGTCTTATGAGTTGGCCGTCGACCGGTTGGACGGGTTTTTGTCGGTTGCAGTGTGAGTATTATGTTTCCACTGTTACGAACTAACCAAAAGCTAACACGGTTCTGACAATTTGCTGACAATCCTAACGCATGCTATCCAAACAAATCACCTGAATTGTCAGAATGGCGTGTGCCCTTCAGGCCGGGGTGACAAGTGAGAAAGGGATCGTATGAAGAGAGTGTCAATCGGCGTGCTGGTGACGGTCGCGGTTGTTTCTGCCGGACAACTTCAAGCGGAAGAGGCGGCCCCAAAGGCGCAAGGGTTCGACTTCGACGCTGGCGCGGACGTCCGGTTCCGCTATGAAGTAAAAGACAACTGGATGGATAAGGGCAAGACCAGCGTCAATCCAGCGTATGAAGACTATTACCGGATGCGTACCCGCGTGTGGGGCAAAGCCACCTATGGCGAGGACTTGGGCGCCTTCCTGCGGTTGGGGAATGAGTTTCGCGACTACCGCAACAGCGAGGACAACAAGCGTAAGAACGAGTTTCCCGACGAACTCTTTATCGATAATCTCTATTTCGACTTCAATAACATCGGCGACCGGGTGAACCTGCGCGTGGGGCGGCAGGACATCAAGGAGGGCGCGGGCAGGCTCATCAGTGACGGCACGCCCGGAGACGGGTCGCGCTCGACCTATTTCGACGCCATCATGGCCACGGTTAAGTTTCTGGAGAAGAGCGATGTCGACCTGATGGCGACGTGGAACCGCTACCGCGATGACTGGACGCTCGGCAATCCGCACGACATTTACGACAACACCAAGATCAAGAGCGGCGACCCGTACTCCAAGATGGACGAAAAAGGGCTGATGGCTTACGTCCACTATAACGAGGTCAAAGACTTCCCGATGGAGTTCTACTGGATCTGGAAGCAGGAAGACCGCTTTTTCGATAAGGCGAAACGCTATCCGGGGCGCGATTTCCACACGCTGGGCACGCGCCT
>CAYMLQ010000630.1:0-2250 GCA_964390795.1 uncultured Lentisphaeraceae bacterium
GATCAACCGCCGGTCTTAGGCTGACCCGGGGCAGAGTCCCGACTCCGCCACGCTAAGTACACGATGCCACAAATACAGTGACGTTTCCGTTGGTGGCAGACTAAGACCGGAGACAAGGACCGGAGATGAAATGAGCAACCGAAAGGCCCATGGGAGGCTTTGGGTCCACGACCCAGAGTACTAGCCGGACTTTCGCTATTCGACCCAGAAAATGGCGATTTTCGAGGGTCTGATGGCTGGAATAGCCCATAATCAGGCACTTTTGCTCGCCGAAACCCGTTGGCTACAGACCCACCCCCTTTACGCCGTGGCCGCAGATCTGGGATGCTACGGGCGTCATGTACCTGAAGTGCCACAAGCGCCGCAAGGACGGCAAGGAACACCAGTACTGGAGCGTGGCGGAACACGTCGCGGGCGCGTCGGGGCGCCGCTTCGAGCGGCACGTGCTCTACCTGGGGGAACTGGGCGAGGAGCAGCGCGACGCCTGGGCGTTGCGCGCGAGGTTGTTCGACGGGGACGGCGGCGGACCGTGCCAGACGCTGCTTTTCCCGGCGGAGCGCATGGCGGAGTCAGCCGCGGAGGCCGCCGTCGGCGACGTGCGCATCCGCCTGTCGGAGTTCTCCCTGCGGCGCCCGCGGCAGTGGGGCGCGTGCTGGGCGGCCTGCCGGGTCTGGGACGCGCTCGGGCTGGATGCCTTCTGGGAGCCGCGCCTGCCGCGTTCGCGCAAGGGCACGCGCTGGCTCGACGTGCTCAAGACGCTCTGCGTGAACCGCCTCGTGGAGCCGTCGAGCGAATGGCGCGTGCACCGCGAGTGGTTCCGGCGCACGGCCATGGCGGACCTGCTCGGATGCGGCCCGGAGGTCGCGGCGAAGGACACGCTCTACCGCTGCCTCGACAAGGCCCTGCCGCACAAGGACGCGCTCTTCCAGTACCTCCGGGACCGCTGGACGGGCCTCTTCGGGGCGACCTTCGACGTGCTGCTCTACGACCTGACCAGCACGTACTTCGAAAGCGACCCTCCGTTCCCCGAGGGCGACAAGCGCCGGTACGGCCACAGCCGCGACCACCGCTACGACTGCGTGCAGGTGGTCGTGGCGCTGGTGGTCACGCCCGAGGGCTTCCCCGTCGCGTACGAGGTGATGCCGGGCAACACGACGGACAACACGACGCTCTCCGCCTTCCTCGACAAGGTCGAGCGCCTGCACGGCAAGGCCCGGCGCATCTGGCTGATGGACCGGGGCATCCCGACGGAGGACACGCTCGCGGAACTGCGCGGGCGCGGCGGGCTGTACGTCGTCGGGACCCCGAAGGGGCGGCTCGCGAAGCTGGAGGCCGCGCTGGCGGAGCGCCCCTGGCAGGAGGTCCGCGACAGCGTCCGGGTCAAGCTGCTGCCCGACGACGGCGAGGTCGTCGTGTACGTCGAGAGCGCCGACCGGGTCGGCAAGGAGCGCTCCATGCGCCTCCGGCGCACGCGCAAGCTGCTGCAACGCCTCGCGAAGCTCGCCGCGAAACCCGTCCCCTACGAGGAGCTCCTCCAGAAGGTCGGCGCCGCGCGCCACGAGGCCGGGCGCGACGCGCGCCACGTGACGATCGAACTTCCCCCGCCGCCGGCCGACCGCAAGGCGCCCTCCACCTTCGCCTACCGCCTGGACCTCGACTCGATGCGCCGCGCCCGGCGGCGCGAGGGCCGCTACCTCCTGCGCTCGAACCTCGTCGGCCGCGACCCCGCCGAACTGTGGCTCTTCTACCTCCGGCTTGGCGAGGTCGAACAGGCCTTCCGCACGCTCAAGGGAGACCTGGCCCTGCGTCCCGTCTTCCACTGGCTGGAACAGCGCATCGAGGCGCACATCCTCGTGGCCTTCCTCGCCTACTGCCTGCACGTCGCGCTCAAGTCCATGCTCGCCGCCAAGGCCCCGGGGCTGACGCCCCGCAGCGCTCTGGAGAAGCTCGGCGCGATCCAGATGCTCGACGTTCACTTCCCGACCACCGACGGGCGGGAACTGGTCTTCGTCCGGCACACGCAGCCCGAACCGGACCAACGGCTGGTGCTCGACGCCCTCGGGTGGGTCCTGCCGCCCCAGCCGCCCCCGACAATCACGGGAGGGGGAGACCTCCTGCCACGGTGACTGGCTACAGACTTCTCAAAACGAAACGTTGATTTCCAAGCACTTACGCATGAAAGAGCGCTCGAATAGCGAAAGAGAGGTTAGTTGCCCGGCCTGCGGAGAGACAAAGAAACACACTGCGACA
>CAYMLQ010000631.1:0-2239 GCA_964390795.1 uncultured Lentisphaeraceae bacterium
AACGCCGCCTGCTCCTGGGCGAGCACCTGATCCTGCGGCACCTCCTCGGTCTTCACATCCCATCCGCACGACAACAGCGCCGCACGCCGCCGCATCACGACCGTGGCGATCAGCGCGTCGCTCTTCTCCATCGCCTGATAGAACCACTGCAGATCCGCGAACGCCCCGCGCTCGCCCTGCTCGATATACTGCACGATCCGCTCAAGCGTCAGGCCGCGCAACGGGTTCAGGTACTCCCGCCACTGGTTGTCTTTGCTGCTGTAAATCGTGAACGCCATAGCCATCCGCCTTTGTCAGTCCGACTTGCAAGTGTGCCCTTCCACTACACTCATAAAACCGACATTCCTGAACTCCCGAAAGACGTCACGGAGTCGGCTCGAAAAATCGGCTTGCGGAACGGGCCGCGCCAGGCTAATATACCAACTGTTTTGGTTATATAACCATTTTAGTTGGTTATTAAAACGGCCTCCGCCACCACCGAAAGGACCTCCACCATGCTCGAACCCCTACTGGGCTCAACAAACGCGGAACGCTCCCTGCTTTTCGTGTCAGCCCGCTCGGAAGGCTACGCGAGCGAGATCGCGAAGTATTACGACACCGACCTGTATGGCATTCAGAAGCAGTTGGACAAACTTGAACAGGGTGGCGTCCTCGTGAGCCGGCAGGTCGGCCGCACGCGGCTTTACAGCCTCAGCCCCCGCTACGCCTTTCTTCCCGAATTGAAAGCGCTGCTGGACAAGGCTCTGACCTTCTATCCGCAGGAAGATCAGGAACGGCTGACGACTGTGCGCCGCCGTCCGAGAAGAAAGGGGAAACCGCTGTGAAGCCGCTGTCCGACATGACGCGTTTGGAACTCGCCGCTTTCATCGGCGCAGAGTTCAAACGGCGCAACATCAACGTCGTATTGTCCGGAGGCTCATGCGTGTCGATCTACAGCCAAGAGAAATACGTGTCGATGGACCTCGACTTCGTCAATGCCGCATTCACCAAAAGGCCCCAGATCGTTTCCGCGATGACGGCGCTCGGCTTCACCGAAAAGAACCGATATTTTGCCCATCCCGACACGGCTTACCTGATCGAGTTCCCGCCCGGCCCGCTCGGCATCGGCGAAGAGCCCGTGCGCCAGATCGACGAGATCACCACATCCACAGGCGTCGTGCGCATCATCTCTCCCACGGACTGCGTAAAAGACCGCCTCTCCTGGTACTACCACGGAAACGACACGGAATGCCTGGAACAGGCCGTCCTCGTCGCCCAAGCCAACGACATCGACATGCAAGAGGTCAAACGCTGGTCGGTTGCCGAAGGCATGGGGCCTCGCTTCGAGAAGATCAAAGACCGTTTGAGCGCCCGGCCGTAATGTCCCCTGATCGCGCATCACCAACCTCGTTGGTGTTATCGCCAATCTGTTTGGCGGTTCGCCCCGCTCACGCCAACGTCAGCGTTCTCCGCAGTGTGGCAAGCCCCGCCGAATCACTGTTCACAAGCCTCAACATCCGCCCCGGCCCCGTGCCGAAGGTCTTCACGCCCCACACCGCCAGCGCCAAAGCCATCACGCAATCGTCGTGGTAACCGGCCGGCGCGGAGTAGCTCACCTGCCCGGTCGGTCCGATCTCGTACTCGTACCGCTTCATCTCGGCGGTCATCACGTCCCACGCGATCGGCCACGACACCCGCCGCTGCTCGACCGCAACCATCAGCCCCTGAACCAGTTCGCGCTTGCTTGCACCCGTGATCTTGAAACCCTCGACCTGCGGCAGCACGCGGCACAAGTCGTCAAAGACCGGATCGCCGACTCCCGTCGCGTCCATCACCAGCCGCGCCCGCCACCGTCTCACAAACGCCGCGATCCGCTCCCGCTGCACCGGCCAGTCCAGTTGGTTGAACCGCTCCATCTCCAGGCACCGCCCGGTCTTCGCGTCAATCGCCACCAGCACCGTCCAGTCCGTATGCTTCGCGATGTCACACCCGACAATCACGAACGGGCAGGTCTCCGCACCTGCCACCTCGCCACCCGCAATCAGACAACCGTCCACGCCCCGGAACACCCCGGCGCTGTCTTCAAGGAACTCGGCCATGTACTCCTGCCGGAACACATCCTCGGGCAGCGTGCGCCGTGCCTCCTCCCACTCTTGCGCCGGAAAATACGGCGACACGTTCGAGGGGAACGTGAACGACCGGAAGCCCGGCTGCCGCTCCACGCCGCGCGTGAACATGTCGTAGAACCAGTTGCGCCCCG
>CAYMLQ010000632.1:0-2234 GCA_964390795.1 uncultured Lentisphaeraceae bacterium
GTGGCGCCCGTGGTGCTGGCCGTGCTGCTGCTGGCGGGCTCGCTGTATGCGGGCGGCACGACCAGCGCCCAGTTCCTGCCGTTTGTACTGGGCTTGGGCATGGCCCTTCCCTGGCCTTTCGCGGGCGCCGGATTGTCGGTGCTGCCGCACCCGGGCAAGTGGATGGTGCGCGTGAAACAGGCGTTCGGCGTGTTTCTCGCCCTGTTGGCCGCCTACTATTTCTATCTCGCGGGCGTCGGCTTCCTGCCGTCCGAGCGCGTGGCGCGCGAAGGGTCGATCACGGCGGGCGACCGGCCTGCGTGGCAGGAGAAGGTCGCGCAGGCCAAGCGCGAGGGCAAGCCAGTCTTCGTTGACTTCTGGGCCACGTGGTGCAAGAACTGCTCGGTGATGGAGAAGACCACGTTTGCCGACGAGCGCGTGAAGGCTCGTCTGTCGAACTATGTGGTGGTTAAGGTCCAAACCGAAAAGCCCGAGAGAGAGCCAGCCAAAGGCATGCTGAAAGCGTTCGAGATCAGGGGCCTGCCGGGGTTCGTCGTTCTCAAGTAGCGGCGCGTGTCTTGTGGGGGGAGTGACCTTGTGAGACTGACTACCATAGGCTGTTATGGCCTGATGCTGTTTTCCGTCTTCCTGTCTGACGCGCCGGTTCTGGCAGGGGAGGCGACGTATACGAACCCAGTCATCGACGAGCTGGGGCCTGCTGACCCCGACGTGATCCTCCACAACGGCACCTACTACCTGTATTGCACCGGCGACAACGCCAGCTACCGCCTCTACACGTCCCCCGACCTCGTGCATTGGACGAAGAAAGGCCGCGTCTTCAAGCCCGGAGAGAAGGGCGTCTGGGCGCCAGACATCTATGCCGATGCCAAGGACGGGCTCTTCTACCTGTACTACACGGTGCAGAAGCGGATCGGGGTCGCCGTGGCCAAAGGTCCCGAGGGGCCGTTCCTCGATCGGGCCAGGCTCTGTGAGAACGCCATCGACGCGCACCTCTTCCGCGATGACGACGGCAGTCTCTACCTCTACTACGTGCAGTTCCCCGGCTTCCGCATCACTGCGCAGCGGATGCTGACGCCGGCTGAGAAGGAGGGCGCTGCCGTTGAGATACTGCGGCCCACGGAGCCCTGGGAGAAGAAGAGCGGACATGTCACCGAAGGCCCGTTCATGCTCAAGCGCCAGGGCACGTACTATCTGATTTACTCGGGGACCGGAGCGGACTCGCCCGACTACGCCGTCGGCTACGCCACGTCCCAGTCACCGCTCGGGCCCTTCGTGAAGCATTCCGAAAACCCGATCATCAGCAGGGGCGGCGGCGTCTTCGGACCCGGCCACGGCTGCGTCGTCACGGATGCCAAGGGCGCGCTCTGGCATGTCTATCATCAGCAGCGGGACGAGAGCAGGGGCTGGAACAGGTTCCTGTGCATTGACCCGCTGTGGTTCGACGCGGCCGGAGTCCTGCACGGCAAGGCGACACGCGGCACGCCGCAGCAGGCGCCTGCGATAAGTAAAGGTGCGCCATGAATGACAACGACAGTCATGAATGACAACGAAGAGAAACTGATTGAACGGTTGCGCAGCATCGAACGTCTGTTCGACGGCGCGACCACGCCCGGTGAGCGCACGGCAGCCGCCAGCGCCATGGAGCGGGTCCGGCAACGCCTGGCCGAGATGAAAGACACGGATCCGGCCACAGAGTACAAATTCACGCTGGGCGACGGCTGGTCCCGGCGCCTGTTCGTCGCCTTGCTCCGCCGTTACGGGCTCAAGCCTTACCGCTACAGTGGCCAGCGCCGGACCACGGTCATGGCCCGCGTGCCGCGCCGGTTCGTCGATGAGACGCTGTGGCCCGAGTTCGAGAAACTGTCGGCCACCCTGCGAGCCTTTCTTGACGACATCACCGAACGGGTCATCCGGGAGAGCGTCTTCGCCGACGACTCCGAGCCGGAGGAGGTCGCCGCCGGATCACGGGCGCTTCCGCCGTGAACGGGCCGGGGCGCAGCAATTTGAGTTTTGGCATCTCCGTTCTTTCTCATCCGCGCCCGGTCGCGGGCAACCTTGCGCGGCGCGTCTTTCAGGGGTGGCGCGCGGCCTCCGGACGCGCCCTGCGCATGATTTCGCGCCTGTTTGCGAACGGAACAGACAAAATTAGAATTGCTGCCGGGGCGGCGGCTGGGTTGAAATAATACCACTGCCAAAAAGTAATTAGACTATAATGGTTGTGTATTAGACGCGTT
>CAYMLQ010000633.1:0-2214 GCA_964390795.1 uncultured Lentisphaeraceae bacterium
CGCCAACCGTGAAAACGGGTATGTATCTCTCGCATGTTGCGGATCTCGCCCATAGCCCGACCTCCAAAAGATAACCGCCCGCCCGGTGAAAGAGGATACCGGACGGACGGCCCCGCGCCTCTCAGCACGGGCAATTTGTTTTTAAGAACGCCGTGACCTCAGCGCCGGTCAAGCGGCTGCTCATCACCTACTGATGTTTGATCACTTTGACCTTTTGGCTCCGATCTACGAGCGACTCGTACCACCGCCCGATCAGGGCGTGTTGGGGCCGATGCTCGCTCTTTCGTCTGGGCATGTGTTGCTCGACGCGGCGGGCGGAACCGGCCGGGTGTCGGAAGCGCTCGCCGTTTCGGCGGGCCGCGTCGTTGTCTGCGACGCTTCGCCGCGCATGCTGGAGCAGGCCCGCAAGAAAGGGTTGGAGACCGTGCAGGCTAAGTTGGAAGCGCTGCCTTTCGCGGACGCAACCTTTGACCGAATACTTTTGGTCGATGCCTTTCATCATGTCAAGGATCAGCGCATCGCACTCCGCGAATTATTGCGCGTCCTGAAACCTTCGGGCCGGCTCGTGATCGAAGAGCCGGACGTGAGGCGTCTGCCGGTCAAGATCGTGGCCCTGCTCGAAAAGGTGTTCCTGATGCGGAGTCACTTCAGGTCGCCGGCGGCCATGGCAATGATGATCGTTGAAAACGGGGGCATGCCAACGCTCGCCTATGAGGATGGCTTCCGGGTCTGGTTTGTTGTTACAAAGAAGTGATTTCGATGCCAGCGAAGCGATTTGGCGATTCTTTGAGCACCATCTTCCGCACACTCCTTGATACGGCTGATGTCGAGGCTGGGATGGAGACAGAGGATGGAGGTCTGAGGTCGGCGGTTCTGGGCACGACGCTTGTGCTCCTCGGAACATGGATTGTGTCCGCCGGAAATGCTAATATCCTGTCCATTTGGAGGAAAGGTGAGCGCAGACAAGAAGTCGTTGTTGACGGAAGACCCGCGCGTGCCCCTGGCGGCGGAGCGGACCTTTCTGGCGTGGATTCGCACTGGGCTCGCCCTGATGGGGTTCGGGGTGTACGCCTTTCTCGCATCAGTTGCCCTCTGTCTGTGGGGCTGTTCCAGCGGCAAGGATCGCAGTGTCCCTGTTGCAAAAAACGGCATGAATACCGGCGGCAAAGCTATTTCAAGCGGAGTGGCGCAATTGACAACGACTCCAATCATCATCGATACGCGTTCGCCTGGAGAATATGCAGGAGGACATCTTGATGGAGCGCTTTTGATGCCGTACGGCGACATCGGAGGCATGATCGAAGCGAAGGTTCCGGATAAAAAAACGCCGATCGCGCTCTATTGCCGCAGCGGCCATCGGGCGGGATTAGCCCGAAAGACGCTTGCCGCCATGCACTACACGAACGTGGAGAATCTCGGTGGCATGCAGGAAGCCGCCGAGACTCTGAAGAAAGCAGTGGTCAAGTGAACGGGCGTCAGCGCTTTGACGCCTCGCCACGGAAAATGACTTTGTCACCTTCGCGCGATGAGTTTGGCTGCCATGGCGCGGACGAGTGAGACACTCATCAGAAGCAGGCAGGAAAGGCCGATGATAGTCGGGTTGGCCGGAAGGTCCGCGCTGTAGGCGGTCAACAGGCCGGCCCAGGTCGTGAGCACGCCCAAAGCCACGGAGATGCCGATCACGACCCACAGCCGCCGTGCGAGCAGCAGGGCCGTCGCGGGAACCACGACCAAGAGGCAGAAGACCAGCAACGCGCCGCCGCTTTTCGAAGCGCCTGAGACCACCAGCCCCAGCAGGAAGAAGAACAGGCCTTCCCAGAACCAGCAGCGGATACCCATGACGCACGCCGCCTCGCGGTCCAGAAACGCGTAGAGCACCGGCCGCAGAAACAGCAGCAAGACCGCCAGCGACGGCACGCCCGTCAGCAGCAAGACCCAGCGGTCGCGCGGGCTGCTGACAATCAGGTCGCCGTAGAGCATGGCCTTGATTTCCTCCAGTCCGAACCCGCTCTGCGCCACCAGCAGTACGCTGGCGCTGGACGCCAACAGGAACACCGTGCCGAGCACCACGTCCTTGGGCAGGTGCTGCCTCTTCTCCGGAAGCGTCAGCATGAACACGACCGCGCCTGTGACGAGCGCCGAACCCGCCAGCGGCGAGAAGTGGTAGACCAGCGCCAGCGCCAGTCCGAAAGTCGCCGCCTCGGAGAGCGCGAT
>CAYMLQ010000634.1:0-2211 GCA_964390795.1 uncultured Lentisphaeraceae bacterium
CGCGCTGGTCGACCGCATGACCGAGATGTACCTGGAACTCAACGCCGCCTATTTCTCCGCGCTCAAAGGCCGGCTCGAGGTCTGGTTCTTCGGCAACGATTTCGGCAGCCAGGAAGCGCTGCTCTTCAGTGCCGAGATGTGGGGCGATTTCTTCTTTGAGAACATCCGCCGCCTGACCGCGCTGGCGCACGCTCACGGGCTCAAGGTGATGATGCACTCGTGCGGTGCTGTGGCCCCCCTGATTCCGCTGCTGATCGAAGCCGGTGTCGACATCCTGGACCCGATCCAGGTTTCCGCCAAGGGCATGGTTCCCTCCGACCTTAAAGCTCGGTTCGGCCAGCGCCTCGTGTTTCACGGCGGCATCGACACCCAGGGCGTGCTGCCCTTTGGAAGCCGCGAGGAGGTTGCCTGCCACGTCCGCGCGACGACCGCCGCGCTGGGCCGCGATGGCGGCTATCTTTTCGCGCCGAGCCAGATTCTGGGGCCGGATATACCTACCGATAACATCCTCGCCATGTACGGGCTTTTGACATGAGACGACTGTTCTATTATTGCCGATGGCTCGCTTACTTGGTTTTCTTTACGCTCAGCGGGACTGCTCCGGCTGCAGAGCTATCTGTGGATGTTAGGAACTTTGGCGCGTCGGGCGACGGCGTTACGGATGATGCGTCCGCCATTCAAGCTGCACTCGATGCGTGTCCGCAGGGCGGTAACGTTCTCTTGCCACAGGGACGTTGGCTTGTCAGGCTCGATACGCTCCGTCTCCGTTCCGGAGTCCATCTGCGCGGCGAGGGAAAGGCGAGTGTCATCGTCAAAGCGCGAGACTTAGAAATCGCTCTTGAGGCCGTGAATGCCTCGAACGTCGAGGTCAGCGGGATTCGCTTTGTGGTCGAGCCGACAACACCGCCCGAAATGAAGGGCCGGCTTGCCCATTTTCGGCATTGCCGAGACGTGCGCGTGCATGACTGCGAGTTCGACGGAACGGTTGCCAACGGTCTCCCCTCGCAATTCTCGCTCTGCCAGTTCGAGTGCTGCAACGCGGTCAAGTGCCTTGACAACCGGTTCATGAATGCCGCCGGTTCGGCTACGGGTGTCACGGGTGCCCACTGGGAGCCACAATGGGGACGCGGCTCGGAGTTTGCCCGCAACATCATCGAAGACTATTGTGATACGGGCATCGGCTTGTGGACGGGCGCACGCGATGCGCACATCCATCACAACCGCCTGAGCGGGCGTGCCGAGAAGTTTACATCCTATCCGGTCGGCGTTGATGTGGATGGCGGCACGCATTCATTGATTGAGCACAACGATATTGCCGGCGGTCACATCGCCATCCGGCTCCATGATTGCCACAACGGCGACTATCCCATCGAAGCGATGGTGGTGCGGGATAACTTACTCCATGACCAGCGCACGTACGACGAGACGCACCCGGCCTGGGCCGTCAAGCCGCAGAACACGAGCCAGAACGCTCGGCTTGAGGTCCGGTTCGAACGCAACCGCATTGTCCAGACCGACAAGCATGCCTTTGCGTTTATGGGCGGCGATATTGGTAAAACGGTCCTTTATGTGGACCAAAACGAATGTTCCGGGGCCACCTTCTGGCAGTTCGGCTGGTACAAGGAAGGTGCGTTGGAACTCTTCTCCGGCGGCCAGAAAGTGGACTGGCGCACGGGTACAGGAAACAACTCAGTACGGTACTGAATGGGTTGCGGGCTCCGCCCGCGCTAACGCCACGCTTGTGTATGGCGGCGACCAGCGCTTCACGCGTCACGAGATCAGCATCAGACCGTGGTTCGCGGTCTAGTCTGATATATCAAGAGTGGCCTTATTTATGCTTTTTCATGCATTTAAGGCTTGCCTGTCCTTGTCCGATATTCCAAAATGACTTTAATTGGAATATGAGGTTCAAGCGATGAAAGCCGATGCAGTAGTCTGGGCAAAGGGAGGGCCGACGACCAAGCGGGTTTCGAAGGAGACCCTGAACCACCGTGCCCTGATCGAGGCGGTGAGCGGTCTCGACGTGTACCGGCACACCTCCGAGGCCTACCGACGCGCCTACGAAGCCCTGGGCATCGACCTCGTCAACCGCGTGCCGACCGAGAACGCTCCCGCGCCGACACCGGAGGGCTCTGTGCGCCCGCACCCCGCGCACCCAGACTACGACCTCGCGCCGCTGGGCGTCTACGACACCGCCTGCCGCCGCCGCTA
>CAYMLQ010000635.1:0-2209 GCA_964390795.1 uncultured Lentisphaeraceae bacterium
CCTGTTCGCCCGAGGCCTCGCCCGCGTCGAGCTGGAGGCGGCTGACGCCCGACTGGGTGCGGCGCTGCTTGAACTCCTCGCGAAGCTTGAGAAGGGCCACGACGCGGCCCTCGTTGCGGCAGGTGCGGGCCTTGACGCCGCGCCTGATCCAGGCCTCCTCTTGGGCGAGTTTCTTGTTTTTGCGCTCCCAGAAAACGGCCTCGTCGCTCAGCAAGTCCAGTTTGCGCTGGACGAACGTGGCGTAATCGCAATCCCAGCCCGCGAGCTGGCCGCGGTCGAGGTCCAGCACCTTGATCGCGACGCGTTTGAGGAAGGCACGGTCATGGGTGACGAAGAGGCAGGCGCAGCGGCTCTTCTGCAGAAAGGTTTCGAGCCACTCGATGGAGTCGATGTCGAGATGGTTGGTGGGCTCGTCGAGCAGCAGCAGGTGCGGGTCGGCGGTCAGGGCATGCGCGAGCAGGACGCGGCGGCGCATGCCGCCCGAGAGCGTGTTGAACGGGGCGTCGCCGTCGAGTCCCAGCTGGGTGAGGAAGAGCGAGGTGCCGGGGTTGTGGTGGTCGTGCGCATCGGCGCCGAGGCCTTGTTCAACGATTTCCTCGACCGTGCCCTCGAGGTCGCCGGGAACGTCTTGGGTGAGGTAGGCGACCCGCAGCCCGGGCTGGCGGATGATCTCGCCGGAGTCGGGGCGGATCAGGCCCGCGATGAGCTTGAGGAGTGTCGATTTGCCTTCGCCGTTGCGTCCGGTGATGCAGGCGCGGTCGCCCGGTTCGATGCTGAAGCTGACGGCGTCGAGCAGGGTGGGGCCGCCGAATTGGATGCTGACTTCACGTAGAGAAAGAATGGCCATATAAGAAGTTAGAAGTTAGGATTTAGGAGTTAGGAGTTAGGAGTTGAATGGGGGTGAAAACGGCGCGTAGTTTAACACAAAGGCGCAAAGACACGAAGGAGAGAAAATCGAAAATCGCGGAGGAACGGATTGACATGAAAAGCACATTAGTGTAACGTCGTTACATGATAAGAAAAGAGACATTGTATGACGTGCCTGGATTGCGTGCGGGGCTCGACGTTCTGATGGCGCTGTGCGAATCGGCGGACGGTCTGGGCGTGGCGGAACTTGCGGAGCGGACAGGCGCCAACAAGCACATGGTATTCCGCACTCTGAAAACCCTCGTAACGAAGGGCTGGGTGACGGAGTTAGGCGAAGGGCCTAAATATTCCGCCACGCTTGTCCCGTTCCGTTACGCGTCGATGCCCGTCGCCCGCATGGACGTGGTGACGGCGGCGCAGGAACCGCTGCGGGCGCTTTGGAAGGCCTCGGGCGAGTGTGTCTACCTCGGAGTCATGCACGATGACATGGTGATGTACCTGATCCATCATGAGGGAACGCGCAGTATCCACCTAGGCGGACGCGTGGGCGAGCACTATTGGCCGCACGCGGCAGCAGCGGGCAAAGTGCTGGTGGCCCATGGCGAGCCTGAACTGCGGGAGCGCTGCGTCGTACGCGGCTTAACAAAGCTCACAGAAAAGACACATACAGAGCGAAAGAGTTTCTTTGCGGATTTGGATCGCGTGCGCAAGCAGGGCTATGCGCTGGACGATGAAGAGTATATGGAGGGAGGTCTCTGCTACGCCGCGCCCGTCTACGATTACACGGGACGCGTGATCGCCGCCATCGGAACGACTGTGTTGACGGTGCATTACCGTCAGAAGGACTTCAAGACGGTTCTGGGAGTTCCGGTGCAGGACACAGCCAGAAAGATATCGGTTGCGTTGGGATGGAAGGCGCGGGAGTAAGGAGAATTTAGGATTTAGGAATTTCTTAGATCCCCGTGAGTCGGGCGTCGTGAGCCGGGCGTCGGAAGCAGGAGCAGAATGACATGATACGAGCATGGGTGACAGTCGGTGTGATGGCGGTCAGTGTTTCGGCGCAGGCCGCGCTCAGGATCGCGTCGGTTTCTAATGAGCCCTATCTGCCCGTGGTCGGCGCGGACGGGCGGACGACGACGACGGTCTACACCGCGGAGATGATGCTGGACGGCAAGCCGGACACCTATGCGTGTCTGCTGGACGACTCGCCCACAGGCGCGAACCCGGACGCCAAGCCCAAGAATGGGAGCGCGCCGGTCACCGGGACGCTGACGGTTGACTTGGGCGGCGAATTTGAGGTCGACGGCGTTGAACTGCTGTCGCGAATGGGCGGGGGCCGTTA
>CAYMLQ010000636.1:0-2203 GCA_964390795.1 uncultured Lentisphaeraceae bacterium
CCCACATTCCGCACCTTTTTCCTGTCTTTTCGCTGGATTTATTATGGCGGACTTTTTTTGTTTTGCCTCTTTACTAGCGCATACTATATGCGCTACTATTGCGGCATGTCAACAGAACAATTGGAGCGATTGCTAACCGAGCGCGACCGCCTGCTACAGGAGGCCTCCTCGCTGACCGGGCTGCTGCACGGGTCGTTCGTGGAGCGCTACTCGGTCTGCTCGCGCCCCGGGTGCAGGTGCCGACTGGGCGAGCGCCACGGGCCGCGCCGCTACCTGGTCGTCAACGAGGAGGGTCTCCAGCGGCAGAAGTACGTGCCGAACGAATGCGTGCCTGCCGTCCTGGAGGGCCTCGGCCAGGACCGCAGGCTGCGGGAGATCGTCGCGCGCCTGACGCTGCTGAACCTGGCGATCCTCAAGGAGGACAGGCATGAAGCTCCCTGAAGCGCTGCCTCCCGGACTGGAGGCGCTGGCGGGCGCGGACATCGCGCTGCACGGCCACCTGCCGGTGGCCGCGGCCTACTGCCGCCGCCTGGGTCTCGCGGAACTGGTCGACAAGATGGTGCCGACGCGGATGCGGCTGCGTCCCGGGGCGGCGGTGCAGGCCATGGTCCTGAACACGCTCTCCGGGCGCAGTCCGCTGTACCATGTGGAGGATTTCCTGGAGGGGGCCGACATCGAGCTGCTCGTCGGCGAGGCGATCCCCGCGCACGCCTTCAACGACACCAACCTGGCGCGCTCGATGGACGCGGTCTTCGAGGCCGGGCCGTCGCGGATCCTCACCGAGCTGGGCGTCCGGGCCGCGCGGGAGTTCCGGCTCGATGGGACGACGACCAGCTACGACACCACCTCGACGAGCGTCTGGGGCGACTACGCCGCCTGCTCGCGGGACGACCCGCCGCCGGGGCCGCGCCTCGTGCACGGCCACAGCAAGGACCGCCGGCCCGACCTCCGGCAGTTCATGACCGAGCTGCTCTGCGTCGAGCGCGGGGTTCCGATCTTCGGCCGGACGCTGGACGGGAACTCCTCCGACAAGGCCTCGAACAACGCGATGCTCTCGCGCATCGGCTCGGTCATGGCCCGCCACGGCCTGGGCCCCGGGGCGTTCGTGTACGTGGCCGACTCGGCGATGGTGACGCGGCCCAACCTCGAGGCGGTCGGCCCGAACCGGTTCGTCACGCGCCTTCCCGCGAACTACGCCGAGTGCTCCCGGACGATCTCCCACGCCGTCGGGACGGGTGCTTGGGAGGTTCTCGGGTCGCTGGCGGAGACGCCCGCCGGCCCGGGGCGTCCGAACGCGGCGTACAAGACGTCCGAGACGCAGGTCGTCCTGTACGGGAAGGAGTACCGTGCGCTCGTCGTGCATTCCAGCGCCCACGACAAGCGCCGCCGCAAGAAGCTCGACAAGGCGCTCGCCGCGTCCGCCAAGGCACTCGAGGCCACCCTGCGCGCCCTGCCGCGCGAGTTCTTCTGCGAGGCCGACGCGCGCGCGGCGGCGGACCGCGCGGGACGGCTCGCGGGTGCGCTGCATGCGGTCGAGGCTTCCGTCGTCGCGACCGAGGTCCGCAAGCGCGGTCGCCCACCGAAGGACGCGCCGCCTGCGACGCGCACCCGCTACTCGCTCGCGTGGCGAATATCGGAGAACCGCGAGGCCGTCGAGCGGGAGCGCGAACTCGCGGGCTGCTTCGTGCTCCTCACGAACGTCCCCGCGGAGGGGGACGGCTCACTGGACGCCCGCGCCCTGCTGCGCACCTACAAGGGCCAGTACGGCGTCGAGAACGACTTCGCCTTCCTCAAGGACCCGCTGATCGTCAACGACCTCTTCCTCAAGAAACCGCACCGCATCGAGGTTCTCGGCATGGTCCTGGTCATGACCCTTATGGTCTGGCGGCTCATGGAGCGATCCCTGCGGGCCTACGTCGGGAACACCGGACTCGCACTGCCCGGATGGGACCGCAAACGGACCACGCGCCCCACGGCCTACATGGCGACATGGCTCCTGAAGGGGATCGCTGTCGCTACCGTCGGCGGAGCAAGGGTCCTGCTGAAGCCGCCGAACGAAGCCCAGTCCGAGTTCCTCGCCGCACTGGGGGTGGGACCGCCTGCTTTCCTAGACCCGCACTACCGCTGCGAGCCCGTGGTCCCCGCAATAGGCTGAGGCTTGAAAATCATGGGAAAGGAAAAGGAAAAAGGTGGGGAATGTATG
>CAYMLQ010000637.1:0-2176 GCA_964390795.1 uncultured Lentisphaeraceae bacterium
GCTTGCCGGTCTTGTACTTGTCGCCGTTCAGGCAGTCGATGCGGATGCTGTCGAAGACTTCCGATCTGCAGGTGGGCGATGACGAACGGCGCGGGCAGGATCTCGAAGCCCAGGACGCGCTCAAGCGCGGCGGTCTTCAGGTCTTGCGCCGTCAGGCCGTCGCCGCCTTTGGCGTCCAGCGTCTTGGCGATGCGGTGCAGCACGGAGCGAACATACGCCCCAGTGCCGCAGCACGGGTCGAGCACGATCATGCGCGGGTCGGCGAGGCCGTCGGCGATGTGCAGCTCTTCGCGCAGCACGGTGTCAAGTCTCCCGCGTCGGGATTGACCGGCTGGCCGTCCGCGCGGTTGAAGACCGCCACGGCTTTGAGGTCTTGGCAACTTGTCCACCATCAAGGCTGTCTCACACGGCCAATCTATACGGAAGCTGCGGCTCGACTCGCTCGATGAAGATGTCATGTCCTTGCCGGATCGGATTGACGCCGTGATCCGCTGACCTCTGATCTCCGACCTCTGATCTCTCGCCCCTTCCGTGAGCCGCCGGTTGCCAGGGACTGGGGAGCGTCGGTAATCCTAACTCCTCCTTTGGTGCGATTCAGTTTCAACAAAACTGAATCGCACCGCGAAAATACCGCGCGTTCATCCTTGACTGGACGCATGAATATGGCTATGTTGGCGTCATGAACAAGGCCAATATTTCCTATACGCGGAATCATCTGAGCGAGATGCTTGCGCGGGTTCGGGATGGCGAGTCGATTCTGATCGTGGATCGGCAGCACCCCGTTGCCCGTCTCGAACCGGTCACCGGGCCAGGAGCCCGTGGCGACGCGCCCTGGCAGGCCGACCTGGTGCGGCGCGGTTTGCTGCGGACGGCACGGACCCCTCTCGATGCCAAGGCGCTCGGCGCGCTGCCGATGTCCGACCCCGAGACCGGCGGCGATATCCTGGACGCGCTTCTGGCGGATCGGGAGGAGGGCCGATGAGGTACTGGGACGCCTCCGGAATCGTGCCGCTGCTTGTGCGACAGATGCGCACCGAAGACATGGCGCGTCTGCTGGCGCAGGATTCCGCGATGGTCACCTGGTGGGGAACGCCGGTGGAATGCCTGTCGGCGCTCATGCGCCTGTTCCGCGAGGGACGCTTGAACGCGGAAGGCATGCGCGCCGCCGAACGACGCCTTCTGGAACTGCGCGGCGGTTGGGATGAAGTTGTGCCGGGAGAAGCCTGCAGGCGGACGGCCGAACGGATGTTGCGCGTGCATCCGCTGCGCGCGGCCGATGCGTTGCAGTTGGCCGCAGCCATGATTGCGGCGGACCACGATCCCGGCCGGATGGAAATCGTCTGCCTGGATCAACGTTTGAGCGAAGCCGCCGCCAAGGAGGGCTTCACGGCGGCGTCACCCCACTTCTGAAACAATCCGACGACTCATCTCATGAAGGAACATGCTGACCATCTTGTTTATGAGTATTGGCGAACAGGTGTCGGTTCCGGCAATGAGAGGGGATGGGGGTAGACGTTGGGCGGAGACAAGAACATGTTGAGGCGCCTGTGGCGGCGGTGGGATACGCGGGCCTGCTTGCTCGTGATCGCCGCGTATTGCTGTGCGGCCGTGTACGGCGAGGCGGCGTATCAGGTCGCGCGGGTCTCTGACCGGACGCCGTCGTACAATCAGGTGCATGACGAATTCCGTTATGTGCCGCCCGTGTTCGTGCGCGTGTTCTCTGGCGCGGCGCGGCCTGCGGGACAGCCGCTCTATCCGTTCGGCAGCGATAATCTGGGGCGTGACGTGGCGCAGCGCCTGGTTCAGGGCGCGCGCATCGCGTTTCATGTGGGCATCATCACCTCGCTGATCGCGATTCCGCTGGGTGTGATTCTCGGCTGCCTAGGCGGCTACTTTGGCGGGCGTGTTGACAGCCTGGTTGCTTGGATGTGCGCGACAGTGGCCTCGATGCCGGGGCTGCTTTTCATCCTGGCGATCGCCATGGTCGTGGGGCAGGGTCTCTTGGGCGTGTACTTGGGTATCGGACTGACTACGTGGGTGAGCGTCTGCCGCAACGTGCGAGCCGAGGTGATCAAGCACCGTGGTCGCGCGTATGTGCAGGCGGCGCTCGTGCTGGGCTACAGTCATGCGCGGATTATGTTCCGACACATCCTGCCGAATGTGACGCACATCATCC
>CAYMLQ010000638.1:0-2175 GCA_964390795.1 uncultured Lentisphaeraceae bacterium
CAGGCTGTCCGAGACCTCCAGCATGCTGAAGGCGAAGGCGAGCAGCAGGCCGGCGATCAGGTTCGCGGCGATCAGGGGCACCGTGATGCGGCGCAGCGTCACCCAGGGCGACGCGCCCAGATTGGCGCCGGCCTCTTCGAGGGAAACGGAGGTCTGCTGCAGGCCGGCGACCGCCGCGCGCACCACATAGGGGAGGCGGCGGACGGCGTAGGCGATCACCAGGAAGAGGGTTGGGTTGGTGCGCACGTCGATGAGGGCCGCCAGTCCGGGGTGGGCCTTGACGGCGGGCAGGGCCGCGAGGGTGCCGCTGACCGAAAGGAAGCCGAACGCCATCACCAGTCCCGGAACGGCCAGCGGGATCATGGCCAGCGCGTCCAGCACGCCGCGGTAGCGCAGGCGCGACCGCACGACCACCCAGGCGACCGCCAAGCCGACCACGAGGTTGAAGAGCACGGCCAGCGAGGAGAAGAGCAGGCTGTTGCGGATGGCGTTGAGGGTCATGTCGTGGCCCAGGGCCTCCCGGTAGTTCGCGAGGGTGAAGTGGGCGGGAAGCAGCGTCTGGTACCACGCGCCCGGCACGGAGAAACTGGTCAGGAGCACGCCCGTGTGCGGCAGGAGCGCCAGGCTGGCGACCAGCAGGAACGGCAGCGCGACCAGTAGGCCGGCCGCGCCGCGCGCGGCCCTGGGCTTGTGCTGGGTGGTGGCCTTGGCCTGCATCGCGTAGGCCTTGCCGCCGAACGCCAGCCGGCTCAGGGCGTAGAGCGCCACGCTGGCGCCGAGCACGACGGTGACCAGCGCGTAGGGGAAGGGGCTCGCGCTGATTTCCTTGAGCTCGTCGTACACCTGGACCGCCGCGCAGCGCGTGTAGTTCATGATGAGCGGCGTGCCCAGTTCGGTGAAGCAGGCGATGAAGACCAGCGTGCAGCCAGCGAACAGCCCCGGCATGACCAGCGGCAGCGTGATGCGCCAGAACGCCTTCAGGCGGTTGCAGCCGAGGTTCTGCGCCGCCTCGTCCAGCGCGGGGTCGATGTTGGCCAGCGCCGCCGCGACGTTCAGATAGATGATCGGGTAGAACGACAGCGCCTGAAGCGCGACCACGCTGAAGGCGCGCGACTGGCCGAGCCAGTCGACGGGTCCGCAGCCGAGCAGGGCGTTCAGGGCGCCGTAGGGGCCGAGGATCTGCGTGAAGCCGATCGCGCCGACAAAAGGCGGCAGCACCATCGGAACCAGCAGCAGCGCGGTGAAAAACCGCTGGCCGGGAAAGGCGTAGGCGTTCGCGAGCCACGCCAGGGGGATGGCCAAGAGAGATGCGAGGGCCGTCGCGCCGAGCGCCAGGCAGAAACTGTTGAGAAGGCCCTCGGCGTAGATCGGGTTTCTGAACACGCCCAGCAGATAGCGGGCGGTCCAGTGTCCGTGTACATAGAACCCGCCGCTGATCACGCTGGCCACCGGCCAGAGCATGAGCAGGCCCAACAGGCCCGTCAGGAGGCCGAACAAGAGCCACGCTATGCGGTTGCTGAGCATGATCTTAGGGGGGTGAAACAGGGGTCAGGGGTCAGGGGTCAGAGGACGGAAATAGGAGATCAGGGATTATTCCCTTGTGGCGTTGTGAGTGTCTCCTCTTCCCGAACCCTGAGATCCTGAACCCTGACCCCTCGGCCTGTCCTTCCGACAGGCCGCTACACGATCTCGTCGAACTTCAGGGTTCCGCAGACCGGGCACTTGTCCGGCTGGCCATCCGCGACGGTGTGGCCGCAGACCGGGCAGACGTAGAACTTCTTGGCTGCGATATCCATGCCGGCCTTGGCTGCGGCGAGGGCCGCGGCGTAGAGGTCCGCGTGCGTCTTCTCGACCGTCATCGCATAGACGAACGAGCGCTCGGCGGCGGCGTTGCCCTCTTGCTTGGCTTCCGCCACGTAAGGAGGATACATCTGGGTGAACTCGAAGGTCTCGCCGCCCACGGCGTCCTCGAGGTTCGACAGCGTATCCTTGATGCCGCCCATGGCGCGCAGGTGGGCGAGCGCGTGGACGGTCTCGGCGTGAGCCGCCGCGCGGAACAGCTTGGCGATACCCGGAAGCTTGTCCTGGTCCGCTTTCTTGGCGTAGGCGAGGTACTTGCGGTTGGCCTGGCTCTCGCCGGCGAACGCACCCTTCAGGTTGTCAATGGTTGCCATG
>CAYMLQ010000639.1:0-2173 GCA_964390795.1 uncultured Lentisphaeraceae bacterium
GCCTTCTCGCACAGCTCCGCCATGCGGCCAAAGTAGTTCTCGTGCATCAGCCCGCAGGTCACATTGCGGAAGTCCCACAGAAACCGCTCCGATTCGCGGACGCTGCCGATCACGCGCCCGGTCAGCGCTGGCAGCCACGTGCGCAGGTCATACCCTTTGCGCTGCCTGAACAGCGCGGGCAAGGCCGCCGTCCAGTTCTGCGCGCCTCGCTCGTAGCTGTCCACATGCACGTATTGAACGGCGGCGTTCAATTCAGGGTCATCGAACCAAGGCTGCAACGAATTCGCGAAGTGAACCTCCAGGGCCTTGGGATTGAACTTGTCGCACTCCAGCGAGCGGACGCCGGGAACCCCCGGCTCGCTTTCCGAACCTGTCGGCGCATACCCGAACCGCAGGATCGTCCACCTTCCCTCCGGCACCTTCCAGTCCAGCGTCCCGTCCGCCTTCATCTTGTCAGTGAGGTCTACCATCTTGTCCATCTGAACAAAACACGCCCCACGTTTCACGTTTCCAATTTCCGGTTTACCGCCTTCCGTAAACCTCGGGCAGTCCAGGCCGTACGGATCGAACATCGCCTTGCCGGTGTAATTCGCGAGGCGGTAGCCAGACCAAAGCCGCACGCCCGTCAGCCACAGCCCCTCGTTCGGTTTGAACTCCACGCGCCAGAATCTGGCTGGCGTGGCCTCAAACACACACGTCACAGGCGCGTGATTCCGGCTCTGGAAGGTCTGGATCTCGCGCCAAACCGCGCCGTCGTCAGATGCTTTCAGCGTGCCGGACAACACGCCGGAACGACAGGTGATCTGCATCGAACGCTGCGCAACCGCTTCCGTGTAGTTCCACTGAATGAAGGGTGCCGACTTATCCGGTACCTTCATCTGCACCGCGACAGCGGGCGCGGCATCGTTCTTATCCCACGAACGTCCCACCGGGACATCGGAAAAGCGGTCAACCAGCTTGCGCTCGAACCGTTCCATGTTTGAGGTGAGCTCGCACGCGTTCGTCCCGCACTCCGCCTCCGGCGTCGGGAAGGCCAGCACGGCAACATCACGATAATAACCCAGATGGCCCGGCGGCTGCGGCAGGACAAGGACTTTGCCTGCTGCTGACGGCTGACCGCTGACTGCGGTCTCGCTCCACGTGAGGCACTGCATGGCCAGCTCCGGCGTGATCCACGGACCGCCGCTCGACGACCATCCCACCATCGAGTTGTTCAGGTTGATTTCGAGCCCGAGCCGCTTAGCCTCGCGCAGGGCATGGCTCATCAGCTCCTGCCACTCCGGCGTCAATGGGACCACCTTGCCCTGTGCCCCGTGCCCGCCGATATTGAAAATCCCCGCGCCGCCGATCCCGACTCTGGCCATGGCCTCCAGATCGGCCGTGATGCCCTCCCGGCTGATGTTCCCCCCCATCCAATACCAGTAGACGTGCGGTCGCGCGTCCGGACTCGGGTTAGCAAAAGAGTTTGTGCTCCCCTCCCAGAAGAAACTCTTATCCTTCACCTGTAATCCGAGAGACGCTTGCGCGTATCCCGACTGTGTCACCGCCAGTATGAGGGCACCTGCCGCAACCAGTATCTTGTTCATTTCTTTCCCCGTTTCATTGTGCTTTCCTCACGCGTCCAGGGTTCGGGGTTCAGTTTTGGACAGAATCGGGCATACAGCCCGTGCGAAGCGGGTAGTATCCGGTCCGGCAGCGGCAGGACCACATCTCTGTGAGCCGCAGAGCAACCTTTGCGGCTCGGCGGGACGCCTCGCCCTACCGCTTTCGGATCAGACATACGGCCTTTGCGAAGCGGGTAGGGCGAACCGTCCCGGTGAGCCGTTCCGTTACAGCACCCGGATCATCGTGCCCTTCGGCGGCGCGCCGTCTGTCACGTACAAAAGCCCGGCGCCGTCGAGAGCCGTCGGCAGGCTGGCTTTGCTGTAGGACTTGCTCCGGACCTGCAGAACCCCGTCCACATAGAGCCGACGGACCGTGCTGGTTCCCGTGAAGGCCTGCTCCAGCTTTGCGCCCGAAGCCGCCGCAATGTATACGTCCGTGGCTGCTGGCAGCGCCTGGTTGTGCGTCACCTTCAAAACCCCGTTGCTTACGGCGGTCGCGCCGCTGTACGTGTTTGTGCCGGACAGCGTCAGCGTGCCGGCACCCCGTTTGATCAGGCCGCCGCTACAAC
>CAYMLQ010000640.1:0-2164 GCA_964390795.1 uncultured Lentisphaeraceae bacterium
AGAATTTAGGAGTTAGGATTTAGGAGTTAGGAGATGCCGCGCGGTTTAGGACAGAGGCCTCGGGAGAAAGAGTTCAATCACTCCTAACTCCTAAATCCTAAATCCTAAATGGGCCATCAGAGTCCGTTCGCCTTCATGTAGGCCATGATGTGGTCGAGATCCTTGTCGCCGCGGCCCGAAATGCACACCAGGATCGCCTGATCTTTCGGACGCTTGGCCGCTTCCTTGAGCGCGGCGGCCAGCGCGTGCGAGCTTTCGAGCGCGGGGATGATGCCCTCGTACTTGCAGAGCAGCTTGAAGGCTTCGACCGCCTCGCGGTCGGTGACGCCCGCGTAGCGCACGCGGCCGAGGTCGTGGAGCAGGGCATGCTCCGGGCCGACGCCCGGATAGTCCAGGCCCGCCGAGATCGACCAGGCCTCCTGGATCTGGCCCTCGTCGTTCTGCAGCAGATAGGTCATGGCGCCGTGCAGCGCGCCGGGCGAGCCGCCCGAGATCGAGGCCGCGTGGTGCGGCGTGTCGAGGCCTTCGCCCGCGGCCTCCGCACCGAGCATGGCGCACGGATCGTCAAGGAAGGGGTAGAAGAGCCCCATGGCGTTGCTGCCGCCGCCCACGCAGGCGACCAGCAGGTCCGGCAGGCGGCCGACCTGGGCGAGCATCTGCTGGCGGGCCTCGTCGCCGATGACGCGCTGGAGGTCGCGCACCATGACGGGGTAGGGGTGCGGTCCGGAGACCGTGCCGATGATGTAGAAGGTGTTCTCGACTTCGGCCACCCAGTAGCGCAGCGCCTCGTTCATGGCGTCCTTGAGCGTGCTGGTGCCGGAGGTGACGGGGATGACCTCCGCGCCGAGCAGGCGCATGCGCAGGACGTTGGGCGCCTGGCGGCGCACGTCCTCCGCGCCCATGAAAACCTTGCACGACATGCCGAAGCGGGCGGCGATGGTGGCGGTGGCCACGCCGTGCTGGCCCGCGCCGGTCTCGGCGATCACGCTTTTCTTGCCCATGCGGCGGGCGAGCAGGCCCTGGCCCACGACATTGTTGATCTTATGTGCGCCGGTGTGGGCGCAGTCCTCGCGCTTGAGGTAGATACGCGCGCCGCCGATGTGGTTCGAGAGGCGCTCGGCGAAGTCGAGGGGCGTGGGGCGCCCCGCGTAGTTCGCCAGCATGGAGCGGAATTCGCCCATGAAGGCGGGGTCGCGCTTCGCCTCGTTCCACGCGGCTTCGAGATCCGTCAGTGCGGCCATCAGCGTTTCGCCGACGTAGCGTCCGCCGTAGAAGCCGAAGTGTCCGGTGGCATCGGGGTATTGGTTGATGAGAGGGGGTGTTTTCATGGTGTATGGGTTCAGGGTTCAGTAGGGGCATTGCTTCGTGAACTGGCGAGAGGGCGGCCCTGGCTGTTTCTTTATATAGAAACAGCCAAGCGGTGTCAAACGGAAACTGTCAGTCCGAGGTCTGCGACAAGTCGCTCAGGTTTTCTCCGTAAGATTTATATCATAGCAAAAAAGGATCCGGGGCTTCAATGTCCGGCTTTCAGCAGAACGTAGCCGGTTGGTGGCAGGGGGGGCGGCATTCGTGTGCGAGCGAGGCGGAATACAAGGAGCGACCTTTGACACGCGGCTCAGCGGGGACGCTTCGCCCTACCGCTTCGGACAGGGCGCGTTTCCGGTGGCAGCGGGTAGGGCGAAGCGTCCCCGCTGAGCCGCTCAATCCATCCTGTTCATCCTGCCTGAAAAACGCTCTTTGCAGACGTTCCGATGCTGCCGAATCCTCCGATTTCCGCTTCTCCTCGCACACACCTGCCACGCCCCCCTGCCACCAACCGATTACAGCAGCAGAACGTAATCGGATCCCTTGGCGTCTTGGGGTCTTCGCGTGATATAAATGACTGAGGAGAGAAATCTGAAATCAGGAAGCCGGTGGCTTCGGCAGTAAAAGAAGTGACGTTCAAGAGATACCCCCAATTATAATTCTCGACATTGAGTGTCATATTACAGATAAAGCGACGTACGAAAACCGCGAAAGAATTTTAATAAAAGCGAACGTTTTTGAGTTGGACGGCAACTTACTTGTAAAACAGCTTCAGTGAAAACAACGCGCGACATTCAGGATCTTGTCCGCCGCCTCCAGCAGCGGGAGGTGGATTGCAAGGCTGTCAACCTGTTGGTTG
>CAYMLQ010000641.1:0-2162 GCA_964390795.1 uncultured Lentisphaeraceae bacterium
GCTGGAGCCAGGCCTCGTAGTTGCCCTTGTAGGGGTAGGCGCGGCCGTTGTCGAGTTCGAGAATCCACTCGGTGACGTTGCTGAGGAAGTAGCGGTCATGGGTGACGACGATGAGGGTGCCCTTGAAGCCCTTGAGGTAGGTTTCAAGCCAGGCGACCGACTCGGCGTCGAGATGGTTGGTGGGCTCGTCGAGCAGCAGCACGTCGGGATTCGAGATGAGGATACGGCACATGGCCACGCGGCGGCGCTCGCCCCCGGAGAGCGGGGCGACCGAGGCGTCTGACGGCGGCAGGCGCAGGGCCTCCATGGCCATTTCGATGTGGTGGTCGAGGCTCCAGAGGTCGTTGTGGTCGATGGTCTCCTGGAGGCGCCCGAGTTCGTCGTTCAGCTTCTCCGACTCCTCGTCGCTGATATCCTCGCCCAGCTTTTCGCAGATCTCGTCGTAGCGCGCCAGCAGGGCTTTGGAGCCTGCCACGCCCTCCTCCACGCACTGCATGACGGTCTTGGTGTTGTCCAGCAGGGGCTCCTGCGAAAGATAGCCGATGCGCGTATTTTTGGGGATCTGGCATTCGCCCATGAACTCTTTGTCATGCCCCGCAAGGATGCGCAGCAGCGAGGACTTGCCGGAGCCGTTGGCGCCGATCACGCCGATGTGCGCGCCGTGGTAAAAGGAGAGGTTCACATCCGCGAGGATGGTCTTCTTCTCGTGCTGTTTGGTGACATTGATCAGATTAAATGCGTATTCGCCGGCCATAAAGAAAGGAGGAGTTAGGAGTTAGGATTTAGGAGTCTGAGCGTGTGAACATGGAACGGAAAGACGGGAAGAATAGCAGTGTTGCGGGGCAAAGTCCAGATGGGCGGAGAGTTGGCGGATTCTTTTCTTCTCAACGCCTAACTCCTCCTTTTTCAGACGTAGCGCCGTTCGACGCGGTTGCCGAACGAGCAGATGATTTCGTAGGGGTGGGTGTTTTTGAGCGAGGCCCAGTCCTCGACCGTCAGGGCGTGGATGCCTTCGCCGCCCAGGCAGGTCACCTCGTCGCCGACCGCGGCCTCGGGGACGCTATCGAGCGAGACGGTGGTGTAGTCCATGGAGATACGGCCGAGCACGGGGCACGGGGAACTGCGGATGAGCAGGTATCCGCGGTTCGAGAGCGCCAGCGGCAATCCGTCCGCATAGCCTGCTGAGACCGTGCCCACGCGGGTCGGGCATGCGAGTCGGTAGGTATGTCCGTAGCCGATGCCGGTGCCGGCCGGCAGCGTGCGGATCGCGGTCAGGCGCGTCTTGAGCGTGAGCACGGGCCTCACCTGGAGCGTGCGCTTGCCGGCGCTGTCGAACGAGCCGTGCAGGTTGATGCCGGTGCGGACGACGTTGAAAGGCGGTTGGCAGGCGCGCGGGAAGTTATTGATCGCGTCACTGTTGGCGATGTGCCGTTTGGCGAAGGTGATGCCGTCGTGGGCGAGGTCGTCCAAGATGGCGCAGAAGAGATCCATCTGGCAGTTGGTCAGCTCCGAACCCGTCTCGTAGGCAAAGGGGAAGTGCGAGAAGAGTCCCTCGCAGCGCAGGCCGGGCAGGCGGCAAGCCATGCGGATCGCGGCGGGCGCCTCACTGGCGAGAATTCCGAGACGGCCCATGCCGGTGTCGAGCTTGAAGTGGATCGTCGCGATCGTACCCTGCCGCACGGCGGACTCGCTGATGAGGTGCGCGGTGGCGAGGTCGGTGACGGGCAGGGTGACGCCCGCAGCGACCATGGGGGCGATCTCCTCCGGCAGGATACTGCTGAGGATCTGGACGGGCCGGCCGAGCGGCAAGAGCTGGAGCGCCTCATAAGGCTCGGCCACGCCGAAGCCCGAGGCGCCCGCCTTGGCAAGCGCTTGTGCGATGGGCAGGACGCCGAGCCCGTAGGCGTTGGCTTTGAGCACGGCAAGAACATCCGCAGGCTTGACGGCGTCGGCGATTTTCCGGTAGTTCCGGGTCAGCGTGTCGAGGCTGATTTCCAGCCAGACTCTGCGAGGGATCTCGTTCATGTTCGCGTGTTGCCGGGAAGGCGGCTTGGTGTGTGTGGTAAAATAGCAAAGCCCCCAGACGTGTTCAAGGTGGAACTGGGAGGAGGGTGCGATTTTCTTCTGTTGAAGGGGGATGGCCGTTTTTTGAGCGAGGATTG
>CAYMLQ010000642.1:0-2159 GCA_964390795.1 uncultured Lentisphaeraceae bacterium
GTGCAGCTTACGGTCTCGGCCCTGCTGGCGGGATTCTCCTTCATACTGTTCTATGGTTACCTCTCGAAGCTGAGGAAGCAGGCCGTCGCGACTGCTGCCGTTGCGGAAACTCCGGGGGATGCCGGCGCCGAGCCCGAACAAGGCGTCAACTGATCCGGGAAGGAGGACCTGATGGCGAGGACCTCTGTGAAGTGGTACTACATGGACGGCGACCAGCGGCAAGGCCCGGTCGGGACCGTCAAACTGAAGAACCTGATAAAGTCAGGCGCGGTGACACGGGCCACGCTGGTTTGGCGTGATGGCGCAAGCGACTGGACGGAGGCGGGGCAGACTGAACTGGGCGCTAGCTTCGGCCCGGAAGACTGCACGCCGCCGCCGCCCACGGGGGCAGCTGACGATCCTCAAGCGCCGCAGTCGGGGCCGCAAGAGCAGAAGCCGAAACGGTTTGGTCTCATGACCAAGGACGAGGCGGTTATCTTTCTTGTCATCGGCGTTATTGGCTGCCTCTGCGGCTTTGTCCATGCCGGAGCCCCCGTCTGCGGTTACGCTCTTTGGAGCTTGGTGACGGGAAGCTATCGGCACTGAGCCGCTTCGGCCCGCACATAGAACGCCAGAAGGGCTAAAACCGCCTATACTATCCCCCCTAGTCGACGGCATACTTGCCAACCCTGGGGGGAGGTAGTGTAGGCGGGTTTTGAACGGTTCAAGCGGCCATCCTGAACGTCGCCCTGTTCCTGTTCCGGTGCCAGGTTTTGCAGGCGTCCTGGTGCGGGCAGCCGCCGCAGTAGAAGCTTTGCTCGCTGGGCGCAAAGTGCTCCGCCGTGATCATGGATTCGGCCAGGCGTGCGTACTCGGCGAGCCTGACGAAGTCGTCGGCCGTGCGCGTGGTCACGTGCTGCTCGAACACGGGCGTCTTGTTCTTGACCACCACGTCGAACCTGAACTCGGGCACGAGGCCGTGCTTGAGGCTGTACCCCAGCAAAAACGCGGTCGGCTGCCAGTCCTTCGCGGCCTTGTCCTTGGGCCAGCGCCGCCCCGATGTTTTCCAGTCCACCAACGCCTTTGTCCCGCATTTCTCGACCACGGTGTCGATCTCGCCGATGAGCGGCGTCTCCAAGGTCTCGCCGTCGGCGCACGTCAGCGGCACGGCGAAGGCCTCGCTGACGCTGACGACCCGCTCCTCGGGGTCGATGTTGTTCACTATGCAGGCGGCCATTTCGCGGCCCATGTTCGCGCAGGCGTCGGCGTCCGCGTCCTCGTCATACTTGAGGTCAATGTCTTCTGTGATCTGTCGCGACCACAGGGTCTGGAAGAGATCGGCAGTCTCTGCTGGCGCGGGAGTGCGCCCTTCCATGCGCGTCATGCCCACCCACTCCAGCGTGCGGTGGAACGCCGATCCGAAGCTGAGGCTGGACGGCGTGAAAGCCTTGGGCAGCCTGTAGATCTTGTCGAACGCGTACTGCAAACCGCAGATGTTGAAGAACTGGTTCAGGGCGCTGTAGCTCCAGTGCGGCCGCGCCCGATAGTCGGTGAGTGTACCCATGGCCTTCTCCTTTGCTGTGTGGTGTGACACCGGACACGGGATAGAACCGTGTCCGGTGCCCAGTGGCATAATCACGCGGCCCTGCGCCGCTGTGCGCCGTTCATCTCGTCGAGCAGAGCGCTCGCCTGCTTGGCCGAGAGGTCGTAGACGCTCTCGACGCCGAAGCGCCGGTGGATGTCCGCGTTGAGATCCGTGAGCGTGATCTTGCGCTCGGCGGCCAGGTCGGTCAGATACTTGATCTGCTTGTTGCTGGCCTTGCGCTCGCCGCCCTGCTGGGGCTGCGGGCCGGGGAAGGCCGTCGCGCCCTTGCCGGCCTCCGCCGCCGCTCCGCCTTCCAGCTCCTTGTCCACGGCGTTGCGCAGGAACTCGCCGGTCCTGTGGATCTTCTCGCCGATCTGCTCGGGCGTGAGCGAGTCGCTCAGCTCCAGCTCGATGGACGCATGGAAGGACTGGGAGCTGAAATCCTGGCCCTGTACCGGCACCTTCTTGCTGAAGGATGTGTTCAGCTTGATCATGATACTCTCCTTTTCGGTTTGGTTTCGCTGGCAGCCTCTCAGGCCGCCACCGCGATGGGCATGGACGCCGCCGGCTTAGGCCCAGGCATGGGTTTGACCGA
>CAYMLQ010000643.1:0-2153 GCA_964390795.1 uncultured Lentisphaeraceae bacterium
GCCGCGAAGTACGGCCGCGTGGTGCAGGTCGGCACCCACCGCCGCGCGTCGCCGCACAACCAGAGCGCGCGCGAGTTCATCCGCTCGGGCAAGCTCGGCAAGATCGGCCTGGTCAAATGCTTCGTCACCTACGGCGGCGGACCGGAGACGCCCAAGCGCAACATGGAGCCGCCGAAGGGGCTGGACTGGGACTTCTGGTGCGGCCCCGCGCCGCTGCGGCCCTTCTGCGGCGACCTGAAGAACGTCTGGAACGGCGGCATCCACCCGCGCGGGTTCCGCAACTTCATGGACTACGCCAACGGCCAGATCGGCGACTGGGGCATCCACTGGTTCGACCAGGTGCTCTGGATCACGGGGCTCACGCACCCCACCTCGTGCTATTCCACGGGCGGGCGCCCGGTCCGCGGACCTGCGGTCTTCACGGCCGACGAGCAGACCACCGACGGACCCGACCACCAGGTGGCGACCTGGACTTTTGCGGACGGGCCGAACGTCACCTGGGAGCACCGGCTCTTCGCCGGAAACCCGCACGAGAAAGGCGAGAACGTGGGCGTCTACTTCTACGGCGAGAAGGGCGTCTTCCACCTTGGCTGGCAGAAGGGCTGGACGTTCTACCCGGCGAACGGGAAAGATCCGGAGCAGCACGAAGACGCGCAGCTCGGGCAGCCGGACGGGCAGAACATCAAGGAGCTCTTCGCGGACTTTCTCGACGCGATTCGCACGAACCGCAAAACCCTGTGCGACATCGAGGGCGCGCACCGCGCCACCACGATGAGCCTGCTCGGCAACCTCTCGCTGCGGCTCGGCCGCAGCGTGGCGTGGGACGGGGTCAAAGAGACCACCGGCGACGCGGAGGCCGACAAGCTCCTGCGACGCGCCTACCGCGGCGCATGGCAGTATCCGGTGGTGTGAAGCGTTCGATATTCAGCGTTCGGAGTTCAGCGTTCGGAGTTCAGCGTTCGGAGTTCAGCGTTCCTCTCCGCAAAAAAAGGACGGGCGCAAAGCCCGTCCTCTGTTCTCTCACGCCACATCCGCTCCGGCACCCGCTCTCAGACCTTGGGCCCCTCGACCTTGTTCGGCTCTTCCCGCTTGATGTCGTCGACGATCTCCTTGACCTTTTCGTTGGCCAATTTCTCGCCCTCATCCTTGCCCTTTTTGAACTCGCCCAAGCTGCGTCCGAGCGAGCGGGCCAAATCCGGCAATTTCTTGCCGCCAAACAGAACCAGAACGATCACCAGAACGACAATCAGTTCCGTCGGCCCAACATTGAACGGTGAAAAACCAAGTGGCAGCATCATACGTCCATCCTCCTCTTAAAATAATCACCCTTTGTAATGTGTCGAGATCGCACGGCGGGCTTCGAGGTCCGCATCCCTCCGCTTGATGGTCTCACGCTTGTCTTCCTGGGCTTTGCCCCGGCAGACGCCTATCTCCACCTTGACCAGACCTTTCGGGGTCAGGTACATCCTCAACGGGATCAGCGACAGCCCCTTCTGCTCCGACTGCGCCTGCAACTTGCGGATCTCGCGCGTGTGCATCAGCAGGCGCCTCGTCCGCAGCGACTCGTGGTTGAAGCGGTTGCCGAACGCATAAGGCGGGATCATCACCTGGTTCAAAAAAAGCTGGCCGCCCTTCACGCTGGCGTAAGCGCCGGTCAAACCGGCCTCGCCGTTCCGCACCACCTTCACCTCGGTCCCAACCAGCTCAATCCCCGCCTCAACCTTTTCGAGAACAAAGTAATCGTGCAACGCCCTGCGGTTGACCGTCAGATTGCCGCCTTTTCGTTTGTTCTCCTCGCTCATGATTTTCCCAGAAACGGCCCGCCCTGCACAGGCGGACTATTCCGACCAGCGGGTGTGCGCAGCCTCGGCCCGTGCGATCGCGCCGAAATCGATCTCGGAAATCAGCAGTCCGTCGGCGATCTCGCGCAGCGCGATGTCCGACTTGTCCTCGTCCGCAGACAACGGCTTCACCAAGGGTCTCTCTCCCATATTGAGCTGACGCACGCGTTTGGACACCAGATTCACGAGCACGGGAACGCTGGTCACCCGGATTCTCGCCTTCTCAATCAGTTCAACATTCACAGAAATGCCTCCAAGGGTTAAACGAGATAGTATAGACGGTTCACCCCCCGCTGGTCAACGCGGAGTTTT
>CAYMLQ010000644.1:0-2148 GCA_964390795.1 uncultured Lentisphaeraceae bacterium
GCGAGGGCAAATTCTATTCGCAAGACAATGCGGATTTCATCGTCTCCTTTATCAAAGGGGCCAGGGACTATCACGGCTTGAGGATGGACTTCCAGGGCGTGTGGAATGAGACCCTGTACGATACGGAGTGGATTAAGCTGCTGCGCCGTACCCTGGACGCCAATGGTCTGGGGCCTGTCGGCATCTCTGCGGGCGACCTGTGGAAACCCGAGGAGAAGTGGCGGATCGTCGAGGATGCTCTCCGTGATCCGACCTTGCTGTCGTCTATCGCCACGTTCAACGCCCATACGGCACACATGGTCGGCTTCCAGACGCCGCAGGCGGCGAAGGACACGGGCAAGCCCTTGTGGGACGGCGAGGCGCATGCTTACGGCGGCGACTGGTATGCGGCGAATTTCGATAACCCGCGAGTTTATGCGCCAAGCCAGGGAATCGAAGGACGTGAGCGGGCCACCCAATAAGACTAAAGGTTCATTCAGGTTAAGGAGGTTTGATGAAACCAAAAAAGACCGTTGTGAGCCTGCGTCATATCGCTGAGCGCGTCGGCGTGTCGCGGATGACCGTCTCGATGGCGCTGCGTGATGACGGGCGCATTTCCGAGGCGACGCGCAGACGGGTGCATGCCGCCGCCCGTAAGTTGGGGTATGCGCCAAATCCTAAGATCGCGGAGCGGATGGCCGAAACCGCCCGCGCCGGTCACGGGGCCACGGGCGAAACGCTGGCCTATCTGACGAGCGAGCCAACCCGCGACGGGTGGAAACGTTTTAAAGACGGGTACTTCGAGAATATCGAACGCCGGGCGGCTGAATATGGCTATCGGATCGAGCCCTGGTGGATCGCCGACCCGGCGCTGACGCCTGCGCGCAACAACCATATTATCTGGTCGAGGGGCGTCAGGGGTGTGATTATCCCCAACATCAGCCACCAGGTTTTTGCGGATTGGGGAGGCACCCTGCCGATCGAGTGGGAGCGGTTTTGCGTTGTGGATATCGGCGGGAGCCTGCGGCATCCTTTGGTCAGTCAGGTTCACCATGACCACCAGTCCGGCCTGTTTATGGCGTTGGACAATTTGGAGGCGTTGGGGTATCGCCGGATCGGGCTTTGCCTGCGCTCCGAGGATGACCTGCGGACCCATCGCCGCTGGACCGGGACGTATTTTGTGTGGCGCGCGCTGCGGGGTTATGAAGCGGTGTTGCAGCCGTTGATCGTGGACGAGTTCCGCCCGGCGGACGTGCGGCGGTGGGCGCGGCACAACCGGTTGGAGGCGATTATCAGTCCGGGTATCCTCCCGCTCGGCGAGTGGGGCTTAAAGGTGCCGCAAGACATCGGCTTCGCCTCGTTGCACCTGTGGGGTGAAGCGGCTAAAGGCGTAGCGGGCATCAATCAGGAAGAAGCCGGGATTACAGAATCCGCCGTTGACATGCTGGTCACACAACTCAGGCGTAACCAGAAAGGCATTCAGGAGCATCCCGTGCGGTGGATGCTGAGAGGCCGCTGGGTGGCCGGCGAAACGGCGTGCCAAATCCGGGCGGTGAAGGGCGACCTGCAGGGCGTCGAAAGCGAGCCGTTCGCGTTTCTGTCCGGAGATAAGCGGCAACGGTAGTCCCTTGTCTGCGTATGGCCGGTTTCGTGAAAACCGATCTTCTGAAGCGTGCTCTTATGCGCTCCTCCGACTGATCTGCTTTACATAAAATAAATAACCGGTTGTATGCGGCGAGCAAAGGCGGATAATGTCACCTTCTAAGCGACGGGTCAGGGTCCGCGAAAATTCGCGGATCTTGAGCGTGAAGAAAAAGGAGATTAGGCTATGAACGTAATCAGGATGATCGGTCGGATGATGTCGAACGCGGTTGTCGTGTCTGTGCTGGCCTTTTTGGCGGTCAGCGCGCAGGCGACAGACGGGACATGGATCAGCTTGGCAGGCGGGACATGGAGCACGGTCGGCAACTGGGCGGGCAGCACGGTTGCGGACGGAACGAATGCAATCGCGAACTTCAGCACGCTGAATCTCACGGCCAATGCAGTGGTCAACAACGATTTACTTGTGGCCTGGCGTTTTGATAGAAGCTGGGCAAATCAGAAAGGAATCCAATCATGAGTGCGCCAAGTAAAGCGTGTAACAGGCAGTCGGTTCAAGTCCGACACGGC
>CAYMLQ010000645.1:0-2139 GCA_964390795.1 uncultured Lentisphaeraceae bacterium
GGTTTAACATAGAGACCACTCCTGACGAAACAAGATATGATCACTCCTGTCATGCTGCGCCCGGGGCCGGGTCAAACCCATAGGTGTTAAGCTAAGAATGAAATGCTTTACCGCAAAAGCCGCCAAGAAGAGCGCAAATGTCCAGCCTGCCTCACGCTGAGTACAGCACGGCAGAGCGAACAGTTGCGCGGAATATAATCAGGTACCACTACTCTTTTAAAAAGAATATTTCAAATTTAGCCTAGTATAAAGTCAATTTTAGCCTAACGCGAGAGCAGGGGCCTATGGTACAAATATGAAGAAATGTCTGCAGGAGCCGTCTCGCGCAACGGACGCTAATGCATCTGAGCGGCTTGACGCTTTTGCGTGTTGGCGGGAGGACGGAAAACACGTTGGCGTGAGCTGATTGTTTGAGCTAAATTATGGCCACAACGTAAGGAAACAGTAGAGCAACTGGAGGTGAAGGCATGAAGCGGACTGTTTGCAGGGTTTGTCTGTCTGGTTTATTGACGTGCACGGCTTTCGGCGCGGATTACATGTGGCTCGACGCGCCGGCGAGCGCAAGCTGGAACACCGCAGACGCGAATTGGAGCGGCGCGGGTTCGGTCTGGGCGAACGGGGCAACCAATAACGCGAGCTTCTTCGCTTCGGGCACGAAGGCGATCACCGCGTCCGCGGTGACGCTGTCGAACCTGACCTTCGGCGCGGACGGCTACGCGGTCAGCGGCGGCCCCCTCCTGATGTACGGGGGCGCGACGGTGAGCAACGGCTGCTCGGCTTTGCTCACGGCCGCGATCACCAACGTCGGCGTCTGGGCCAAGCAGGGGCCGGGCACGCTGGCGCTGAACCCCGGCGCGGGAGTCAGCAACGGATTCTACGCGCTCAATGCGGTTGAAGGCGTTCTCCACGTGGCCGGCGGAACCACGCTGGTGACGCAGTCGGGCAGCAATCCGGAGACGTCACCTGCGCTCTGGATCAAAGGCGGCACGCTGGTGGCGGGCGGCGGAGCGCTCAGGACCACGGGCGGCGCCTACGCCCGCGTCAGCAACTTCGGCACGCTCGTGGTGACCAACGGGACGGTCGACCTGACTGGCAACAACGAGCTGCTCAACGCCTTCCGCTCGCCCGGCATCACGACGGTCAGCGGCAACGGCGTGCTGGACGTGCAGATGATACGCGTCTCCGACAACACCTCGAATCTGGTCAACTCGAGTGTCGTCAACATCAACACGGGCGGAACGATCCGTGTCTGGAGGTTCAACATGCCAAGTGGCACGTGTTACGGCACGGTGAACCTCAACGGCGGCACTGTCGTGGCCACGTACACAGGCGGCACCTTGAGCATGCTGGGCTGGAACGACAACAGGTGGGCCAACATCGGCGTGAACGTGCTGGCGGGCGGCGCGATCTTCGACAGCAACGGGCGCAACATCGAGATCCTGAAAGGGCTGGCCGGAACGGCGGGCGACGGCGGCCTGACCAAGAAGGGGGCGGGCACCCTGTACCTGCGCGCCAACAGCGGCTACAACGGCGGCACCCGGCTGCTGGGCGGCTCGCTCTGCGTGAGCAACGACCTCCATCTCGGCGCGGTACCCGCCGTGCCCGCCTCGAACATCCTCGTGCTGGCAAACGCGACGCTGCAGAGCGAAAACAACCACGCGCTCAACGCCTACCGGACGGTCGTGATCTCGAACGGCGTCACGCTGACCGTCGACACGCAGGCCTACGCGCAGACCATCCCCGGCGCGGTGGTCGGCGACGGCGGGCTCGTCAAGGCCGGCTCCGGCACGCTCACGCTTGCGGCCCCCTGCACGTATGCCGGCGCGACCACGGTCTCGAACGGCACCCTGAAACTGACGCGCGTGCCCGTGCCGGTGGATGTCTTGGTCAACGCGGGCTTTGAGCTGCCTGCGACGAACACCTGGAGATACATCATCGGCAGCGACGGCGTGCCGGGTGGCTGGTCGTTCAGCGGCGGCGCCGGTGTCGGCCGCAACGGATCGCCATGGGTCAACACGGCGCCGCAGGGCGTGCAAGTCGGCTTTACGCAGAACGGCAACATCTGGCAGACGAGCGCGATCCCGCAGACCGCAACCTACCGGCTGTCGTTCAAGGCGTCAAACCGTCCCGGTTTTAACG
>CAYMLQ010000646.1:0-2124 GCA_964390795.1 uncultured Lentisphaeraceae bacterium
GCCTCCTGAAGCGAGGCAATCTCGCCATTCAGGGCGTTCACATCTGCGCCGCCGGCGGCGGGCGCGACTGCGGGATTCGGCATCTTGTACCTCCAGTTCGGTTTATCGGCCGCGTAAGCGCCATGGCGCGGCACGTTACCGCGCCATGGCAAGGAGTACGCAACACTGCCTTTCACCCTACGTAAAAAACCGACATTTAGTGTCTGCACAAGACTCGGTCACTGCGGAGATTTCCCTACGCCTGGAGGTATCGCCTCTGCGAAATATCAGGCGGGTCGGGCGGGATTTCCACGCCAGGGCCCGAGAACGGGTTGTAACGGTCGATCTCGATCTTGACCGTGCCGCCGCCTCTCGGAATCGTTTGGGCGGGCTTCACCCTCACCTGCCCCGTCGCCAAATCGAGATAACCCTTGCCGACATCCAGATAGTATTTGCCGCCCATCATCACAAATTGGGGACCGCCCATCCCCGTCCGCCACTTCGATGGCTTCCCGATGGGGTAGGCCTTGCCGCCCAGCTTGACGCCGAGCTGCCCGTCGGGAAGCACGCACAGAACCTTGGTGCTCCCGATGCAGACCAGCTTGCCGTTCATCATGATCGAGATCCAGCCGCCCACATTGACAATCGTTCCCTCGCTCGGCGGCGATGGGGCGCGGATCGACGTGGAGGACGAGCCCGCCGAAGCACCGGCACCCGAACCCGACCCCTTGCCAAGCACTCCACCAGAAGACTCCGCCCGCTCACTCGCCTTGTTGCGGCGTGCGATCAAAGCAGCGGCCCGCGCCTCATCCGTCCAACCGACATTCGCAAGAGTACCGTCACAGGAACAGGAGCACCGGTTTGCCATATCCCCATATCCATAGAACGCACGCGCGGACGCCCCCTGCGCCGGCGTCAGATACCCGTAATGCTCCATGGCGTTGATCGTCCCCTTCGAATAGGGATCGAAAAAATCGCCGCGCCGCCCGGCCGCAAGCTCCGTGATGAACCGCCCGTTGTTCTGGCCAGCGGCATACACGCCGTCCACACGCACAAGCTCAACGTCGTCGCCGTGCTTGATCCAAGTCCCGCCGGCATCCCGGTACGATGTGCCGTCCGGCCTGTCCTTCAAAAGCTCACGTATCCGAGCCTTGTCCCGCCTGACGCGAAGGCTCACCTCGCGCGCGGCGTCCGTCCAGCCGGTGTTGGCCAGACGCCCGAGAGCCTCAACCTCCACACGGTTGCGGATCGTCTCAAGCCGACCACGCCGCACAAGGCACTCCGCGCACCCGCAGTTCTCCATATGAACACCCGTATCGCCCTTCATAAGACCCCCTTCCGCATGATCCTCAATACTGAATCCCGCTGTCCTCATCGACCGTGCTTCCTTTCTCATCCGGAATCGGAACACCCTTGCCGAGAAAAGGCATGCGCACCGCGACCGGCAGCCCGGACGTGCGGCTGACCAGGGTGGCGTTGAGCTGATCGGGCAGTGACTTCGGTTCGCCGGTCTCCAGATCGATCATGTCCCCGATGGCAAGGCTGATAACACGCCTGCCGCCAACGTCCTCGACCGTCGACCTGCCGCCGATCAGCGTCATCGGGTCATCGACCGGATAAGCGCGTCCGTTGCGCTTCACCGCGATCCGCCCGTCAGGCAGCATCACAAGCGCCTTGGAGCTGCCCAGCCGTACAGGAACCCCGTTCCGCATCACGGCGAACCCGTCCTTGCTCGGCACGACCATCCCCTCGCGCGGGGGAGCGGCCGAGACGCCCGGAGTGCGGGGCGGCGACGGCGGCCTCACGACCTTGCCCCGCATGGCGGACTTCATCCGGCGCACCATCAGAGATACGGCTCGGGCCTCATCCGTCCAGCCGACATTCGCCAACCTCACCAGCGCCTCTGTCTCAACCCGGTTGGCCAGCTCGCGCCGCCGGCGTCTGCACCTGCGGCGATTCTCCAGATAGCCGTCAGCAAGCGAGCCCTCATATTCGTACGGCACACCCGCCAGTCGCTCGCCTTCACGCGCTTCGGCCTGGCTGTCGGGGGAGCGCCCATACTTCGTGAAGTACGCCTGTCCGGCTTTGGCCTCCCAGATACGCCGTGCCGCCTCCATCTCGGCCCGGTACACAAGCTGGGCTTCG
>CAYMLQ010000647.1:0-2117 GCA_964390795.1 uncultured Lentisphaeraceae bacterium
GTCTGCCTGACCTGACGTTCCACCGCAAGAGCGATCCAATGCAGGTTCGCATTGCCGACGTCGTTCCTGAAATAGTACGTGACCACCCCGCTCGCGCGCGCATCGGTGAAACCGTCCGCCCCGTCGCTCACATCCTGCCAGAAGTGCTGGTATTGCGTCGCAGCCCCCCAGCGGCGGCCGGGGTGGAGCCAGTCCGCCTGAGCCAGGCCTGAAAGAATCGTATCGTCCTCGTCCTCGCCCGCAGCGACCTCCGTGGTCAGCGTAAAAGGCCCGACAGCGGAGTCGATCCGCTTCCGCACGTCCGCGCCGACCCGCCAGGTGTCTACGACCGGATCGTCGCTCATCACCCTATGCCGCATATGGACAGGTTGGCTCCTCATCACCGCATGATCGTCGACGCGTTCCCCAGCAGCAGCGCTCAATCCGCCTTCGAGCCCATGGTCGAACAGCCAGTTGCTGTTCAGCGCCACGCGCGCGATAGCCATCCCCGTCTGGCCCTCCATTTCGAAATCAGGGCCCGCGCCCAACAGATAACCGATCGCATAGTCGAGATTGTCATTAAGCGCCCCATACATGGTCATCTGCCAGTCGCGCTCAGAGCCGAACACACGGTCGTTCGAGAGCTGCAGGAGCGTTCCGTGCGTGTCGGTCTGCTGGTTCAGGCCGAAGGGCTGATAGAAATAGCCTCCCCTCAGATTGAAGCGCCCCTGCTCGCCAAAGATATTGTAGATGTCCACATACGCGTTATGTGTCTCGTACTCCCACTGCGCCGCATCCCGCCCCATCGGGTCGGCCGACGTGTCCAGCACGTGATCCCGATAAACGACACGTCCCTGATAATCGAAAGAAGCCATGGTGCGCGTCGCCGTGGCAAAACGCTTCTGCACCTCGAACCCCGCCGACAGGCGTGACATGCTGCCCTGCGTCTCGTCGAGATCGTCTCGACCCGCCGCAAACAGCAGATAAACCTCCTTGCGCAGGAGCAGGTTGTCGGCCCAGTCCGGCTCAGCCAAAGCGGCGGCATTCGTCGACGACGGCGTCACGCCGAGGTCGTCAAAAGGGTCGTTCCCTGCAGCCGCCTCCAGCGAGCACAGGCTGACCCATAAAACGCCGAGACGGACGCGCTTCGAGCTGACTTCCATAAGCACTTAAACACGATACCTTGAATAGGGACAGCGGGCCATTGGGAAAAGTCCTACCGAACGCACGACAATCCCCAGTGCGGTGAGGTACGATGTAAGATCGGATATTTCGAGACTTGCCGATTCGATCTCACGACGGGGCATCTGTTGGATAGCGCAAGGGAAGTCGCAGAGAATTATACACAGCGACATCAGTGTCCGACAGTCACGGAGCGGCGCGGCTTTCCGCGCTGGCCGGAACGCGAAGGCGTTCCGCTCCAAACGTGCGCGGACTTATGTCGCTGTTTATAGAAGCACAAAAGACGAACCGTCGGTAATCACCTTCTTGAAAACACGAGAGTGATTACCGACGGTGTACTCAACAGAAGACGCGCAAAGAGCGGGGCTTGGGGCGGCTCAGCCGTGCGCCGCTTCGCTCATGAACGCATGCAGGTTGGCGCTTGGCACGCCCGGCGGCAGGCCGCCGCCGCACGAGAAGATCACGCGCGTGAAATCGTTGCCCAGCGCCTGCTTCATGGCGACGACGCACATGCGCACCTCTTCGGGCGTCCCGGCCGCCAGCACGTCGCGCGGCGGGATGTTCCCCAGCAGCGTGACCTGCGGGCCGACCAGCGCGCGCATCTCGTCGATCGGATGATCGAAGCCGAAGTTGAAGAGATTGATCCCCGCTCCGGCCAATTGCGGCGCGCAGCTCGTGCCGTTGGCGTCATTGTGGAAGAAGCGCACATCGCTGTCGATGGCCGCATAGACCCGCTTCAGATAAGGCATCGCGAAGGTCGCCACATCGTCCGGCCCGATGAACCCCACGATGTCGTCCAGCAGCAGCACCCCGCGGATCGTGGGAATCGAGTACGCCTGCAGCTTGATCCAGTCCTCCAGAAACGCCGTGATCACGTTGAGCATCGCGTGCGTCCCCTCCGGATCGACCTGCATGGCCATCAGGAACTCCGTTGTGCCCATCAGGAAGGAGGCGAT
>CAYMLQ010000648.1:0-2117 GCA_964390795.1 uncultured Lentisphaeraceae bacterium
GGCGCGTGCCCTCGTTCGAGTGGCCCTGGTTGCCCATCTGGGTGACGACCTTGTGTTTGCGCGCGGCCTCGGCGAGCAGTCGGGCCTCGGTGACGGTGTGGGTGATGGGCTTCTGCACGTAAACGTGCTTGCCCATCTCGATGGCCATCAGGGCCACGGGGAAGTGGGTGTGGTCTGGAGTGGAGACCTGGACCGCGTCGATCTGCTCGTCCATCTCGGTGAGCATTTCGCGGTAGTCGCGAAAACGCCGGGCGTCCGGAAAGCGCTTGAACGAGGCAGACGCGCTGGCGTAGTTCACGTCGCACAGGGCGACGATGTTCTCGCCGGCGAACTGGCTGATGTCGTGTCCGCCCTGGCCGCCGCAGCCGACGGAGGCGATGTTAAGCTTGCGCCCCTTAATGCGCTCGCCGGTGCGGAGCGGCTTTGACGCGGCCAAGAGGCTCTGCGCTGGCATCATGGAAGCGGCGGCACCGCAGGCGGCTGCTGACAGGAAGCCGCGCCGCGTGAACGAAGGTCTCTGCATATGATCTCCCTTAAGTGAAGCCCAGAACCAGAATGTGGAAACGAAGTCTACACGGTTTGAGCCTTCACAGAAAGCGGGAAACGCAACGCTTCAGCGAAGCGTGGACAGGCGTCCGTTTTTCTGTCACACTTTGGGCGACAAACCGATTTTAAAGGAGAGCAGATGGCGGCGAAGAAACCGATCGTGAAGGTGCCGAAAGCGGCACCAGCAAAAAAAGTGGCCCAGGCGAAGACAGTCGTCAAGAAGGCTGTCGGGCCAACGTCGCGGACGTGTCCGCTGGTGATGGACGGGGAAGTGGACGGCGAGGATTTCTCCGAGACGGACTGCCTGAAGTGCAGCGAGTTCGACTGCCGCTTTTGCGAGTCGGTGCACGGGTCGGGCGCATTGCGCAGCCGACTATTTGCGACGGGAGGAGATGAGGGCGAGGACGACGGCGAAGATTTCGACGAGGACTTCGACCCCGACGGCGGCGATGAGGACGGAGACGAGGACGAGGGGGAAGAAGACGATCTGCTCTAGCCTGCGACCGGCCTTACGGCGAGCCGGGTTCGCGAGCCGGGCTTTTGGGTAAGAACGACACGATGACCGCGCCAGCAAGGGCGAGGCCGATCAGGACCGTGAAGCCGAGTGCGTAACTTTTCGACGCCGCGCTGTATAGGCTGCCCACCAGCATGGGGAAGGTCGATTCGGCCACGCCGTCGGCCACCAGGATGATCCCCATGGTGCGGCCCAGCGCTCGCACGCCGAACAGGTCGCCCGCCATCAGCGGAATGATCATGTAGTCGCCGCCGAAGCCGATTCCGAAGATCGCCGCGAAGAGGTAGATCCGTCCCGGAAAATCGGGCATGAGCAGCAGGGGGATCGCGGACGCCACGAGCAGGTAGATCAGGATCATCACATATTTGCGGTTGATGCAGTCGGCCAGCCAGCCCATGAGGACTCGCCCGGCGAGGCTCGAGAAGAGCACAAGGGACATGATTTGCGCGGAGCCCGACTGGGTGTAGTCCAGGTCGCGCAGGTAGAGCTTCAGGTGCTGCATGACGCCGCCGACGGCGCCGATGGAGCACATGCTGCCCAAGGCCAGCAGGTAAAAGTTGGGGTTCCGCAGGATGTCCCGGATAGGCGCCATCGCGGGGGCTTGCTTTTTGATAATGGGTGCGGGCGTCCGCTCTTTCAGCAGCAGCGGAAGCGGAACGGCCACGAGCACGATCAGGACGCCCAGGGCGCACAGGGCGTTGTGCCAGCCGAAGTGCCGCTCCAGGCCGGCCGCCAGCAGCGGCACCAGCGCGCCTCCGGTGCCGATGCCGAGGTAGGCGATGCCCATGGCCTTGCCCCTGTTCGTCTCGAACCGCCGCGAAATCAGCACCTGGCAGGGCAGGGGGCCGCCGCAGACATAGCCGAGGGCATTGAACACGTAGAACAGGTAGAACAGGCCCAGCGAGTCGGCGAAGCTCAGGCCGACCAGGGCCACGCCGACCATCAGCGCGCCGGAGACCATCAGGCGCTGCGGGCCGTAGCGGTCGATCAGCCACCCCGCGACGAAGCCGAAGAGCGGGGCGACCAGCAGTTTTCCCAAGGCGTTTCCGGAGGTGAC
>CAYMLQ010000649.1:0-2104 GCA_964390795.1 uncultured Lentisphaeraceae bacterium
CTGGCGAACCTGTGTCCCCGCTCCCAGCGCTACGCGCACACGACGCGCGTTCCTCAATAACCCGGCCCCACCAACCAACCACCAACCGATTACGGTCGGCGATTCCGAATTAGGAAATTCTTCGGACTTGCCGGTCGGCGTAAGTGACTGATAATCCGATGGCAGTTTCCGCGGAACATCCCGCGCCTGAAAATAATTTCTTCGGGCGCGTTTTTTTGTTGCCCGAAAACACTAAGTATAGTAACTTAGTTGACATGAAAGACGAAAAAGTGGCTCGCAACCGGCACCACGCCCGCAGGGAGGCCCTCCTGGGACAGCTCGGCGGGGTGGGGCCTTTCATCGAGGGCAGCCTGTGCGCCGTCAAGCGCGCGGGGTGCGCCAAGCCCGGGTGGCACCTGACGTGGAAGCAGGGCGGCAAGACCCGGACCGTGTACGTGCCGGTGGAGCTGGTGCCGGAGGTGAAGGCGTGGACAAGGGAGTACAAGAGGCTCAAGTCGCTGGTCAGGAAGGTCACGGGGCAGTCGCTGGCGCTGGTGCGGGGGCACGCCGCAAGCCGTGCGGCCGCAAGCCGGGGGCGTGCGCCGACCCCGTGAAGGTGGCGGAGGCGTTCGCCGCGTTCATGCGCGGGAGGCTGCCGTGGCTGCCGTCCCTGTTCGGGCGGCTGCCCGACCTCCGCAGGCCGGACATGTGCCGCTACTCCGCGGCCCACCTCTGCTGGCAGGTGCTGCTGATGTTCCTTTGCCGCTCGGGCTCGCGCAACGCGTTCGACCAGTCGCGCAACAGCGGCGCCCTGCCCGCCGCGCTCGGGGCGGCCTGCGGGTCGGACGCGGGCGCCGTGACCTGCGGCGACAACGCGGCGCGGTTCCTCAAGCGGCTCGCGCCGGAGCACCTGGAGCTAGTCCTGCTCGCGGTCGTGGCCCGCCTGTTCGAGTCGCGGGCCTTCGACGGCTCGCGCGTCCCCGGCGGGCTGTACGCCGTCGTCCTCGACGGCACCGTCCGGGAGAAGTGCCGGAAGGGCTTCGAGGGCGGGGGCAAGGCGTCGGGGAAGGCCAGGTACCGCTATGTCCTGCAGGCGAGCGTCCTGCTGCGCGGGCGGGCGGTGCCGGTCATGCACGAGCACGTGGACGTGGAGGACCCCGTCTCGGAGAAGGAGGACTGCGAGATCAACGCCGCGAAGCGCCTCCTGCCGAGGCTCAAGGCCGCGTTCCCGCACATGCCCTTCGTCATCCTCGGCGACGCCCTCTACGCCTGCCGCCCCGTGGCGGCCGAGTGCCGCCGCCACGGCTGGCGCTTCTGCCTCACCTTCAAGGAGGGGCGCACCCCTGAGGTCTGGCGCGAGGCCGTCAGGCTCATGGGCCTCGAGCCTGAGAACCGGCTCTCCCACCGCGACAGGCCCGCGTCCGACCCCGCCTCGCGGCACAGCGCCCTGCGCTGGATCGGGGACGTCGACTTCTCTGAAATGGGCGGCGGCCCGCTCGCCGTCACGGCCGTCGAGGAGATCGAGACCGTCGCGGGGGAACAGACGCTTTACGCGTGGATCACCGACGTCCCCGGCCTCGGCGCCGGGAACATCCTCGGGCTGGTCCACGCCACGGGAAGGGAAAGGCACACGATCGAAGACCAGTTCAACGTCCAGAAAAACAACGGGTTCGGACTCGAGCACGTCTTCTGCGCACACGCGACCGCCGGCAAGAACTACTACGCCCTCATGCAGATCGCCTACCTGCTATGGACGCTCTTCTACCACGGGCTGCTCACGCGCCTCCACGCCTGGGCGGCGAAGACCGCCCAGATCACGCTGGCGCGGCTTCTGCTGGATGGCCTGCGGGTCACCGGCGCGGCAGACCCCGGCTGGAGGGCCTGCCAGCTCAGGTTCGTCACGTAGCGCCGCCGCGCCGAAGACACCCGAGTCCGAACCCGTTGACGACATCCCGCCGAACCGGGGCACCGCCCCGGCTGGCCCCACCGTCTCCAGCATGCCCCTTGTTTAATATGTCTGGCGCGAATCGCCCCGCCCCGGCCGCATGCGGGGCCTAATTCGGAATCGCCGTAGTCGCTTGTCGCCTCTTGACCCGCCTCAGCAACGCGTGCTATCATCTGAACA
>CAYMLQ010000650.1:0-2102 GCA_964390795.1 uncultured Lentisphaeraceae bacterium
ATCCGGCTGTCGAATTCGGGGTGGAACTGCACACCCCACGCGCACCGGTCGAGCGAAAAGGCCGCATGGGGTTCTTTGCGTGTGGAAGCCAGCGGCACCGCGCCTTTCGGCAGTTCAAGCACCGACTGCCGGTGGCACATGTGCGCTTTGAACGGGCCTTGAAACTCGCCCAGCAGCGCGTCCTGCGCGCCGAGCGCATTGGGCGTCACAATCACCGTGCCCAACTCGGGACCGTTCGGATTGTTGCCTACCTTGCCTCCGAACGCGTGCGCCAGCAACTGGTGCCCGTAACAGATGCCCAGCGTCGGCACCTCCCGTTTAACCGCCTTCCACAACCATTCCGCCGTGCGCTCGCTCCATGCGGCACGGTCAGTCACCATGTCGTGAGACCCCGTCACGATAACGCCCGCATAATTCTCCGGGGCGGGCAACTCTGCACCGGTGGCCACATCCGCAACTTCTGTGTCAACGCGCCGACCATCTCTCAGCCCCCGCACCACCCACGCGTCAAAATCACCCTTGATCGCACGCAGCGAAGGATACGTGGTTCCTGTTTTGACAATCAGCATTTTTCGCATGAAGCCTCCCGTGTTGGCAGGGTTGTCAAAGCATAAAAAATGCCACACTGAAAAATGGCCATAACCTAGGCGTATCTGGCGACGGATGCCAACGTTAGAAGAGCATCACGCGACACGGATGAGACAAAACTGTTTACCCCGAGTCATTCAACAACATCTTTGTCACAGCAACTATTTGTGGCGTGTCTGTCACCGATCCAGGGCGATACCGAACTGGTTTCGGAGCGTGAGTGGGGCGTCGAGATGCTGACCGGCACGGTGACCGAGGCGGTGGCCTGACACCGCCTGCACAGCTCGCAAGACGAATCAGCGCTTCAACCTCACCTGACTGGGGGTGATCCCCTCGTAAGACCTGAACGCCTTCGTCAGCGTCATGCCGTTCTCAAACCCGCAAGCCTCGGCCACCGCATGTATCTTCTCCCGCGTGCTCAGCAGCATTTGCCTGGCCATATTCAACCGCTGCCGCATGATCTCGCGCTGAATGGGGTGTCCCAAATAGCCATTGAATTTGTTATACAGACACCGCCGTGACGCGCCTGACATGCCGACCACATCCTCGACGGTAAAAGGTTCGGCCAAGTGCCTCGCGATGTAGTTGAGCGCGCGGCGCAACTGCTCGTCTTCCACGGTGAACACATCGCTGCTCCGGCGCAGCACGAGCCCGCTCGGCGCGATTCTCGTAGGTTGTTCCGGCGCGCGGCCGCCCCGCATCAGGCGGTCCAGCAGCGCCGCGCCCTCGTAGCCGAGCGACTCCCGGTTGCTGATCACGCTCGTCAGCGGCACTGGCCCCAACTCGCTGTAGATCAGGTCGTTATCAACGCCGATCACCGCCACCTGATCCGGCACCTCGATCCCGGCGTCCAAGCACGCGCGCACCACGTAGTTCGCTTCGGCATCGTATTGCGCCATGACCGCCAGCGGCTTAGGCAGTCTCTTGAGCTGCCGCCCGAGCCAAGGCAACAGGTTGTTGTACGCCTGCGCGTCCTGCCAGTGCGGCGTGAAGTCGATCTCGTAGAACCGTTTTCCCTCCTGCTCTGCTAACGCCCTGAACCCGCCCATCCGCTCCTGCACTACCGGCGCGTCGCTGCCCAAAACCAGAAAGGCAAAGTGCTCGAAACCCCGGCTGAGAAACTCCTGCGCCGCCACACGCCCGATGGCGTCATTGTCGGGCAGCACACGCGGATAAGGAAGTTCGGGAAGCTGGTCGGAGAGATTGACGACCGGCAAACCGGCCTTGGCGACAGAGTCGATCAGCCCTAATTGATTTCGGTCGGAAATCAGCGTGATAATGCCGTCGCCTTTCCAAGAGGGCGGCACATTGCCCGAATGGCTGGCCATGTCCTCAAGGATCCAACCGGCCTCACGCGCGTAACGCGCGACGCCGACATTGATCTCATGCACATACCAGCCCAATGCCAGCAGCACCGACTTACGCTCTTTCTTGCGCATGCGCCCTCCTCTCATCCTCACCGTTCGACTTTAGCAGGTCCGCTTTCTCGCGTCCAGCACCCTGCGGGTCTCGAC
>CAYMLQ010000651.1:0-2092 GCA_964390795.1 uncultured Lentisphaeraceae bacterium
CGTTACGGCTGTCGGCTAGTCACTTTGGGGATGCACCTGATCGCAGATGCGCCCCCGGTGGAAAGTTACCTGATTACGCACTTGCGTCAGAAACCCAAGGTGGTATTATAGTACGCGTTTTTCCGCCTGACTGTGTGGTCATTGAGCCTTTGAGGCTGTGCGGAGTTTATTGTTAACGAGGAGTAACGGAATATGGCCAAGATCGATTTTGGCGGTGTCGTCGAGACCGTCGTCACGCGTAAAGAATACCCCCTGAAGAAAGCACAGAAAGTCCTCAAGAAAGAGGTCATCGCCATCATTGGTTATGGCGTCCAGGGGCCTGCCCAGTCGCTGAACATGCGCGACAACGGCATCAACGTCATCATCGGTCAGGACAAGCGTTTCGCGAACGACTGGAAGCGCGCCGTGAAAGACGGGTTCAAGCCCGGCACGTCGCTTTTCGATATCGAGGAGGCCTGCGAGAAGGCCACGGTCGTCATGATCCTTCTCAACGACGCCGCAATTAAGCAGGTGTGGCCGCGCATCGCGCCGTACATGACCGCCGGCAAGGCGCTCTACTTCTCGCACGGATTCGGCTGGGTGTACCGCAAGCTGACGGGCGTAAAGGTCGGCGCGGATGTGGACGTGATCATGGTGGCGCCGAAGGGCTCGGGCACCTCGGTGCGCCGCAACTTCCTCGCGGGCGTCGGCATCAACTCCAGCTTCGCCGTGGCTCAGGACGCGACCGGCATGGCGCTTGACCGCACGCTGGCGATCGGCATCGGCGTGGGTTCCGGCTACCTCTTCCCCACTTCCTTCGAGCATGAGGTGACCTCTGACCTCGTGGGCGAGCGCGGCGTGCTGATGGGCGCGTTGGCTGGCATCATGGAGGCCCAGTACGAGGTGCTCCGCAAGAACGGCCACAGCCCGTCCGAGGCGTTCAACGAGACCGTCGAGGAACTCACGCAGAGCCTGGTCCGCCTGGTCGACGAGAACGGCATGGACTGGATGTACTCGAACTGCTCGGCGACGGCGCAGCGCGGCGCGCTGGACTGGAAGCCGAAGTTCAAAAAGGCGACCCTGCCGGTGTTCAACGACCTCTACGAGGCGGTGAAGAGCGAGAAGGAGGCCAAGCACGTGATCAAGGTGTGCGGCACAGATGACTACAAGCAGAAGCTGGACGCCGAACTCAAGGTGATGCGCGACTCCGAGATGTGGACCGCCGGCGCGGCGGTGCGCGGGCTGCGTCCGCACGAGAAGGCCAAGGTTGGCGCGGATAAGGCCACGGGCGTCAAGGGTCGCGGCGCGAACTGAGTTGTCGCGCTGTGAACGCTATCTGAAAAAGGCCCGCCGGGAAACCGGCGGGCCTTTTTTTGCATGTGCTGGTACACTGTGCAACATGAATGTTCGGGCATGACTATAGGTTTCACATGATGATTAGCCATTGCGTTCAACTCCGTAAATATTGAAACTAGGTTTGAACCTCTGAAGCTGATTGATCGTTTAATAAAATATGTTGACCTTATGTGTGCTGGACGTCGTGCGATGTGTGGGCACCCGCCTGCCACATTGCGCGGTTTCAAGCGTGCCAATCAGCGGCCGTCTTGTTTTGGCAAGCCCGATTTGGCGGTGTTGACGGTGTAGGTACAAAGGCTTATTCATGGGCTTTGACAATCAGGAAGCGCCATTGTTATAATAAAAACATTCAATTTTTAAGTGATAGCTTTAATGAAAAATTACAAATATCGTTTGACTCTGTATCGCTCATCTGCGTTCCGAGCAAGAGGCGGGTTCACGCTCGTCGAGGTGGTTTTCGCCTCCGCGATTGCTCTCCTGCTTTTTCTCTCGCTTTTCGAGACGCTTTCGGTCTGTCAGCGCATGGCGGCCAACATCAAATGGCGGCTGGCCGCAGATGCCTTGGCGTACGACTTGGCTTGGGATACCTTTAATAAGCAGGTGGCGTGGTTCGACACGAATGTCACGTCGAACAGGGCGGGATGGTACCCTGTTCCGGCAGAGCGCACTTCGGTCTGGTATGTTGGCGGCGGTCAGCAGACCTGGTGACTTGCAAGATCAAACGAACGTTTCTAGGCTGCGAGTTTATTGAGTACCT
>CAYMLQ010000652.1:0-2039 GCA_964390795.1 uncultured Lentisphaeraceae bacterium
GCCTGACGTTCGCGGACACGGGCTACTGGGAGTTCCGGCCGCTGGGCACCTCCCCCGACGCCGGCAAACTCGACCGCATCGTGAACCGCAACGGCAACACCGTGTCGCTGAGCTACGACCAGGCGGGACGGCTCGCGTCGGTCGTCGATGATCTCGGCCGCACCCATACAGTCGCCTACGACACGGCGGGGCGGCTCGAGTCGGTCACCGATGCCTTCGGCCGCGCGGTGACGTACCGTTATTACACGGGGCTCCCGAGCGATCCGGGAGGCGGCAGCGGCGACCTGAAGTCCGTCACCTCGCCGCCGGTCACCGGCACGCCGACCGGCAACGATTTCCCCGAAGGCAAGACCACGACGTACACCTATTCGACGGGCTCCACCGTCGAGGCAGAGAACCATCTGCTCACTTCCTGCGTGGATGCACTCGGGCAGACTGTGGTGGCCTGCGCTTACGACCTAAGTGCGACGTCTGCATCCTATCTGCGCTGCACGTCGCTCCAACGCGGCGACCATCCGCCGACGATGCTCACGTACCAGCCGCAAACCCCCGCACCTGAAAACCGCTTCGCCGCGCTGCGCTGCGTGGTCAACGACCCTGTCGGCAACGTGAACGTGGTTCTCTACGATTGCCGCAACCGCGGCATCGAGAAAGAGCAAATCAAGCGACGCGCGATCCCCGGCCAGCCGGTCACCGACACAGCAACCCTGCCCATCGAGAAGCTTCGCCAAGATGATCCGGATTCTACGGTCGCCCGCTGGAGTTGGAACAACGATTCGCTCTGCACCTCTGCCATTGCGCCCGGCGGCCAGGAAGTGCGCTACACCTATCAAGGCGATCTGGAACCGACCACGCCTGCCCGCAAGCGCGCCGACTGCCGCGAGGTGCGCGAAATCGCTGCAAGCCCTGTGGATCTGGATGGCGACGATTCGCCCGACACGAGTGAGCGTGTGTGGCAGTACACATACGACCCACGATTCGGTGCTGACCCATCGAGGAAGGGTTGGGATGGATCGGTCAAAGGTAAACGCTTTGGCTTCGGAGGAGACACGAGCCCAGAAAGCCCACTTGGCAGCAGCCTCCGGAAAGGCTGGGACGGATCGGTTAAGGGGCGTATTGTCGACTACCGTGACGACGATTGCGACGGTGACAGTTTCGTCACCTCCGCCACCGGCCCTCGAGGCATCGTGAGCGAATCTGGTTACGACGCCGCTGGTAACACGACGACCCGAACGATTAAATGTAAACCCGGGACTGTTTTCCATAAGGAAAATTACGCCTATGGTCTCCACGGCGAGTTGACCGCCATCACCAACGCTCCGGATGCCAATGGCTACCGCCGCGTGGACACGTTCACGTGGTCACAGGGACAGATGACGGCGTGCATCGTGGATGCTGGCGCGGACGGGCTAGCACTCACGACATCATTTGAATATGACCCGCGCGGCAATCTCACCCGCTGCGTGGACCCGCGCGGCAATGACTGGCTCTACACCTGCAACGCGCTTGACCAAAGCGTACGAGCTCAGTCGCCGACCAATATCTCGGCACGCTGTTCCACGGGCTTCTTCTACGACGCCAATGACAACCTCGTGAGCTGTGTCACGCAAGTGCGCGATGCCAGCGATGCCTTGATCGGAACCTGTACAAACCGCGCCAGTTACGATGTATTGCGCCGCCTGACGGAAGTCGCGCTGGCTGTGGATGCCACGCACGCACTAACCAACCGCTTCGCTTATGACGGCAACGATCAGTGCAAACAGGTACTCGGCGGTGATGCGGTATCGGGCGTAGACCCGCACCACGCAGTAACATTCGAGTATGACACCTGCGGCCTGCTGTACCGCGCGGTAGCCGCACCGGGCAGCGCCGACCCATGCACCACGCAGTACGACTATGACCCGAATGGCCTTGTCACCCGCGTGAGCGAGGGTGTTGAAGCGACACCGAGCATCACGACATTGGCGTACGACGGGTTTGCAGCCTTCGACGCCCGCGAGGGTTCCGGTGCATCCAGACACAACTGGATGGGGTCAGTG
>CAYMLQ010000653.1:0-2035 GCA_964390795.1 uncultured Lentisphaeraceae bacterium
GAAGAATGCCGATCTGAATGTCCGGGTGAATCCCGAGGATTTGTCGATGTATCTGAAGCTGCCAGGCACGCTCGTTCCGCATGTACACATCAGCTATGATGCTTCGTCCTTTGCCTCCACAGCGGAGCAAAATGCCTTCGAGTCCACCGTCCGTCGCGAGGTGGATCGAGCCAATGCTCGCGCGAGCTTCTCGGCGACGGGTCGTCCGAACTCGCTCTGAAACTATAATGTGGTCTGGAGATCGTAGGCCGGATGTGTTCGGCGGAGAAGGTTTCGATGGGCCAACAGACGTGTTCGCCGAATTATCCGGCTCGTCTGGAAGTTTGCGAGCGTGGAGGATCGAGCGCCGCACAAGACGGATAGATACCATGTGGGCGGAATCATCGAAGCGGATCGGTGATAAGAAGGGAGTCTGGAATAAAACCCCGAACACACCACCCACATGGCCCAGCAAACTACCACAGCAATCAAGAGCCGCGCAAAGGCGAAGCCCCTCGCGGCAAAACAGACACCTATGAAGCAAGAGGCAAAGACCGCAGCGCAGCCTGATGTCATCTACCTCGGAGTCGATGTTCATCTGCGCCAGCACGTCGTCTGCCGCAAGATCGATGGTGCCACGCCGCAGCCTGCCCAGCGCATGACGCCGGGCCAATTCGAGGCTTGGGCCGTCAAGCAATTGAACCAGGCCAGGCGCGTCGTGTGCTGTTATGAGGCGGGGCCTTTTGGCTACGGGTTGCAACGCAGGCTCAGCGCACGGGGCGTCACCTGCCATGTCGTGCGCCCGCAAGACTGGGACAAGCACGGTCAGCGGGTCAAAACCGACGGTCGCGACGCCCGCGAACTGGCCGAGGCGCTGGCGCGTTACGAGACAGGCAACAAGAACGCCCTGGCCGTCGTGAGGGTGCCCGACATCGAGCAGGAGCAGCGCCGCGCCATCAGCCGCCAGCGCAACGCCCTGGTCAACGAGGCCCGGCGTCTCGGCGCGATGGGCCGCAGCCACGGCATGAACTACGGGCACGAGGTCAGCGGCCGCTGGTGGCGCACACGCCCCTGGAAGGCAGTAACGCAAAACATGTCCGCCTTTTTGCGCGGCCTGCTCGAGCCGCTCAAAGACATACTCGTGCTCGTCGAAGAGCAGATCAAAAAGCTCACCGAGGACATCACGCTCAAGAGCACCGAAAGCACCGCCGCGGCCAGACGGCCCAAAGGCCTTGGCGCGCTCACCGCGCAAATCATCGACAACGAAGTGCTCGACTGGAGCCGCTTCAACAATCGGCGGCAGGTCAGCAGCTACACGGGCCTATGTCCCAGCGAGCACAGCAGCGGCGGCAGCCGCAGACAGGGCAGTATCAACAAACACGGCAACCCCAGACTGCGGCACGCTCTGGTGGAAGCCGTATGGCGGTTGATGCGGCTACAGCCCGGATGGAAGCGCCTGGAGAAAGTTTTGGAGAAGCTCAAGGCGCTCGAGGGCAAGAAAGCGCCCAATAAAAAGAAGATCGCCGTGGCCTTGGCTCGAGAACTCGCTGTGGACCTCTGGCGGCTGAACACCGGACGCACGACGCTGGCCGAACTCGGTTTGATCGCCGCCGAGCAGGGCGAGATCATCGAGGAAGGGCCGGAACTCGCTCTGAGCGCATGAGAACACAGATGAGTTGAGAGAGGAACCCGAACTCCCCCCCCCCCAAAGCCAGCCAAGCGCCAAGGAGACCCCGCCCCACCCCAGAACCACGAACAGACCACCACACCCCTTTGGAACGGTGCGGCGTGCTCGGTGCCCAACTTGATCAGTGAAGAACTGACCGACCCATAGATGGAGCCGCCGCCCGTTCCTCCAGCCGCCCGACGAATGAAGTAAATGGCACTGACGCTGAGAAGCTCATGTGCGGATAGCAGGATGAGAGGAGCTGACAAGCCCCCAAGAGCTGGAGGAAGCCGTCACCAGAATCGAACAGCTCAACCCCAACCAAGACACCCCACAAGCACCCAGAAAACAAAATCATCACTCCCATCTTGACCAACGCCTTCATAGCAG
>CAYMLQ010000654.1:0-2034 GCA_964390795.1 uncultured Lentisphaeraceae bacterium
TCGGGGACAGGAGTGTCCCCGCTCCCGAGCTTGCGACACAGGTTCGCCAGCAACGCTCACTCATCAAACACCCCTGCCACAACCGATTACGGGTTTTATCCAGTGACCCTTTGACAACCCCCTCAATTTTTGAAAGACTTAACGCAACTTCAATCTCAAAAAAGGTCACACCATGAATTGTTTCACTCTCTCTCTTCTCGCATTCATCACGTTGGCAGGGACTGCCTGCGCGCAGCAGCCGGTATCGCTCTTCGACGGTAAAACGCTGGCGGGTTGGAAAGTGGTCACCTGCGAGGCGGAGGTGGTCGACGGCGCCATCCTGCTCAAAGCGGGCAATGGCTTTCTGCAGGCCGAAAAAGAGTACGGCGATTTCATCTTCGAGTGCGACTGGAAGGCGCTCAACACCAACATGTGGGACTCCGGCGTCTATTTCCGCGCCGGTCAGCCGGTGGGCAAATTCCCCTGGCCCAAAGAGCACCAAGTGAACATGCGGCGCGGCCAGGAGGGAACCATCAGCGGCGCCGACAAAGCCAAAGCCGCCAGCCTCTACAAGCCGAGTGATTGGAACCACTACAAGCTGACGGTCAAAGGCAAAACCGCCGAACTCGAGTTCAACGGCGAGAAGGCCTGGAGCCGCGACGGGATCGAACCGGCCAAAGGCAACCTCTGCCTTCAGGCCGAGGTTCCCGGCGGTGGCCAGTTTCTCTTCAGAAAGATCACGATTGTCGAGCTTGATAAATGAGCGCTCGGTCGCGCCTGCCCAGTGTTGATGAGAGCGAATGAACGGCACTGCCGGGAACGGGCGGGGCGCGTATGCTCTCTTAACGATTTAAAAGGAGATACCGTATGGGCAAGCGTGAAGGGTCACAGTGGGGTGCGGTTGCGGTTCTGTGCAGTGCGGCATGGGGTGCGGCGGTGGCGGGGCCGATGATCGATGTGTCTCCGGACCGGGCCAAGACGGCGTTGAAGCCGGGGCTCAGGCAGGTCGGGACGATCCGGCCGCGCTGCGCGTCTGAGATCAAGGGGTCGAACTGGACGCTGGGGTGCGAGACGCTTGACCGCGATTTCGCCAGCTACGACGAGTACAAGGAGTATCTGGTGCCGCTCGGCATCAAGACGATCCGCTTGCAAGGCGGCTGGGCCAAGAGCGAGAAGGTGAAAGGCACCTATGACTTCGCCTGGCTGGATGCGCTGATCGACGATGCGCGGGGGCGCGGACTCAACATTCTGCTGGAGACCGGTTACGGCAATCCGGCCTACGCGGGCGGCGGGGGCTTCGATCTGGCGGGCGGTTTTCCGACCTCCGAGGAAGGCTTGGCCGCGTGGGACCGCTGGGTCGAGGCCATGGCCAACCGCTACAAGGGGAAGGTTCGCGACTGGGCGATGTGGAACGAGCCGGACATCAACAAGAAGCATAAGCCTGCGGACATCGCGGCATTCAATATCCGCACGGCGGAGATCGTCAAGCGCGTGATTCCCGACGCGCGGATCGCCGGGCTCTCCCTCGCAAGCTCCAGCCCGAAGCTGTTCGACCAGTGCCTGAAGGTTTTGGCCGAGCAGGGTAAGGTCGGGCTCTTCACCTGGTTCATCTATCACGGGTACGAATTCAATCCCGACAAGTCTTACCAGAGCGTTGAGGAACTGAAGGCGACGCTCGCGACGCATTCAGCGACGGCGAAGATGCGGCAGGGCGAGAACGGCTGTCCTTCGGAAACGGCCACCAAGTTCGCGCTCTCCAATCACCCGTGGACGGAGTATAGCCAGGCCAAGTGGGATCTGCGCCGCATGCTGGGCGACCTCGGGCACGATGTGGAGTCGGCGGTGTTCACGATCTGCGATTTCAACCACGTCGGCCGCGAGATCAACCGCAAGGGGCTGCTGCACGCCACGGCCGACAAGAAGGTGGATGGCATCAAGCTCGCCTACTACTCGGTGCAGAACGTCGTGGCCGTGTTCGACGACACGCTGGAGCGGGTGAGGGAGCCTGCGGTCGCGGTGATGTACGACAAGGGCACGGCGAGCTTCGCCTACCGG
>CAYMLQ010000655.1:0-2016 GCA_964390795.1 uncultured Lentisphaeraceae bacterium
CCACGTTCGTTCCGCCGGCCGTGGTCCGCCAGTGGATCTCGATGTTGTTCGGCTGGGCGGCGATGACCTGCTTGGTCGAGGGCACCCAGAAGGCGCCGCCGACCGGATCCTGGCATTCGTAGTAGGCGACCGTGTTGTCGCCGATCTTGACGGGCGCAAAATTCGCCGGCGGGATATTCGAGTTGACGCCCGGGGGCGGCGGGATGACGTCGCCGAGGGCGACGTCGGGCATGAGTCCGACGACCGGCTGGCCGAACGCGGACCAGACCAGCGTCCGCGAGCCATCGGAGGGCGCCACCGAGGTGCTGTTGCCCAGCGAATGGCCGTGGTAAAACGCCGTGGAGGCATTGGTCAGCCCTTCCGCCGGCCAGGCGCCGAAGTAGTTCGAGTAGGGCCCGCCGGCCGGGCTGGGGACGAACCAGTTGTTCTGGTAAAGCGTGTCGAGATTGACGTCCGAAGCGAACGCCGAATGCGGAACGATAAACGATGAAGCGATGAGGAAGAGAACGATAAAAGATAAACGATGAACGATAAACGCGTGCCGACGCAACCCAAGCGTGCGGAGATTCCTTCCAACGCCTGAAAAAACGCGTCGGAATCCCTCCGCCGGCTGGAATAACCCTTTCCTCTGTTCGTCCACCCTCATCGCTCTTCGTTCCTCTTTCCCCATTTATCGTTTAGCGTTCATCGTTCTCTTCTCACTTCACGCGCATGATGTAACACAGGGCATAGTAAGGCGGCCGGTTCTCGTGTGCCACGTCACCGCCGGCTGGGCCTGTATAGTAGGTGTTGCCGCTGTAGCCGACCCACATATCGCTATAGCCGCCGTGACCGGGATACGACTCAAATCTTCCCTCAACACGCGTGTGCGTGTGCGAGGGCATCTCCGCCGTCGTCAACACGTGGGTCGCTTCGCCGCCCGTGGCGTTGACCGCGTAGTTGGCACCGCCCGCGCCCACGACAAACCGGTCGCGCAGGTCCGGGGTGCTCGTGGCGCCATTGCACAAGGCCCAGCCGTCCGGAATGGCGTTGGCGGCGCCGGACCAGAGGATGATGCCCCCGATCGGGATGGTGCCGTACCCGGCGAACGTGGAGGGGCTGGTCACGGTCATGTTCCCGGCGAAGGTCGCGTTCCCGGTGACGCGGAGATTGTTGCTGACGACCGTGCTACCGCCGACGAGCAGGCTGCTCTTCAGCGTCGTCGTGCCGTTTGCCACCAGGGAACCCGACACGGTGAAGCCCGCGGCGGCCCCGTCTGCGGTCAAGGCGTGCACCGCGTTGCTGGCTGCGGTTGCGTAGCCCGCCGTCGCCGCCGCCGTGGCGTTCTGGGCATGAAAAGCGTACGGCGCGCTGACCAGCCGCTGGCGGGGACTGATCTGCGTCGGGGTGCCGACCGGGCCCGCCGGCGTCTGCGTGATCGTCAGCCCCAGGTAGCGGTCCTCGCCCTGAAAGGCGTCCCGAATGTCCGCGATCTGCGGCGCCGGGTTGGCCAGGAGGCCGCCATCGTCCGTCAGCACGATCGTGAAGACGCCGCCGGTCATGACATGCAGCGGAAACATCCGCCCCCAGATCAGGTCCCCGGAGCCGGTATGGAGCGGATCGTCCCAGATCCGGAACTCGATGTGGTAGTAGCCGCTGGCCAGGGGATTGCCCATGTTGTCGGACAGCCGGCCCTGGTAGTTGACCGCGGCGGGCACGTCCTCGGCCCAGACCGAAGGAAGAAGGCTGAAGGTGGAAAGAAGAAAAAACGCCGCAAGCCCTTTGGACTTCAATCGTATGCTCATGATCGCTTCCCTTTCGGTGGTCCGTGTTTCTATTGCAATTCGTTGATCCGGCTGATGCGTTTCAGATAGAACCGGCCCTGGACGACGACCGGCTGGGCGCGCAGCCCCGTCATGGTTTCGCGGTAGACCCCGATCGCGCTGTCCTCGCCCCAATACGGGTTGCTCAGGGTGTTCGTCGCCGGCGCCTCGAATTCCATCTCAATCGCGCGCCCGACGGTGTAGGTCTCCACGG
>CAYMLQ010000656.1:0-2010 GCA_964390795.1 uncultured Lentisphaeraceae bacterium
TGGCGGGCACGCTCGCCAGCACCACGGACACATCCGGCCAGTTCAGCGCCAGCGACGCCTGCGCGTCGTTGTTGCCCGGAATATCGTCATTGCCCGTCCCGGCCCGCGCATGCGCGGTCAGCGACGGCTCCCGGCCGGTGAGCGTCACGCTGAACCACGCCCCGGTGGCCCCGCCCGGCGGCAGCGAACCGACCGCCTGCGCCAGCCGCGCCGTCAGCGCACCATCGAAGGTCCACCCTGCGGGAGGCGTCAGCCCTGCGGCGGCGGTCTCCAGCCACCCGGTCAGCATCACGTTGGTCGCCGTCGCGGTCGCGCTCAGATTGCTCGCCGCCGCATAGAAGAGGTAAGCCGTGTTGGTGCCGCCGTCCAAAGGCCCGGTCGGCTGCCAGAATACGGTCGCCTGCACATCCGCCGGCAGCCACGGGACATCGGTCGTCGCCGTAGCCGTGTCGTTGGCGGGCACCGTGTCGCCGAACGCAGGCGGGGCGACGGTTGCCGTCGCCGACAGCGTGGTGTTCGACGTCACGGCGGGCGCTACCATTCTGACGATCCAATTCGACTGGCCGCCCGAGGCGAGGTCAAACGGCCCGAACCGCAGCCCGCCCGATATGGCCACGCCGCCGCCTGCATTCGTAAGTGCTGCTGCTGCCGGCAAACTCAGGTCTACGGTCAGACCGGAAGCCGCTGCGCCCGCCGCCGAGACCGTCAGTTCATACGCGTACGTTCCGCCCGACGCAACCGTGGCGGGCACGCTCGCCAGCACCACGGACACATCCGGCCAGTTCAGCGCCAGCGACGCCTGCGCGTCGTTGTTGCCCGGAATATCGTCATTGCCCGTCCCGGCCCGCGCATGCGCGGTCAGCGACGGCTCCCGGCCGGTGAGCGTCACGCTGAACCACGCCCCGGTGGCCCCGCCCGGCGGCAGCGAACCGACCGCCTGCGCCAGCCGCGCCGTCAGCGCACCATCGAAGGTCCACCCTGCGGGAGGCGTCAGCCCTGCGGCGGCGGTCTCCAGCCACCCGGTCAGCATCACGTTGGTCGCCGTCGCGGTCGCGCTCAGGTTGCTCACCGCCGCATAGAAGAGGTACGCCGTGTTGGTGCCGCCGTCCAACGGCCCGGACGGCTGCCAGAATACGGTCGCCTGCACATCCGCGTAGGACCAGGTCACGCCGGTGGTCGCCGTATCCGTGTCGTTGGCTGCATTTGTATCGCCGAGGGGCGGCACGATAGAAGCTGCGGCGGTCAACACCTGGTTCGATGTCACGATCGGAGACTTCACCCGGACGGTCCAATTCGACTGGCCGTCCTTGGCGAGGTCGAACGGACCGAACCGCAGCCCGCCCGCAAGGAAGGTGCCTCCGCTGGCATTGACAACGCCGCCCGTGCCCACGGAACCCGGCAAGTCGAGATCGGCGGTCAGCCCCGAAACCGCGGCGCCTGTCGCCCTGACCGTCAGCACATACTCGTACTCGCCGCCCGACGTCACGCTGACGGGAGCGCTGACCAGATCCACGGACGCGTCCGGCCAGTCCAGCGTGAGAGGTGCCTGCGCGTCGTTGTTGGCAGGGTTTTCGTCGTTATCCGAAGCAACCCTCGCATGCGCCACCAGCGACGGCGTCGCGTCCGTCAGCGTCACGTTGAAGGTGACGCTCGTGCTGCCGGAGGCGGGCAGCAGCGCCATTGCCTGCGCCAAGCGGGCCGTAAGCACGCCATCCGGCACCCAGCCTACAGGCGGTGCCAGTAACGCGGGCGCCGTGTCCAGCCAGACCGAGAGCGTGACGTTCGTGGCCAACGCCGCGCTCAGATTTGTCACGTCGACTTTCACCTGATAGCTCGTATTCGTAGCACCGGCCAAAGGCCCCGCCGGCTGCCACGACACGGCGGTCTGAAGGTCGGCCGGGGGCCGCCTCAGCACGGTGGTGTCAGCCACCCGCGTGTTGTTGGCCAAATCCGTATCGCCCGCCGGCGCGGTCGCGGTCGCGGAGGCATGGATGACGGTTTGCGTAATCG
>CAYMLQ010000657.1:0-1996 GCA_964390795.1 uncultured Lentisphaeraceae bacterium
GGCAGCGTGGTGGGCGTGGCGAGCGACGACGGGTTCTGCAACATCTTTGTCGACAAGTACATGATGAACCGCGAGATCGGTTTCGGCCGCCACCTGCTGCAGATTCTGGAGTGGGAGGGGGTTTCGTACGAGCACATGCCTTCCGGCATTGACAACGTGTCGGTGGTGATCCGCGACAGGAATTTCGATCCGGCGTGCGAGAAGCGAGTGGTCGAGCGGATCAAGCGGGACCTGAGTCCCGACGCGGTGCTGGTCGAGCGCGGCTACGCCCTGGTGATGGTGGTGGGCGAGGGCCTCTACTACACGGTGGGCATGGCTTCCAAAGCCACGCAGGCGCTTTCGGATGCAGGCGTGAACATCGAGATGATGAACCAGGGATCGTCTGAGATCAGCATGATGTTCGGCGTCAAGGCCGAACAGCGCGCCAAGGCGGTTCAGGCGCTGTACAAGGCATTTTTCTAAAAAGGAGGAGTTAGAAGGTAGGAGTTAGGAGTTGAGAAGCCGGGGCCAATAACTACTAACTGCTAACTGCTAACTCCTAAATCCTATGGACAAAGTCTTTCTATACGACACGACGCTCCGCGACGGGGCGCAGGGCGAGGGCATCTCGTTTTCGGACGCGGGCAAGGTGCGTTTCGCGCGGCTGCTCGACGACTTCGGCGTCGATTTCATCGAGGGTGGCTTTGCGGGGTCGAACCCGCGGGACCGGCGGTTCTTCGAGGACATCCGCAAAGAGCGGCTGGCGCAGGCGCGGGTGACGGCGTTCGGCAGCACGCGGCGGGTGGATGTGGACGCGAAAGACGACCCGCAACTTGCGGGGCTGCTGGCGGCGGAGACCGAGTGGGTGACGATTTACGGCAAGTCGTGGCTGCTGCACGTGAAGGACGTGTTGCGCACGACGGGCGAGCGAAACCTGCAGATGATCGCCGATACGGTCGGGTTTCTGAAGGCGGCGGGCCGGCAGGTCTTTTTCGATGCGGAGCATTTTTTTGACGGGTACAAGGCCGATCCGGCTTATGCGCTGCAGGCGTTGGGCGCGGCGGTGCGCGAGGGCGCGGCGGGCGTGGTGCTCTGCGACACCAATGGCGGCAGCTTGCCGCACGAGGCGTACGCCATCACGAAAGCCGTTTGCGAGGCCTTCCCCGGCGTACAGGTCGGCATCCATACCCACAACGACAGCGGTCTGGCGGTGGCCAACTCGCTGGAGGCGGTGCGGGCGGGGGCGCGTCAGGTGCAGGGCTGCATGAACGGTTACGGCGAGCGCACGGGCAACGCCAACCTGGTGAGCATCCTGCCGGCCCTGGAGCTGAAGCTGGGGTTCCGCTGCGTGGGCGAGGAGCGGCTGCGCAGGCTGCGCGAGGTGTCGGCGATCACGGATGACTTGGCGAACCAGCGTGCGGATCCGCGCCAGCCTTACGTGGGGCGGGCGGCCTTCAGTCACAAGGCCGGGGCGCATGTCAACGCCATCCAGAAGAACCCCAAGACGTTCGAGCATATCGACCCCGAGCAGGTCGGCAACGTGCGGCACGTGCTGATTTCAGAGCTGTCCGGAACGTCGAACGTGTTGCTGAAGGCGGCGGAGCTGGGCGTGGACATGTCGGGACTGGACAAAGAGGCGACGCGGGCGATTCTTGACGAACTCAAGGCGCGCGAAAACCGGGGTTACTCCTACGAGTCGGCGGACGGGTCGTTCAAGATCCTCCTGCAGAAGGTGCTCAACAAGCACACGCCGTTCTTCGAGCTGGAGGGGTTCCGGGTGATTGTGGAGAAGCGCGGGCGCGACGAGCCGTGCGTCTCCGAGGCGACGATCAAGGTGAAGGTGGCTGGCGAGACCGAGCTGACCGCGGGCGAGGGCCACGGTCCGGTTGACGCGCTCAACGCGGCGCTGCGTGCGGCCCTGACGCGGTTCTACCCCGAAATCGCGCAGATCGCGCTGACCGACTACCGGGTGCGCATTCTGGATCCGAAGGAGGCGACGCGCGCGGTGACGCGCGTG
>CAYMLQ010000658.1:0-1992 GCA_964390795.1 uncultured Lentisphaeraceae bacterium
GTCCGCAAGATCAACGTCCGCATCATCAGCGCCACCAACCGCAACCTCGCCAACGAGGTCAACGAGGGCCGCTTCCGCGAAGACCTCTACTACCGCCTCTCGGTGGTCCACCTCGAACTGCCGCCCCTGCGCCGCCGCCGCGACGACCTCCCCCTGCTGGTCAAACGCTTCCTGACCGACCTTCACGGCGAGAGCGCCATCGCCCAGCTCGCCGACTTCGACCGCACCATGGAGGTGCTCAAGCGTCACGAGTGGCCCGGCAACGTGCGCGAGCTTCGCAACCTCATCGAACTGGCCTTCTACAGCGAGCGCCGCCCGGTGGACCTCAGCGCCTTCCTCAGCCTCGGCAACCTGCGGTCCGGCCGCAAGAACAATGAGCCGGATATGAACTTCGCCACGGAAAAGCCCTTCAAGGACGCGAAGAACGACCTGATCGAGGAGTTTGAAAAAGCCTACCTGAACGATTTGCTCGCGCGGAACAAGCAGAACATCTCCCGCTCCGCCCGCGAAGCCGGCATCGAGCGCGCCTATCTCCAGCGCCTCATCCGCAAATACGGGATGAGGGATTAGCCCTATTCGACCGCCACCGTGAACGACGGCTTGATCGCATACGCGACCGTTCCGACTTTCACCGTCTGCGGCACCGCGTAGTAACCCGCCCCGACCGACTGGTCCCCGTCCCGCGTCAGCACGCCAAAGTGATTCACCGTCATTGCTTTGGCGTTTAACGTCAGGTTGAAACTCCCCGAGAACAGCCCCGTGGACTGAACCGCGCTCAGCGTCGCGCGCGCCGGATTCGTGTTCGTGCTCGCCGCCAGAGAGGCTGCGCCTGACGCGCTGAACGCCAGCGGCACTTCCCACGTCTGCGCTTCTGCCAGAAAGTCCGTTCCCGCATAATGCGCCTGCACCTTGGCCAACGTGTCGTAATAGGCGCCGACCACCGACACCTCCGCGGCAAAACGATCCTCCGCCGTTGTCACGCTCTTTCCGGGGTATACCCACAGGAAAGGCGCGCCCTCGTCAGCATCGATGCGGTTATCGTCAACTCCCGCCCCTTCCGCCTGTATCCACAGCAGCCCGCTGAACACCCCGCGCGCGCCATAAAGAGGCACGAAGAGCGGCACGAACGCGCTGTCGTCGCCCGCCACCAACAGCAAGGTGGTGGAGGCCGAGAACGCGGTCCCGTCCGCCAGTTTGCCCGCCATCGTCACCGCGCCGAGATCCTTCACCGTCACGGTCACGTAACCCGAACCGCTCTGAAGATTCGCCGCCGCGCCCGTTTCGCAGTTCGATACCGGCAGCGACACCGTGTAATAGCCCTTGAACCCGGCCAGCGCGTTCGTCGCCGCCCCATAGTCCGAGGCGGTCTTCAGGAGGAACGCGTTGCGCTGAGCCGCGATCGCCCAGCCGGGCAAGCCCACCCCGCCGCCCGCCAGCGTTCCCGCCATCTGGCCGGTCGCCGCGTCCGCAAAAACCTCCAGCGTCTCGCCCTTAACCGTCCGCAGCAGGGCCCGGTAGACGCCCTCCGGCGTCACGTCCGTCCAGCTTGTGGCCGTGAAGCTGTACGTCGCGGCCTGCGCCGTCGCGCGGGCGCTGACCGCGCCGAGCGCCGAGACCGTCAGGGTGAACAGCCCCTTGACCTGCTGCGCGTCCGTTCCAGCCCCCAAAAAGGCGCAGCCCGTAAAGGTGCCCTGCGCTTTTTCCGCCAGCGGGGCGACCGTGATCTGAACCGTCACCGGCGCCGACACCAGCCGGTTCGGATTCGTGGCCTTCACCTGCACCGGGTACGAGCCTGCCTTGGTCGGCACGCCGTAAATCACACCGCTGGCCACGTTCAGCTTCAGCCCGGGCGGCAGGCCCGTCGCAACAAACGTGGCCGGCCGTTCGTTGACCTCGACCGCATTCGAGAACGCGACGCCGACCGTGGCGCCAAACGCCGCCGCGGTCAGAACCGGCTGGTTCGTGTAGGACGCCTTCAGGCGGAACGTCGCC
>CAYMLQ010000659.1:0-1971 GCA_964390795.1 uncultured Lentisphaeraceae bacterium
CCAGGCCATGATCCTGTGCAAGAAGGTCGCCGGCCGCAGCGTGGCCACCTACGTACCCAAGGCCTTGTGGGAAGAGGTCCGCGCCTGGAACACCGAGCACAAGAAGATCAAGCGCGTGCTCAAAGACCTCTCGGCCATCGGCGAGCAGATCATCCGCAACCACGTCGCCGAGAAGCGCCAGGCCCAGCGGGTGCGCAAATCGCTAAAGGTGATCGAACCGCAGGACCCCTGAGTCATGACTCTGGAGCAAGCCATCGCCGAGTTGACGTTCAAGGACGAGCAAATCCGCGAACTGACACGGCAAAACGAGACGCTGGACCGCATGGTGGCCGAGCTGCGCCAGCAGATCGCGTTGCTCCAGCGGCGGATATATGGACCGCGCAGCGAGAAGTACCATCCCGATCAGCTTCACCTCGACGACCTGTTGAAGACCGGTGAGAGCACCCCGCCCGCCGCCGACGAGCCAAAGACTCCGGTCAAGGCCACCGAACGACGCAAGGCCCAGCCGCACGGCCGGCTGAAGATACCCGACGACATCGAGCGCGTCGACGTACTACTCGACCTGCCCGAAGAGCAAAAGCGTGACACCCAGACTGGCGAGGCGTTGGTGAAGCTACGCGAGGAGACATCTGAGAAGCTCGCATGGAAGCCGGGCCAATGGTACGTGCGTCGGTTCATCCGTCCGGTCTATGTGCATCCGGATCGGCAGAACGACGAGAAGGCCAGCGTCTACGTTCAACCCATGCCCGACTCGCCCATCGAGAAGTGCAAGGCCGACACCAGCGTGCTGGCGTTGGTGGCCGTGAAGAAATACGTGGATCACCTGCCGCTGTATCGTCAGCGGGAGATATTCCTGCGCGAGGGCATCGACGTGGCGCCCTCGACGCTCAACGCCTGGGCGATCGACCCGATCCTGGCCTGCGAGCCCCTCTACAATGCATTTCTCGACGACATGCTGGCCCGAGGGACCATCTTCACGGACGACACGCCGTTGGGCCTGCTTCAGCAGGGACTCGGGCGGACAAAGAAAGCGCGCATGTGGGTCTATGTTGCTGGATGCGGTCCTCCCTATCGGGTCTTCGATTTCACGGAAGACCGGTGCAAGGAGCGCCCCGGCCAGATCCTCGCAAATTATAACGGCTTCGTTCACGCGGATGCCTATGCCGGGTATGACCACCTCTTCGCCGCATCGGACCGGATCATTGAGGTTGGGTGCTGGGCGCATGCCAGACGCAAGTGGGATGAAGCGCTTGCCGCCGCCCGTTCACCTTGCACGGATGTCCTGCTGCGTATCAGGGCCCTGTACAAGATCGAGGCCGATATCAAGGCGTTCGATGCACAGCGCCGCCTGGAAGTCCGGCAGGCAGAGTCGGTCCCGGTGCTGGACAAGCTCTACGAGCGGATAGGCCAGATCGCCTCCGCGCGTATCATCCTGCCCTCATCGTTACTGGCCAAAGCGATCGGCTACACGGTCAACCAGCGCAAAGCCCTCTACTGCTACACGACCGATGGCCGGTTGGAGATCGACAACAACACCGCAGAAAACGCCATCCGTCCCCTTGCCATCGGGCGCAAGAACTTCCTCTTTGTGGGCAGTCTCCGCGGCGGAAAGGCATGCGCCATGGCCCTGACCTTCCTGCAAAGCGCCAAGGCCGTCGGCGCCAATCCCTACGAGTATCTGCACGACATCTATAACCGCATCATGTCGTATCCGGTGAGCCGGCTGCACGAACTCCTGCCTGCCGCCTGGTTGCGCAACCGCGCCAACCGCTGATCCGCCGCCCCCCGATCACCTCGCGCCACGCCCTTCGCTAAGTCGCTACCGGGTTCACAGGGGGTTTACCGGCGCCGCGTGTAACATCCGACGCCTGTTTCGTCGAATTGCATGGCTGACCAAACAGAGCGGCGCAGCCTCCGACTTTGGCGCGCCAGCCCTGGCAGTCTGAAAAACAACGGAAAGAGGGCTAACAA
>CAYMLQ010000660.1:0-1958 GCA_964390795.1 uncultured Lentisphaeraceae bacterium
GTAAGATCTCGTCCCATTTTCCGCCCGCGAGGCGAAAACGCCGGCCATCCACCCGTGAACCCCACACTGCACCTTCGCGCGCGTTGACTAAGTAAAGTCTTTCCTTCCCATCTCCTGACGGAAAAGGAACCTTCTCCGACTTGACCCCGTCAAAACAGATAAGTTCTCCGTCGCTGACCAGCCAGAAGCGCCCCTGCTGATCAAGATCAATCGAGGAAAAGACAGGTGTGTTGGCCCGGTCTTTCGCACGTAAGCCCTCAGCAAAGTCCGTTCTTGGCAAACACTCAATCCTAACGAAGGCGTCGTCGTCAGCCAGGCGGAACAGCCCGACCGTCGAAGCTATCCAAATCTCACCGTTCGCCGCCGTTCGGACCCAGAAAACCTCCATCTGCACCTGTTGCTTTGATTCTCCATCAGGCGTTACGACAACAACAGCATTGGTGGACAGTGTGAAGTCCTGCCGGATTTGAATGCGCGTCCAGCAGACGCCGTCGTAACGAAGGATGCCATCTTGTCCGGACACCCAGACCCGCCCGTTACGCTCCTGCATGATACTGTTGAACCGTTTGGGCTTGTCTTTCGGATATGCGACTTCGGGAAACGGCGTGAACACCAGACCGTCAAAGCGCACGACATGGCGGGGCGTCGTCAGCCACAGAAAACCATCGCTCATCTGGGCGACAGAGGTGACTGTCCCCTCCGGCAAGCCGTCCTCCACGCCCCAACGCCGCACCGTGTACTCCTCCTCGATCAGCGGCACGGCCTGCGCGCACAACGACAAGCCACAAGCCCAAGCAACGCCTGCGCTCTTCAGCAAGCGTCTTCTCAAGGAAATATTCAACAGGACTTGATTTAGAAGGCCGGCCATTCAGCTCCTTACTGTTTGGCATTTCTCCGACGATGGAATCGTTCCAGCGCCTCGCTCAGGGTTGTCTTTAACATACAGCCAACCCTGCACCTTGTCGAGCCGACTGTGCCGCGCGCGAGACGACTGTCCGGATGCTCCAGCGACTCCACCCGCAGATAGCCCACCTGATCGCCGCCGAAGGCCACCAGTACAAGAGGCCATCCCAAAGAAAGCATACAAAACAAAATCCGTGTTTTCATCATGTCCCTTTACGCAGTGGCTGTGCTGAAACATTCAGCGTCACCGGCCCGAGCAGACCGGATTCCTGAAGCGGCGATTGAGCGTCGTAGTCATGGGCGGTGGTGAAGGTGTAACGTCCGGCGCGCTGCGGCTTGCCCTCCAAGAGCCCATTGTCCCACTTCAGCGTCCGTGCCTCCTTGTCGGCCGGTTGCTGGTCGCCGATCAAACGGTTGACCCAGGTGTTGACGACCGTCACTTCCAAGTGGTTCGGGCCGGGCTTGAGCTTGCCGGTGACAGCCACGCGATAGCGGGCGGCGTGTGCCGTCCACCGGGTTCCAAAGCTCCGGGGACCCTCCATGGGCGGGACGCCCATGCCACAGGAACCCCTCACCGCCAAGCAACGCGCCATCCACGATCAGGGGCTCATCACCGTCCTGCGCCAGCTTCACGACGAACTTGATGCCGCCGTTGCCGCCGCGTATGGATGGGAGGGGGAAGTTCTAAAGTGCGAGAATGCTAAAGTTCTAAAGTTGACGGACGATGAGATTCTGGCGAGGCTTGTGGCGCTCAACAAACAACGCGCCGACGAGGAATCGCGCGGCACCGTCCGCTATCTCCGTCCCGCGTATCAGCAACCGCACGTTGTACCGGCTTCAGCCGGCACCGCCGCCGTGCAGTCCGATCTCGGCCTTCCGTCCTCTGATCTCCGACCTCCGACCTCTGACCTCTCTCCCGCTCCCCACCCCTGGCCCGCCTCCCTCGCCGACCAAATCGCCCTCGTGCGCGGCGTGATCCACCAGACCGCGTGGCAGCCGTCCGACGGCGCGAAGACCCTTGCCCGCCACTTCACCGGCGTCCGCGCCCCGACCGT
>CAYMLQ010000661.1:0-1952 GCA_964390795.1 uncultured Lentisphaeraceae bacterium
GAGGATCGTGGCGCTCGCGGTCGGACTTGCCTCCGCTTGCGCGTTCGGGGCGGCGAGATGGGCGACACGGCGGGCAGAAATCGGGACAAACCTGCCGCTCGCTCCGTACAGCGTGTGCGAAGAGTGCGGGGAGGTGCTGAAATGATCGGAACGACATTGAGCGTGATTGAGACGCTGCTGGCGGCGGACGGGATCAGCGCGGGCGTGATCCTGACGGTGCGCGAGGTGATCGCTGCGGACGGGATGGTGCCGACGGGCCGTGTGTGCAAGACGCTCGGGCTGAGCACGTGGACGATCCGGCGGCTGTGCGAGAAGCACGGCGTGCGGCGGGTGAGCCGGCCGGGGCGGCAGGGGGCGCTGGTGCATCTGCCGTCGCTGCAGGCCGCGATAGCTCCGGCAGGCGGGCGATGCGCACGGGCTTTTTCGCAGGCTGCGCCTGCCGCCGGGATACCGGCTGAAAAATCCAAGTGCGCCCTGCCCGCCTGCACTCCGCTTTTGGAGGTGGGACCGGCGCGGCTTGTCCAGACTGAGAGTGGGATAGGTGAGACAGGTGGGAAATGTGTGAAAGGAGATGTAGGAAATGAGAAGTGACACGTTGACGTCTTCGAGGATGGGGGCGCTGCTGGCCTGTCCGCGCAAGCATTACTGGCGGTATGAGGTGGGGCTCGGCGCGGCGGTGAGCGCGGGGGCGCTACGTTTCGGCAGCGCGTGGCATGCGGCGATGGAGTGCCGCTGGCAGGGCATGGAGTGCGCCGCCGCGCTGGCGAAGGCGTGCGGGGGCGCGGAGAGTTTCACGGAACTGGACGTGGCGACGCTGTCCGGACTGCTGGCCGGGTACTACGCGCGGTATGGGGGTGAGGCGGAGACCGTGAAGACGCTGCATCCGGAGCTGGAATTCAGATACGCACTGGACGGGTCACGCACGTTCGACATCTGCGGCAAGATCGACGGGCTGGGCGTGCTGTGCGACGGGCGGCTGGCGCTGGTGGAGCACAAGACCACTAGCGACAGCCTGGATGCCGACAGCGATTACTGGCAGCGGCTGAGATTCAACCCGCAGATCTACCAGTATGTGCTGGCCGCGCGGGCGCTCGGGTGGGACGTGCAGACCGTGATTTACGACGTGGTGAAGAAGCCGGCGATCCGGCAGAAGCAGGGTGAGACCGCCGAGGTGTTCGGCGAGCGGCTCGCTGCGGACACGCGGGAGCGGCCGGAGTTCTACTTCGCGCGGCGCGAGGTGGCCGTGCTCGAACAGGATGTCGAGGAGTTCGCGATCCAGCGGCTGGAACTGTCGCGGCTGATCCTGCTGCTGCGCGCGGCGGGTCGGCGGGCGCGTAGGCCGGAGCACGCGTGGCCGCGCAACTGCGGCGGCATGACGTGCCGGTTCTGCGAGTTCGCCTCGTTCTGCATGCAGAACATCCCGGTGGATCCCGCGCAGCCGCCTGCGGGGTTTGCGGTGGGGGAGACGAATCCCGAGCTGAGCGGGGGATGATTGGGAAGGCTGTTAGGCTGTTAGTTGAGAGAGGCCCTCACGCGGAGGCGCGGAGAACGCGGAGTTTTTTGGACAGGATTACATGATGAAAATGATTAACGGAAACAAAGAAGGAGAGAAAACGAAATGACACAGGCAGTACCGATCAGAAGGCAGGCGGGGAACGTCCCGCCGCCGCCCGCGCAGGCGGAAAGAAAACGGGTCGCGTTCGGCAAGATCGCGACGGCCACCGGACACCGCATCCTCTTGTACGGTCCAGGCGGCATCGGCAAGACCACTCTTTCGGCGCAGTTGCCCGGGCCGGTGGCGTTCATCGACCTGGACGAGTCGCTCCCGCGCCTCAAGCCGCAGTTCGACGCGGCGGGCATCGGCGGTAACGTCGTGCCGGTGGATGGTGTGACCGACTGACGCGGCGCGGCGGGCCATGATCGCCGCGAGCCGCAAGCCGGGCTGCTTGATC
>CAYMLQ010000662.1:0-1950 GCA_964390795.1 uncultured Lentisphaeraceae bacterium
GCGTGCGCCGCTTGGCTCAGGCGCTTAAGGGTTATTGTGCGATCGCGGGCGTGATCGTTGTAGCCGGGTGCAGTTCGCCGGAGGGCGGTGGCGGCTCGGAGTCGGGCGCGCCGAGCGCGGCGGTCACCGTGGTGGGGTACGGAAGGCCGGAGGGCGTCTCGGTGACGGAGAACGGCCTGCGCTCGGCGGTGCTCTCGTGGAGCGTGCCCGAAACCCGCATCTACCGCTATCGCATCGAGCGCTCCGAGACCATCGGCGGCCCTTATGCGTGGGTTGCGGACGTGGCACCGAACAAGCAGAGCTACACGGACGGGTTATCGCCGGTTTCCCGCCTGAAGGACAGCACCACGTATTACTACCGGATGTGTACGGTTTTCGACAAGATGGGCCAGGTGAGCGAGCCGACGCTGCCGGTGAAATCCACCACGGCGCCGCCGCCCGTGCCGCCGGCCTCGCTCAAGGCCGAGGCGACCAGTTCGCGCGCGGTCACGCTGACGTGGCCGGGCTCGGAGTCCGAAGGGGTGACGTCCTACCGCATTGAGAGGACCGCCTCTGCGCAGCCTGACGCGTTCGAGAAAGTGGGCGAGGTGCGCGACGCGCAGTTTGTGGATGGCGGCACGCCCGCGTCGACGCTCAAAGACAGCACGAAGTACCTCTATCGGGTCATCGCCATCAACCGGGTGGCCGCGGAGAGCGTGCCCTCGGCGACGTCCGAGGCGCTGACCTTCCCGCCGCCCGCGCCGCCCGTCAAGCCGGTGGCGGTCTCGGAAGAAGTGCGCTGCGTGCCGCTGACGTGGGAGGCGAGTCCCGAAAGCGACGTGATCCGCTATGATGTTTATCAGGCGCGCGCGGCGGAAGGGCCGTTTGAAAAAATCGGCGCAGCGAAGGGCCGCGAGAACGCCCGGTATATCGACGGCGGCGCGAACCCCGGCACGCTCGAGGACGAGGGCACCTATTTCTACCGCGTCCGCGCCGTGAACAATGTGACGGCGGAGAGCGCGGACTCCGAGACAGCGCGCGCGGTGACGCGCGCCGTGCCGCCGGAGGTGCAGCAGGTCGCGGTGGTTTCGGCGCGACCGCGCGAGGTGCCGGTTTCGTGGGACCAATCGCCGGATAAGGCCGTGGTAGGCTACGAGGTGTGGCGGGCGAACGCCGACGCGGACGACTGGGCGCAGATCGTGCGCCTCAACAGCCGCGACGTGACCACCTATCTGGACCGGGGCGGAGAGAAGGACGGAACCCGGCTGGGGCTGCTCAAGGACGGCACGGACTACCAGTACAAGGTGATCGCCTTCAACACGGCGAATGTGCGCTCGTCCGCCTCCGGCTCGGTGAAGGCCCAGACCAAGGTTGTGCCGGTGGCTCCGGCTGGCCTGGCCACCACCACCGGTCTGGCGCGCACCGTGCGCCTGACCTGGCAGCCCAACCCTGAGAAGGATGTGAACGGTTACCTGGTGGAGTATTCCAAGAAACCCGCCGACGGCTTCAAGAAGCTGGCGGTCGTGCGCGCCGCAGGAGACCTGGCGCTGACGGTCGACGACCCGGATCTGGAGCCCAACCTGACCCGGTATTACCGTGTCAGGGCGCTGGACAAAGAGGGCCTGGAGAGTGTGTGCTGCGAGGCGGTGCAGGGCCGTTCCAAACCGCTGCCTGACGCGCCGACCGGGCTTCACATCCAGGCCGAAGGCAACACGATCCGCGTCCTGTGGCAGGCGCCCGCGCAGACCGATGTGGTGCAATACAAAGTCTGGTCTAAAAAGATGTTGTTCGGCTGGGATCTGGTGGCCACGACGGAGCAGCCCGAATATCGCGTGGGTCTGACGGATCTGCCCAAGGCGATGACGCTTGCGGTTTCGGCTGTGGACGTGGACAAGCTGGAGAGCGAAAAGGGCGAGACCATCAAAGTGGAGCCAAACGCTCAGTAGCACCGGAACGGAGGGCCTTCTGTGA
>CAYMLQ010000663.1:0-1948 GCA_964390795.1 uncultured Lentisphaeraceae bacterium
CGGTCTTCGACGCCAAGTGCGTGAGCTGCCACGGCGAAAAAGAGCCCAAGGGCGGAATGAATCTGTCGCGCACCGTTTCGGGGCAGCACGGGTTTACCGCGTCCTATCAGTCACTCTGCTATGCGCAAGGGCCGGACGGCAAGCAGATACGGCGTGTCTCCAAAAAGGCGGGCCGTCCGCTGGTCGGCTGCTATCCGCAGCGCAACCAGATTCAGATCACGCCGGCGGACAGCCCGGACAGCGCGTTCGGCAGCCCGCTGGTGCAGATGCTGCGCGAGGGGCATCAGAAGGTGTCGCTCACGGACGACGAGCTGCGCCGCATCATCACGTGGATCGACTTGAACGCGGTCTACTACGGCGTCTACGAGCCCGAGGAGCAGCTTGCGCTGCAGCGCGAGGGCAAGCCTGTGCCGATGCCCGCGATTCAGTAACAACAAGGAGTAACAAGATGATCAATCTGGCGAAGATGGACAAGCGGGCGGTGGGGAAGCTGTTCGACTATTCGATCCTGCCCAAGCAGTCGACGGAGGCGGAGATCCGGCGCGGGTGCCGCGAGGCGGTCGCGTACAACTGTGCGGCGTTCTACTCGGCCTCGCCGTACTGGACGCCGGTGGTGAAGGAGGAGCTGGCGGGCACGGATGTGCTGGTCGCGACCGGCATTGATTTCCCGTGGGGCGTCGCCCCGGTTCCGGTCAAACTGCTGGAGACGGAGAAGGCGCTGGAGGCGGGCTGCCAGAGCGTGGATCTGGTGATCAATGCGGGCGCGCTCAAGAGCGGACACCTCGCGGCCGTGCGCCAGGAGATCCGTGAGTTCGTCGCCCTCGCGAAGGGGCACGCGCTGACGAAGATCATTCTGGAGGTCTGCTTCCTGACGAACGAGGAGATCGTCACGGGGTGCCGCCTGATCCAGGAGGCGGGCGCGGACTATGCGAAGACCTCGACCGGGCAGTTCGAGGGGCCGGACATGGCGCAGGTGCTGCTGATGCGCGAGACGCTGAAGGGTTCGGAGATCAAGCTGAAGGTCGCCGGCGTGAAGTTCCCCCGTCCGCAGAACGCCTACGCGTTCATCCTGGCCGGCGCGGAGCTGATCGGCACGCGCGCCGCGCCTGAGATCATCGACGCCCTGGACCAGATGCGCGCGGTCGGCCTCGTGCCGCCTTATGAGCCGTAATCGAACGCGGGCAGAGCCCGCAACCCAGAAGACAGAAGACAGACTTCAGAATGCAGAAGCCAGAATTCAGAATGAAATCTACTCCACAAACCCGAGCTTGTTTTCCCCAGTTCCCATCTGGCTGTTTTCTCCTCACCACGCTGCTGCTCGCGCTGCACGCGACCGCCGTCGAAATGCGGCCCATGTCCGAGCCGGACGAAGCGGTCCCGCTGCCGGAGCTGTCCTTCTACGTGAAACGGGAGACGCTGCCCCGGACGCTCGTCGCGACGCGGCTGGCGCTGCGGCAGTGGCGGGAGGAGCAGGCGCGGGCGCGTCCGGCGGTCGCCTGGGGCGTCTGGCAGGCCACGGCACTGATGCCGGAGCCGGCACCGGAGACGCTGCCCAGCCCCGATGCCCGGCAGCCGGACGGGCGGCCGCTGTGGCGGGCCTGCCCGGAGTGGAAGCCGGCCACCGTGATCCCCCTCGCCCAAGGCCGGCAGGAACAGGCCGCCGTCTGGCTGCGCAGCACGCTGACCGCTGCCGGGCCAGTGACCCTCTGCGTGGGGCTCGGGGGAGGGGACCTGTTGGACGTCTATCTGGACGGCAAGAGACTGAATCTTTTTGACACCCGCATCCGGCTGAAGCGCTACGGCACGGGTCTGCGCGACGAGCAGCGCTTTCAGGACCAGTGCTTCGTCGACCTGCCGCTGACGGCCGGGACGCACGACCTGCAACTCCGCCTTGCGCAGGCGCGCATCAACTGGTCGTACCCGTGGCACCTGACGCCGTTCCGCTTCT
>CAYMLQ010000664.1:0-1924 GCA_964390795.1 uncultured Lentisphaeraceae bacterium
TCAACGGGGGAAAGGGGGCAGTGTGCCCGTTTTCAGCTCCTATGGGATGCTAGTGGATTGAATTCATTGGCTATTAATCATGTGAATCCTGTAATCATGGCCGAATTTTCATGTTGTACTGTGTACTAGGCCGGCTGAAGCCGGTACAACATACCTTGCCAGCGCGGGACGCCGCGGTCCGCATGTTGTTCCGGCTTCAGCCGGCCCAGAGCACCGGCACCTCGGTCGCACCGGGAGGCGGCGCTCAGAACAGCGTGATGAGCGTGCCGCGCGCGGGGTTAGGCGGATTCAGGAGATAGTCGGCGGCCGTCATCGCGTTGCGTGAGAAGACCACGTCGGAAAAACGCCAGCGCGCAGGATTGGCGTCTGCATGGCCGGAGATGAACTGGAAGGCGTTGAACGCGAAGTCGCCCGTGATATTCGCCTGGCGTGAATAGGTCGGCGTGTTTGTGCCGACGGGCTGTTGCTGCCCGGCCGGCAGGTTGTCATACGTGTACATGACAACGGAGGCGGTGTCGGCGGCCGAAGCGTTGAAATGGATGCGCACGTCATACAGCATGACCCGGGCCGGCGCCATGTCGATCCGCGGACTAAAGTCGCCGCCGTCGCTCCCGTTCACACTCAAAAAGTGGCTCAGGCCCCAGTTGCCGTACTTCTGACCGAAGCCCAGCGATGGCGCGGTGCCGACAAGCTGCCCGCCGCCAAACGCCGCGCTGGGGCTGTACGGCGAAGTATTCGCGCTCCCGGCCGGCAGAAGGGTGTCGCCCGCGCGGTCCAGGCAACACGCGGTAAAGGCATAGTAGACGTCGCCGGCCACCGTGCCTCCGCCCACCAAACCGCTAGCGCTGTCGTACAGGTCGCCATAGCTGGAGGGTGTCACGGTGAACGCAAGAAGCGCATGTGAAACAATGGCGCCCGAAGTCCAGGCGCCTGGCACGGTCGTGCCGCCGGTACCGACCTGGATGATGGAAGGCAGAACGCTGGTCGGATGCGTGAGGACATAATCCGGTGCCTCGCCTGCATTCTGGGCGAAGGCCACGTTGGAAAACTGCCAGCGTGTGGAGGTGTTGTCCGCATGGCCGGAGATGAACTGGAACGAATCGAAGGAGAAGTCACTGCTGGCCGTGTTGATCGTCTGCGTGTAGGCCGCCACGTCGGTTGCGACGGGCTGGCGCTGGAAGGGCAGATTGTCGTACAGGCGCATGGTGATGACGGCGCTGTCGTTCGCCGAGGCGTTGTACTGCACATGCACCTCAAAGAGTGCGACGCGGGCAGGCGCCAGATCCACGCGCGGAGAGTTGAAAAAGGTGCTGGGGCCGCTGCCGTTGGTGCCGATGTTATAGCCAAACGCGTAGTTGCCATAGGCTTGTCCGACGTTCAGCGAGAGCGCGGATCCGACCAGTTGCCCGCCGGCGAACGATGTGCCCGGACTGTAGGGAAAACCGGCAATGCTGTTGGTAGGCAGGCGGGTGTCTCCTGCGCGGTCCAGAGAGCGCGCGGTAAAGGCATAGTAGAGGTGGCCCGAGACTGTGCCGCCGCCGACCTTGCCGCTCGCGCTGTCATACAAGGAGCCGAAACGGGCGGGACTCACAGTCAGCGCGGTAATCGCGCTAGATACGGCGTCACCCGAAGTCCAGGCACCGGGTGAAGCGGTGCCGCCACCGGTGCCGACCTGAAGGACCGCCGCGTGAACGTGACTAGCTGACAGAAAAGCCCCCATCGCCAAGGGAAAAAGACAGGTGCTGAACGAACGCGTACCCATGAGGCTCTCCTATTTCGCTGTTGAACCACGGTCATGACATCGAGGGAACCCGAGCAATCCTCATAACTCTGCACGTGAAAACGCGCACCATCCCCGATGTAATTCACTCCACTAGCATCCCATAGGCGGCACTATTTACCCTTACCCATGCGGAATTACTTG
>CAYMLQ010000665.1:0-1922 GCA_964390795.1 uncultured Lentisphaeraceae bacterium
CCCGCCAGATTGCTCGCGGCGCCCACGTCAAACCAAGACCCGGCGTTCGTATCACCCGCGAAATCGCCGTAGCGGGTGGCGCTGCCCGCGTTCACCGCCCAGATGCGGGTGGTTTCCGCCGACAGGTTCAGAAGAAATGACATACACACCAGAATCACATAACCGATTGGCTTGTTCATACGTTCACCTCTCTTTAATTTACCGTACCACATCACCCTTCGCGGCCCACTCGGCGCCGCGCAGGAGAAGCGTCTTGCATCCCGCGTTATTCAGCGCCTTGACGTCATGGCCCAGCACGAGGTTGAAGCAGCGGCCCTTGCCCGCCTCTGTGACCCAGGCGAACGGCTCGGGTTCACCGGACCCTTTGTTCTCTTTGCTGACCACGCCGGTCGCCAGCACGCGGCGGTTGGGGTTGCGGTTCCCGATCTTCTGCCACGGCTCGTCAAAGGTCTCGAAGTCCTTCAGCCCGCGCATGACCGGGTGCTCTTTGTCCGCGATGTTCACCGTGAACGCCTGCATCTGCGGGTGGAAGGTGTCCTTCTCCCACGCCCCGCCCGTCAGGGACTGGAACTCCTCCCAATCGTAGAACAGGCTGCCGCCCGCGTGCAGCACGAATAAGCCGCCGCCCTTCTTGACCCACGCGCTGAAGCCCGCCTTCATCTCAGGCGTCCACTCGCGCTTGTCGCTGCCGAAGGTGTTCCAGTTGCAGAAGAGCAGATCATAGCCCTCGATGTCAGCGGGCTCCATGTCCCACGGGGTCTCAACTACGTTGACCGCAAACTTCGGCAGCTCCGCAAGGATCTTCTTGAGCGCGGCGGTCGTCTCCTGCCAATTGTGGTTGTTCGCGCCGGTGAGCAACAGCACATTAATCTGCCCCGGCTTGCCAATTGGCCGGGGCACAGCGGCCACCGGCACAGGTGCCACTGCCTGGCGGCCCTCCGTCTTCTGACTGCCGACGGCTCCTGCCGACTGCCCGCTCGCTTCCAAGAGCTCCAGTCCGCACACCAGCGCATGATCGCGTTTGGTTTTGAACGCAACCTCGATCTTGCCCGTGGCGTCTGCCGTCACGTCGGCCCGCTCCGTCACCGCCTTCATCTTTTTGCCTGTCTTAGCAAAAATATCGTAATCCGTCAGGACGGCTTTTCCGTTGACCAGCACATCGCAGACCCGGCCCTGCCCCGAATGGAACGGTTCAGCGAAATGCAGGCGCAGCACATACGCTTGACCTGCCTTGAGCCCGTCAAAGGAGTAGTTCATATCGCCGTAGCGGCTGGTCTGATACACCGCCTCAGGTGCCCCGTCAACGGCGTCAGACACATCGGCCTCCAGCGTCACCGCGTATTTGCTGCCGCTCTTAAACCCCGAATCCGCCTCAAACACGCCTACCGCCGGACCGCCCACATTCACGGCCTTGATCAAGCGCTCGCCGCCGTCCTTCACCCCTGCGGCCTCAGCCAGTTGCTTGCGCAAGGCTTCGGCTTCCTTTCCGCCCATCGTCTTCACGAGGCCGTAAACGGCTTTCTTTTCTTCCGCGCGTTCGGCGAGCGTCGCAAGGTCGGCGCAAATCGCGAGCTTCTCATTCTTTGCAACTGCGGCCGACTTCTGCAGCAGCGTCAGCACGCCGCGCACGGCCAGGATCTTGACGGTGCGGTCAACGTCCTGCCGCGCTACGCTCATCAGGGGCGCGACCGCCAGCTGGCTGTTCCATTTGGAGAATACGCGCACAACCGTCTTGCGCAATTCGACATCGTCCGACTCCGCCTGCGCGGCGAGCATATCGCGCGCGCCTTCGGTCTGGATACCGGCCAGCAGGCCGAGAAGATCAGCTTTGGACGCGGCATCGGTCTTGGCACTCTGGTCGCCCAGCTCGCGCATGACACGGGCCTGATCCGGCAGTTGCTGGGCCACCGATGCAAGGGCTG
>CAYMLQ010000666.1:0-1916 GCA_964390795.1 uncultured Lentisphaeraceae bacterium
CGCGGCACCGTGGTGACCGGCCGTGTCGAGCGCGGCATCGTCAAGGTGGGCGAGGAAATCGAGATCATCGGCCTGCGCCCGACCGTCAAGACGACCTGCACAGGCGTCGAGATGTTCCGCAAGCTGTTGGATCAGGGCCAGGCCGGCGACAACATCGGCTGCCTGCTCCGCAGCACGAAGAAAGAGGACGTCGAGCGCGGCCAGGTTCTGGCCAAGCCCGGCTCCATCACCCCGCACACCGAGTTTAACGGCGAAGTGTACGTCCTCAGCAAGGAAGAGGGCGGCCGCCACACGCCGTTCTTCAAGGGATACCGTCCCCAGTTCTACATCCGCACGACGGACGTCACGGGCGATATCACGCTGCCCGAGGGCGTGGAAATGGTGATGCCGGGCGACAGCCTTTCGATCGCGGTGAAGCTGATTTCGCCGGTCGCGTTGGAAGACAAGATGCGCTTCGCCATTCGCGAAGGCGGACGCACGGTCGGGGCCGGCACGGTTGCCAAGGTTGTTAAGTAAAGAGAGCTTCCTGTGAGCGTGTCCGTCCGGGGCGCTTCGGCGCTCCGGACGCGGCACGGATTCACTAAGGAACGAGGCGAATATGCCCAGAGAATTAGCCATTATGGCCTGCACCGAGTGCAAGCGCCGCAACTACACGACCACGCGGAATAAGCGCACGATGACCAACCGTCTGGAAATGAAGAAGTATTGCCCGACGGAAAAGAAGCGTACGTTGCACCGGGAATCGAAGTAGGACAAACACACTTTAGGCCAGTAGCTCAATTGGCAGAGCGTCGGTCTCCAAAACCGAAGGTTAGGGGTTCGATTCCCTTCTGGCCTGCCAGCATTAACCGCGGCATCTGTCGCTGTTCCGCACCAGGAACGGTAACAGGTTTTCGCATTTTAACCGCGGATTGACCAAAGGGCCCGAGACATGAGTAACGTGAAACAAGTCATCCATCACCTGGGCGCGTATCTGGGAGAGGTCGGGGTCGAGTTCAAAAAGATCGCCTGGCCTGACCGTCAGGAGCTGGTGGACTCGACGGTCGTGGTGCTCTCATTCATTGTAATTCTTGCAGTTGTGGTGTTGTGCTGTGACAAGGTGATCCAGCTTGTCCTGCAGCTCATCCATGCGTAAAGCGGGGATTCAACCATGACGAAGCAGTGGTTTGTTTTGCACACGTTGACCGGTCAGGAACAGAAGGTCAAGCGTTCGATTGAGGCACGCGTGCGAATCGAGGAGATGGGGGAGTACATTGGCGAGGTGGTGATCCCCACCGAGAAGGTTTCCGAGGTCAAGAACGGCGTGAAGACTACGGTCACGCGCAAGTTCTTTCCCGGTTACGTGCTGATCAATCTGTGTCTTTACGATGAGGGGCGCAACGTGATGGAGCCGACCTGGCGTTTTCTCAAGGAAACGTCGGGAGTGATCGGGTTCATCGGCGGCGAGCGCCCGATGCCGCTGACGACGGCCGAGGTTGACGCGATCGTCAATCAGGTGGCCGATAAGAAAGAAAAGGTCAAGCCTAAGGTTCAGTTCGAGCCGGGCGAGACCGTGAAGATCACCGATGGGCCGTTCATGAGTTTCAACGGCACCGTCGATGAAGTCGATCCCGACCGGGGCAAGCTGAAGGTCTCTGTGGCGATCTTCGGGCGTACCGCTCCGGTGGAACTGGAATACTGGCAGGTCGAGCGCGCGGTCGACGAGAACGCGTAGCACACCCGCCCCGTAAACCGTCGCGCGTGCGCGGCGGCAGTTCGTCAACGGTGGTTCGCTTGTACCGGTGGGGATGCCGGGAGAATCACGACAGACAAGTAGGTGAGATCATGGCGAAGAAAGTCACGGGTACCGTGAAATTGCAGATTCCCGCAGGCGCGGCGAATCCTGCGCCGCCCGTGGGCCCCGCGTTGGGTTCACA
>CAYMLQ010000667.1:0-1913 GCA_964390795.1 uncultured Lentisphaeraceae bacterium
TGAAGACGAATTACGATAAATTCCCGACGGTGAGCGTACCAGCTGCACAGGACGCCTGCGCAGTAGGCTGGGAGGCGGTGGCCGAGTCGCTTCGCCGAGCTACCGCCGAGCAGCTTCGGACATGCCTGATCGTCGAGTGCTATCCGGGTGTTCGGGATGAAGAGGTGTTTGCAGCTCTGTTGGCGGGGCTCAAGCCGACACGGGTGGTACAGACCCGCGAGTTAATGAAGTGCCCTGAAGAGATCGACCGCATGGTTGCTCCAGACGTGACCGACGATGCGGTGTTCGGTTATCTGACGCGGCTGAATATGGAGGACTTTCTCGATGCCGGGAAAGTGGCAGAGGTCAGAGGACAGAGGTCAGAGGACAGTAGTTATCCCGCCGCCAGTGGTGCTGGAATAAACGAAGGGGTCGTGCGAATGCCGGCCTCCGACCTCCGGCCTCCGACCTCTGGACTCACTCTTGTGTACGGGCCGGGTGCGTCGCTCGTCGCGGAAGAGGGATTGTTGGTTTATGCCGATATGCCGCGCTGGGAAATCCAGATGCGATTCCGGCGGAATGAGATCAGCAATCTGGGCGTTGAGAACCGGACGCTGGAGGCGTCGCTGCAATACAAGCGGAGCTATTTTGTGGACTGGCGCGTGGCGGACCGCCTGAAGCGCGGTCTGATGTCGCGCTGGGATTTTGTGCTGGATACGACGGTGGCGAACGAGCCGAAGCTGGCCTCGGGCGCGGCGGTTCGCGCGGCCTTGGCCGCGACGGTCAGGCGTCCCTTCCGCGTGGCACCGTTCTTCGACCCTGCGCCGTGGGGCGGGAAATGGATGCAGGAGGTGTGCGGCCTTGACCGCGCGGTGCCGAATTACGGCTGGGGCTTCGATTGCGTACCTGAGGAGAACAGCTTGCTGCTGAAGTTCGCGAACGCGGTCATGGAGTTGCCTTCCATTAATGCGGTCTTCGCGCATCCGCGCGAACTGCTGGGGACCGCGGTGTACGGCCGCTTCGGCGACGAGTTCCCGATCCGCTTCGACTTCCTCGACACGATGGGTGGCGGGAACCTAAGCCTGCAGGTGCATCCGCTCACGGAATACATCCAGCGGGCCTTCGGCATGCACTATACGCAGGACGAGAGCTACTACATGCTCGACACCGGCGCTGACGCGCATGTGTATTTGGGCCTACGGGAGGACGTCAATCCGGCGGCCATGCTGAACGAGTTGGAGTCGTCGCAGACCACCGGGACGTTCGACGCGGCGAAGCATGTCGGCGTGTATCCGGTCAAGAAGCACGACCATGTGCTGATTCCGGCGGGAACGGTCCACTGTTCCGGGCGGAACAGCATGGTGCTGGAAATCAGCGCGACACCTTACATCTTCACCTTCAAACTGTGGGACTGGGGCCGCCTGGGGCTGGACGGCAAGCCGCGTCCGATCAACATCGGGCACGGCAAGAACGTGATCCAGTGGGGCCGGAGGGAAGCGTGGGTCAGGACGAACCTGCTCAATCAAGTGACCGTTATAGCGGAGGGTGACGGCTGGGTTGAGGAGCGGACGGGGCTGCACGAGCAGGAGTTCATCGAGACCCGGCGGCACTGGTTCACGAAAGCTGTTCCGCATCACACTCACGGCGGCGTCAACGTGCTCAATCTGGTGGAGGGATGCGAGGCGGTGGTTGAAAGTCCGGACAACGCGTTCGAGCCCTTCGTCGTGCACTACGCGGAGACGTTCATCGTTCCGGCTGCCGTAGGCGCATACACAATCCGTCCTGCGAAGGAGAGCGCGGTTCAACGGTGCGGAACGATCAAGGCTTTTGTGCGCGGCAACGCCCAAGGGCGAATGGCTTGGCGGGAGTCCGAATGACTGGTGGGGCGAGATTCACTATCCGAAACTGGAACTGAAGTGGAATACACCCCGAAA
>CAYMLQ010000668.1:0-1907 GCA_964390795.1 uncultured Lentisphaeraceae bacterium
GTCTTCCATGTGCGGACCGTGCCGGACGCGCGGACGATCCGCGAGTGGATCGAAAAAGGCACGACCTTCCTGACCGGCATGAACTGCTACTCCGGCATCCAGATGGTGAAGCCGGTGCGGCGGGCGGTCGTTGTCGGAGGCGGCTTCATCGGGCTCGAAACGGCTGAGAACCTCGTCCATCTCGGGTTCGAGGTGACGCTCATCCAGAAGCCCGCGCACGTGCTCGGCCCGCTGGATCCGGAGATCGCGTGCCTCGTGCAGGCCCACGTGATCAAGCACGGCATCCGCATCGTGGCCCATGACGGCGTGGTCGGCTTCAAGCAGTTGGAGGGCGGGGCGATCGAGGTGCAGACCGCCTCCGGCAAAACCTTCCCGGCGGACATCGCGATCCTCGCCATCGGCGTGCGGCCGGACACGGCGCTGGCCAAGACGGCCGGGCTCACGATCGGCGAACGCGGCGGCATCCGCGTCGACGACCACATGCGCACGAGCGACCCGGACATCTTCGCCGTCGGCGACGCGATCGAGGTCAAGGATTTCGGGACGGGCGAGTGGAGCCTGGTCGCGCTGGCCGGGCCGGCGAACCGGCAGGGCCGCATCGCGGCCGAGGTGATCTGCGGGCGCGACTCCCGCTACCGCGGCACCCAGGGCACCTCGATCATCGGGCTGTTCGGCGGCGCAGCCGCCTGGACCGGGGTCAACGAGAAGACGCTCAAGCGGCGCGGCGACACGGACTACGAGAAGATCTACCTGTTCCCGAACTCCCACGCCGGCTACTACCCGGGCGCCAAGATGATCGGGCTGAAGTTCATCTTCCGGAAATCTGACGGTAAAGTCCTCGGCGCGCAGGCGCTGGGCGAAGACGGCCCGGCGGTGGACAAGCGGATCAGCGCCCTGGCCGTGGCGATCCAGATGGGCGCGACGATCTACGACCTCGAAGAGTCCGAGCTGTGCTACTCGCCCCAGTTCGGCAGCGCCAAGGATGCCGTCAACTTTGCCGGCATGGTCGCCGCAGATGTCCTGCGCGGCGACATGCCGCTCAGCCACTGGGAGGCCGTGGACAACGCCTTCCTGCTCGACGTGCGCGAGCCGGTTGAACTGGCCGTGGAGACGGTGCCGGGCGCGGTCAACATCCCGCTGGGACAGCTCCGCGCGCGGCTTGGCGAGTTGCCCCGCGACCAGGAGATTCGCGTGATCTGCCGCTCCGGGCAGCGCGCCTACTATGCGACCTGCTTGCTGCTGCAGAAGGGCTTTAAGGCCCGGACGCTTGCCGGCGGCATGTTGTCACGGGCGTTGTTTTCGCTGGCTGAACGGAAGTAAGGGGCGCAGATCATGGACATCATGAAGTGGTTCAACATCACGGTGGTGGTTTTCACCGTGTCGGGCCTGATGGCCGGAGGCCTTGAGTGCGATTTGAAGCAAGCGCTCAAGTGGCTGCGGAGCCCCAAGCTCCTCGTGCCCTGCATCCTCTGGAGCTGGGTAGCCGGGCCGGCTCTGGCCTGGCTGCTCAGCCAGCTTCTGCCGCTTTCGCCGGGACATGCTGCCGGACTGATGCTGTGCAGTCTGGCCCCGATCGCGCCCTTCCTGCCGCTGGCAGCGATGAAAGCCCGCGGCGACCTGACCTTCAGCGGAGCCTACGTCCTGTTGGGGACCGTCCTGACCGTGGTGCTGATGCCGCTGATGGCGCCGTTGCTGATTAAAGGGCTGACGTTGAACGCCTGGGCGCTGGCGAAACCGCTTATTACATTGGTTCTGATTCCGCTGCTGATCGGTGTGGCGCTCCGGGCTTACAAGCCAACGGTGGCTGCTAAGCTATTTCCGTGGGTCAAGAAGACCAGCGGCCTCTGGCTGCTGCTCTGCTTGGGGACGACCCTCTGGATCTACGGCAAGCAAATGCTGAGCACGAT
>CAYMLQ010000669.1:0-1903 GCA_964390795.1 uncultured Lentisphaeraceae bacterium
GGAACTGGGGTCTCTTTGGGCATCCTAGCTGCACCTGATCGCAGATGCGCCCCTTTCACGTTTGGGCTTGATTTTCGCTGTCGAGTGCTGTTACTATGATCGCAAGTAAGCGACCTCAAGCCGAGTCTTTACTTGTTTCGCTGCAACAACTTGTATCCTTTGAAGGCCTGTAGCTCAGTAGGACAGAGCACTAGATTCCTAATCTGGGGGTCGCCGGTTCGACTCCGGCCAGGCCTACCATCTTAAACCCCTCTAAAACGTCGGTTTTATTGGGGTTTTTTCGTTTCTAGCCCTCATCACCGTAAGCGGGGCTTATGCTCTCTTGGACCCGATATTCGTCGTTTTTGCGTCGAAACTTACTACAATTCTACTACAGTTAAAGCAGCCCCTTTTTCATCCTTTTCCCCACTTGTACCAGCCAAACCATGCCGCTGTCACCCCGATCCAGCGGATGGAAGCTCGAACACGCGTCATTCCATAGACCCGCTGCAGGCGGTAGAAACGGGCATTGCTAGAAAGACCGTCTTTGCCAGTCTGAAAATCGAAGTCATGCCGCAGGCAGGGCGGGAAATATTTGTTGGGCCAATAGACCTCAGACACAAGCGTACAGCCGTCGCAATCCGCATACCAGTCCCACAGGCCCGAGTCCAGCGCCTCAAGGATCTCGGTACGCTCGCGATCCCCAAGGCTGAAGACACCGAAAGACTCGACGATCCGCGCCCGCTCCTCTTCGCGCGATCCTACTTTGCCCCTACCACATCCACACCCCATGGCGCACCTCACTTGGTCAGCGGGATGGACAGTTCCCCTGCTACGTCGTTGCTCGCAGCCGTGCCCCCGCCGACAGACATGTAGACGTTTTCGGCCACCACGACCAGCCGCCCTGCCAGCAGGCGGACCCCGCCGGCCGCGACCTCCACGCCGTTGGTGCCCGCTCCCGGGCTCTCTGACACCCTCACGTCGCGCACATGGATCAGCGACGCCTGGCTGACGCCCCGGTAGGCGCAGCAGCCCGCCGCCCCCGCCCATACCGCCAGCGAGACAAGCACAGTCTGAAGACTCCCCATCACGCACCCCCTATCTTCGCCAGCAGCTTGGCCAGCATGAACCCGCCCGTCACGGCCCCCGCTATCGCGGTGCCCGCAGCGACCGAAACCACCCAAAGCAGCGCACGGATCACCAGGTCGTGCCGCTCCAGCCGCGTCTGGATCGACGGGCTGCCGTTGTCCACGAAGAGCCGCTTCTCGATGCTCTCCAGCTTTTCGAGCACCGCCGCACTCTGCACGGCGCAATGGTCCTTTGTCACATAGTCGCTCATAGGCATAATCACACCATGGTGGAAGACGATGACGCGTTCGTGTAGTTGATCTGCTCGGCAACCACAGGCGGTGACGGGCGCGCGGCCACAGAAGGACCGGACAAGGGCCTGAAGCTATCGCGGGGGCCTGCCGTGTAGTGGGGTGTTCCAACGGCGCCTAAAACGGAACCTTCCCGGTTCAACTCGCGAAGCATCTGGCGAAGGTATATCTCCGCATCCTGCCAGGGGACGCGCAGGAGCGTCGAAACATCCGTCAGGCCGAGGCCGAGAGCGAGATAATACCAGACGATCGCGCGGACGCGGGGGACGCACGCGTCCGGAACCGTCGCCTCGGACAGGGAGCCGTCAGGGTCAGAAGACGCCGAAAAAGCCATCCGGAAATCAGATACGGCGGATGACAAAAGGGTGGACAGCTCCGAATCGCGTAGCCCCTCGTCAAGGAGCAGAAACGCCTCCTTCAGATCCGGGGGCATAAGCGATAAAACATCCGGAACGACCCACGCGGCCATAACACCCCCGAGAAAGGGACAGGCTTCCCCGAGAAGATCCCGGGGAAGCCTTCACATCAAACCCTTACTCCCCGCC
>CAYMLQ010000670.1:0-1891 GCA_964390795.1 uncultured Lentisphaeraceae bacterium
CTTGTCCCCGTCTGCTGCATTCCAGCGGCTCTGCGGGTCGCCGTCCGTTGCATTCACAGGAGCAAAGCCGCCTCCGGCCCACGCGCTCGAAGCCGTCACGCGCACTGCCCCGGGCTTCTTTTCCTCCTCCTGGCTAAACATCGCGGCAATGGTTTCCCTGACTTCCTTGTCTTTGCCGAATTCCGCCGAGGCCTCCGGCAGGCGTGTCGTCGCGATCACCTGTCCTCCGTTATCGTAGAACGCCTTGATCTTTTTCAGGCTGCTCCAGTGGATCACGCGCGAACCGGGGATGACGAACACCTTGTACTGCTCGGCATTTACCTTGTTTTCCAGCCGGATTTCCGCGCCAGTCACTGAACACTTCTCGTCAAGTATCTCGGGATGGATGAACGTGAAGTCGCGGCGCACGTTCATGGCCAGCAGTTCGCCTACACGCATGTAATCAGCCTCAGGGATCTCCACGCAGCCTTGGTAGGGATCGCCCGGGCCGAACCACGAGCCCGCCTGCAATGTGGCGATCGGATACAGCACGCCGATGTCGGCCACATGCCGGCCGGTCTGTATTAGTTGCTCAACCGTCTTCGGACCTGTCACCTCCACAGCCAGCATATCGAGGCGCTTGCTCAGCGCTTCGGGATGTTTCTTCGCCAGCAGGCCGCCCGCCGAGCCGCTCGGAAACCAGTACTCGTCGTACAGGCACAGCTTCATGCCCAGATTCGCAGCTTGTTCGACCGCTGTCTTGTAGTGCGCCAGAAACTCCGGCGTCATGAATCCGGGCGTCATGTTGTGTGCGGGAAGGATGCCCACGCCGTAGTATCCGCGCGCCTTGCACCCTTCGAGCTGTTCACGCGTGCGCTCCGGCGTCAGCGGCCCGTTCCAGAACCAGAGGGGCCGTGACTGCCAACACAGCGGCGGATTAGCGAAGTCTTGCCGCACCTGCTCGTCATTCTTCGCCGCGCCGGCCCATGCGCTTCCCGCAGCCGCAACCCCGCCGAGGAGAATAGCCGCAACTAAGCATCGAGCGGCCCTTATCACGCTTCCTGGCCTTCGTGTCGCCATGCTCATGCTTTGTTCTCCTTCGGTGACAGTTCGTCGCAACAGGCTCAGCATACCTTCTGCACCTCGACCTTGAGCAAGTCCGCAAGTTTCTCAATCTTCCCCGCAAGGTGGCCGACGCCGATCGCGCAGTGATGGGCGGGCCCGGCCTTACTCCAAGCGTTCATGAACGCCTTGGCCCCAATGGCGAAGCGGTAGCGGCTGTTGGTGTTGCCGATCAGCAGCACCGGGCCAGGCACCGACTCGCCCTCCGCGACCAGCAACATCAGCTTGCCGTCGCCGCGCTGCACCACCGAGAGCAGCGTCACCGGGCCGTGCTTGACCGTCATCTGGATCGAGAGCCCCTTGCCTGGCTTGCCGTGATAGAGCGGCACCGGCACGAGCCCCACGCGCCCCTCCGCGATGGCGAAGTGCGCAGGCCCGTCATGGCCGAGATATACCACGTCGTCTTTGAAATCGGCCAGATAGAACTCGGAGAACGACCCGCCCACGCCGAAAAGATCCATGATCTTCATGGCCTGCGCGTTCTTGACTTCGCACTCGCCCGCCACCGGCACATGGCGTCCGGTCAGCAGCGTGTTCCCCGCGATGATCGAGGTCACGATGTTCTCGTACGCGTTGCCCGGCTGTCCCTCGTAGTAGTAGGCCATGGAACCGAGATCGTGCTTCGCGACCAGCGCGTCCAGCGCAACCGCCGTGCGCGCGGCCCGTTCCAGCTCCGCAGGCTCGCAAGCCGGTGACACCTCGAAGCTCTTCTTGAAGTCTTTCAGCTTCTCGGCGACCTGCTTTTTCGTGACCGCCTCGCGCAGCGCGTGCAGCTCGCACATCTCCAGCA
>CAYMLQ010000671.1:0-1886 GCA_964390795.1 uncultured Lentisphaeraceae bacterium
TTCAAGCGCTTCTGCGCGCGGCTCTCGATCGAGACCTCGTCGATCCAGTACGAGAACGACGAGCTCATGCGCGAGAAGTTCGGCGACGACTACGCCATCGCCTGCTGCGTCTCGGCCATGCGCATCGGCAAGCAGATGCAGTTCTTCGGAGCCCGCGCCAACCTCGCCAAAGCCCTGCTCTACTGCATCAACGGCGGCAAGGACGAGATCACCGGCGACCAGGTCGGCCCCGAAATGGCGCCCGTCACTTCCGAAACCCTCGACTACGACGAGATCGTGCGCAAGTTCGACCAGATCTGCCGCTGGCTCTCGCGCCTCTACATCAACACCCTCAACGTCATCCACTACATGCACGACAAGTACTGCTACGAGCGCGTGCAGATGGCGCTGCACGACGAGGACGTGATGCGCACGGCGGCCTGCGGCATCGCGGGTCTCTCGGTGGTGGCGGACAGCTTCTCGGCGATCAAGTACGCCAAGGTCAGGCCCGTCCGCGACGCGCGCGGCCTGGCCGTGGATTTCGAGATCGAGGGCGACTACCCGAAGTTCGGCAACAACGACCCGCGCGTCGACCAGATGGCGGTCGAGGTGGTGAAGACCTTCATGGGGCGCCTCTCGAAGCACCGCACCTACCGCGACGCCAAGCCCACGCTCTCGATCCTCACCATCACCTCGAACGTGGTCTACGGCCAGATGACCGGCTCCACGCCCGACGGCCGCAAGGCGGGCGAGCCGTTCGCGCCGGGCGCGAACCCCATGCACGGGCGCGACTCGCGCGGCTGCATCGCCTCCATGAAATCCGTGGCGCTGCTGCCGTACGACCACAGCGAGGACGGCATCTCCTTCACCTTCTCGATCGTCCCGGACGCGCTCGGGCGCGAGACGGCCGAGCGCGTCGACAACCTGGTGAGCCTGATGGACGGCTACTTCGTAGAGAAGGGCCACCACATCAACGTCAACGTCCTGCAGCGCGACCTGCTGCTGGACGCCATGGAGCACCCCGAGAAATATCCGCAGCTCACCATCCGCGTCTCAGGTTACGCCGTGAACTTCATCAAGCTCACGCGCGAACAGCAGGTGGACGTGATCAACCGCACCTTCCACAAGAAGTTCTAAGGAGCGGCGCGGCTTCCCGCGCCGGCCGGAACGCGAAGGCGTTCCGCTCCGAAGCGTGCGTCTCGGAGTGACTTCATGCGCCGCTTATACGCAGATGCTACGAGTTCTTGCAGGGGTATCCGAGGGGTGAGCGTTGCTGGCGAACCTGTGTCGCAAGCTCGGGAGCGGGGACACTCCTGTCCCCGAAAGGTCGGCCAAGCGTCGCTCCGCAGACGGTCGTCTCGTTGTATCCTGCGGCTCGGTGTTGCTCAACCGTTCACAACGGGGACAGGAGTGTCCCCGCTCCCAGCGCTACGCGCACACGACGCGCGTTCCTCGATTCCCCCCTGGTACACACCGATTACGTGTTTGCCCCGACCCGCGCTTGAAGCTGGGGGCGGATTCTGGCACAATACGCGCCCAAATGGTCAGAGCAGGTTCTGTCATCACCATCGAGGCGCCGGCCAAGATTAACCTGACGCTGGAGGTCCTCGGCAAACGGCCTGACGGGTATCACGAGCTTCGCAGCCTCGTGATGCCGGTCAGTCTGACGGATACTGTCTCGCTCACGACCACCTACGCCCAGGTCGCCATGACCGTCACGGTCAGCCCCGGGGTGGACCTCTCGAAGATCGGCTCGGTGGACCGCAACCTGGCGGTGCGGGCGGCGCGGCTGATGCAGGCGCGCTACCGGATCAACGCCGGCGCGCGCATCCACATCCACAAGCGCATCCCGATCGGCGGCGGCCTCGGCGGCGGCAGCGCGGACGCGGCCGGCGTGATCCGCGGCC
>CAYMLQ010000672.1:0-1869 GCA_964390795.1 uncultured Lentisphaeraceae bacterium
GTAGGCGGACATCTGCGCCTCGTTGACGGACTCGGCGTCGGCGTCGATCTCGCCGGGCGCGCCGATGAGGCCGGCGGTGAAGCCGGTGGGCACGACGCTTTTTTCGGTGGCGTAGACGGCCAGCAGCGTGCCGGAGGCGGGCGCCTCAAGCTCGTAGACGGCCTTGTCGGTGGTCAGTTCGGCGAGGCCCTCGCCGGCCGTTACGGTGTCGCCGGGTTTCTTATGCCAGCGGGTGATGGTGACATCGACCAGGTTGGCGTCCAGTTGGGGGATGGTGATGCGTGTCATAGAAGGGAGGAGTTAGGAGTTAGGATTTAGGAGTTGGGAGATGGGACGGGCGAACCGGTGTGTTCGCCCCCTTTTCAGAACGGCACGGGTTCGAGGCCGGGCAGGTTGGCCTTGGTTTTTTCGGAGCCGGGGGGGATGGGGATCAGCCAGGTGTCGGTGAGGTTGCCGCGGCGGTCGCTGACGCGGAACCGGAACCAGTTCGGGTCAGCGGCGGGGAGCGCGAGGTTGGCGGGGCGGATGCCGGTCAGCTCGGATTCGCCGCCCGGCCACACGAGGCCCTTGATGCTGCTGAGGTCATAGGCCTTGAGTGGGATCAGGTGGTCGGAGGTCCAGGGCGCGAGGATCGTGAACGAGCGGAACTGGATCTTGGCGCCTTTGAGCTTGGGGGAGAAGTAGAAGGAGACGTACGTCAGGTCGGGAGTGTCCTTGCGCTCCTCGGTTTCGTAGCGGAGGAAGTCGCGCACGTTAATGATGACGTCATTCCATTCGCCGGTCTTGCACTCCACGCTGCCCGTGACAAAGGCGAGGTGGTTGGTGAGCGTGAGATCCATGGTGTGCGCGTCCTTGATGCCGCGCGGCCTGCGCGGGCCGGTGTGGAAGGCGATGGTGAAGGGGCGGTGTCCGTTGAGGGGGGCGAGCGTGCGGAACGAGACCGCGAGGAAGGGGTACTTGTCGGGATCCCAGACGGGCGCGAAGGGGTGCTGGATGTGCGAGCCGCCCTCGCCGCTGGGCGTGATCTCGACGACCCGACCCTCTGGGGTGTTGACGGTCGAGCCTTCGAGATTGCGCGTCTCGGAGAAGAAGGGCAGCAGCGCGGTCAGCGCGGGCTCGGACCAGAGCGCGTTGTCGGTCTTTGTGGCCGGAAGGATCGTGGGCGGCCGCTTGTCGGCCTCGAGGTCCAGCGGAATGTCGATTTTCAGCGGCGCGAGGGTGTTGCCCGCGGCGTCGGCGATGCCATCGACAGAGATCGGCAGGACGTCGCCGTGCTTGGCTGTCGCGAGCTGGCGTCGCAGGAGCCAGATCCAGTCGATCTCGTACGTGACACGGCCTTGGCCGATGGCGCAGAAGCCGTTGTCGGAGGTCAGCGCGAGGGGGGTGCCGAGGCAGGTGAGGCGGATGTTGTTGATGACCGGCGGGGCGACGCGTGCCTCGAGCACCAGGTTCAGGCTGCTGCCGTTGTACTTCTCGACCGGTGTGACAGAGGTGGTGACTTTGGGCGGGACACGGTCGCACAGGAAGGGCAGGTCGGCGGGCTGGGACCAGAGGTTGCGGTTGTCGCGGGCGCGCACCAGCAGGTGATGGATGCCGTCGGGGATTTTGGCGAGGTCGGGCTGCAAGACCTCCCCGTTCTTGGCAGGCAGCCAGGCGACCTTCTGCTTGTCCTCCTCGGTGCGGCTGTCGAACGGTACGGTGCCTTGGAGAATCGCGTAGGTCACCTCGGACACGCCGTCCGGATCGGCATAGTCGGCCTTAAAGGCGAAGGGACGGTTGGTGCTGACAGCAGGCCCGCAGGCGATGTCGTCGACGCAGAGGGTGCTGTGCAGGCCGGTCTGGTCGCGCTCCATGCGCGAGGCGGCGCGG
>CAYMLQ010000673.1:0-1853 GCA_964390795.1 uncultured Lentisphaeraceae bacterium
AAGGCGACGTCTTCCGCCTGCCGCAGACCATGACCGGCGATTTCGCCGCGCCCGAACCGGTCTTCCGCTGAGAGGACGCCCCATGGGAACAGAGGAATATCAGCCGCTCACCCGCGGAGCCCTCCGGCTTCTGGCAGACTATCACAAAGGCTGCGTCTTTCTGAGCAAGAAGGTGCCGAGCTGGCCGGAGGACGACAAAGACAGTTCGCGGCGGTGCATCCTGCACCGGGCGGAGAGCGCGACGCACCTCACGGCCAAGCCCATCGACTGCGTGTTCTACACATGCCTGGAACCGTTCAAGGCGAAAACGCCGACGGTGAAAGAGTCGCGGCGCTGGTTCAGGCGCGTGCTGGCCGTCCTGTCTCCCCGCAGCCTTGAGCGGTACCGCGCGTTGGTTGAGAAAGACAACGCGGGCGTGGACCGGAGCCGCGGGCCCCTTGCATGACTCCGTTTCATTGACTCGGGAAATATTCGGGGACGCATCGGGACATCGAGACAAACACGCTTGCGCCGGATGGATTGCGTAGCGGCTACGGGTGTGCACATCCTCGAACGGGAGTATTTAGGCCGCTGCGGGAGGGTGCGGAGGGGAGAATGAACGTTCAACGCTTCTTACCTCAACTCTCAAGTGGAGAGGGGGAGAAACGCCGAACGCTGAACACCGAACGTCGAACGCTCAACGCTGGGGAGACGGGAGCCATGCGCTTTGGTCGGCGGAGGCCGTATGGCGTTCGCTACGAGCCCGCCTATCTGATTTCTGTCTGAGTCATTACGCTTTGGGGCGTTGGCGGACGCGTTTATGGGGCGTGTAGGCAGCCGCCGCTTCATGGATCGCGCCGGAATCTTCGACAAAGCCGCGCGGAGAACAGGCGAGGCCGGGGAACTTGCGCAACAACTCTCGGTCCGACGTGACGAGGCGGGCTCCGAGCTGGCGCGCCAAGACCACGAACTGCGCGTCGTAAGGGGTGATGCGTGCCAGCACCGCCAATGCCAGCGCGGTCTGCTCGCCCTCGATGAGCCGATAGGCAATCAGGTTAATGTCCGCCACAATCATGGCCGTGCCTTTCTGGCTTCATCCAGAATGGCATCGGTCAGCGGACGTCTCCCTCTGAAAGGCGGTATCACGAAAGGCGTTCTGCCAACGACCGTTTGCGCCTCCAAGCCCTCTTGCAACAACAGAATCGCTTGATTGGTCATTGACCGCCGGTTCAGCTTGGCCTGCAGCTTCAACCTGCGATGGAGTTCGTCAGGAAAGGTCTTGAGTACGAGCGCAGCCATAATTACTCCTTTTTGCAAGCATTATGCTTCTTCTTTTAAGGAGCGTCAAGCGCCCGTACAAACCAGCGGTGTCATTTCACACTTCCAGAAATGTGCAATCGGTACAGAAGCGTTTCAGGCCTCTTGGGACGGCAGGTGCCGCCAAAGTTTGAGGTGGCGGACCGCCGTGAAATGGCGGTCATAGGTGACGAGCGTGGCGGCGTGCTCGAGGGCTGAGGAGGCGATCCAAAGGTCGTTCGCCGGAATCGGAGTCCCCGCGCGCTTCAGGGCGTCCTTGACCTCGCCGTAGATGCGGCCCGTCTCGTGGCCGGAAGCGGCCACTCGGACTCCCGGCCTGTTCAGGAACCGCTGGAGAATGGCGGCGTTCTCCGCGTAGCGCGTGCCACCCCGGAACCCCGCCTCCAGTTCTCCGACCACGAAGAGCGGCAGCAGGATCTCGGTGGCGGAGTCGAGCACTGTCCGAACGCGGGCGTCCCCTGAAAGCAGCGCCGCGTAGGCGTTCGTGTCGAGCATCACGCGCCTCATTTCCAGTCCTCCGGATCGACCTCACGTTTGACGGACACGTTGAACTCGGC
>CAYMLQ010000674.1:0-1852 GCA_964390795.1 uncultured Lentisphaeraceae bacterium
GCTGTCGCGAAGCGTCGGGGCCGCTGACGCTGGAGCCGAACACCAGTTTGTTCTTGATTGAATAATTCGACGGCTTGCACAGAACCGGGCGATCCGAGCTTGCTCAGTGTGATATGGGTTAAACGGAGTGGAACCATTAAGGTAACAACAGAGCCCAAAGAAGAAACAGGAGGAGAGATGAACATGAGAATAATGACGCTTCAGCTAGCAGCGGCAGCCCTTTCGCTGGCTGCGCTCGCACCGCTCCCAGCCATCGCGCAGACGACCGTGACATGGGACGGCGGCGGTGCCGATGGCTACTGGCTGACCGCCACCAACTGGGTTGGCGACGTCTCGCCGTCCGCGGGCGACGCCCTCGTGTTCTCCGGCTTCGCCCGGCAGATCAACACCAACAATTTCGCGGCCAACACGATCTTCGACAGCATCACGTTCTCGCCGACAGGAGGCTTCACGCTCAGAGGAAACGCCGTGAAGCTGTCGTCGTCGGGAAACGACATTTCAAGCACCAATACCGCCAACGAGATCGCCGTTCCGCTCTCCGCCTCGTCCGGCGGGCTGACTTATTCCCATGCGGGGTCTGGCCTGTTGACACTTTCGGGCGTAATCAGCGGCGCGGGCGGGCTGACCAAGGACGGCAACGGATCTTCCAGGATTAGTGCCGCTTGCACGTACACGGGTGACACCACGCTGTTGAACAACAACATTCGCCTGGGCGTGGCGAACGCCTTGCCCACGGCCACCGTGCTCCGGTTCGGTGCGACCGCCAACGCGCGGCGGCTCCAGTTGCAGGGCTTCAACCAGACGCTCGGCGGCGCGGACTCGACCGCGGCGACCGGCGGCAACCTCATCCTGGAGGCCGCGCTCGATGGCCAGAACAACTCCGCAGCGACGCTCACGCTGAACGTGGCGTCGGGATCGAACTACACGTTCAGCGGCTATGTCCGCAACGCGGCAGGCGGCGCCGTCAACTCCGCCCTCACGGTCACGAAGAACGGCGCGGGCACGCAGGTGTTCTCCGGGCAGGGCTCTATCGTCAGCTACTCCGGGGCCACCACCATCAACGGCGGCGTGCTCGAATTTTCCGGTACGAACAGCGTCGCCAACAATTCGGCGATCACGCTCAGCGGCGGCAGCGTGAAGTTCAGCGGCGGCGGCAATCGCACACGGACGATCGGCGGCGCGGCGGGCAGCCTGATCAAGGCCGGCGACAACACGCTGACCTTGGGCGGCACTAACACCTATGCCGGCAGGACGGTGGTCGAAGCCGGCACGCTGAAACTGGGGACGGCGTTGGCGGCCACGAACAGCCTCGGGTTCACGATGAACGGCGGGGTGCTCGATTTGAACGGTTTCGCCGTGACCAATGCGGTTCTGGACAGTTCGGTGGCCGGGCCGGGCGGCGTGGTGTCGAACGGGACGCTGGCGGTGACCACGACGGTGACGCCGGGCGGCAGCAACACGGTCGGCTCGGTGACCCTGCCCGGCGCGCCGGACCTCTCCGGCACGCTCTGGGTTGACGTCACGTCGGGCGGCGCCTGCGACCAGCTCAAGGTCACGGGCAGCCTCTCGGTCGACAAGCTCAACCTGCGCGTCGTGGACACCAACCTGCTGGATAAGGCCAGCACGTATACGATCGTCCAATGTGCTGGCGGCACGGCGACCGGACCGTTCCTGAGCGACAACCTGCCGTCTTCGTGGAAGGTGTCTTATCAGGGTGACCGCATCGTCATCCTAATTAGGCGCGGGACGTTAATAGGGGTTCTCTAACGCGAGATGACCATGAAACACACCCTCACCCTCCTCGCCGCCCTGCTGCTCGCGCCGCTGGCCGCTCTGTACGCCGCGGACACTC
>CAYMLQ010000675.1:0-1835 GCA_964390795.1 uncultured Lentisphaeraceae bacterium
CGACCGGCACCGTCGCCGTTCTCGACCAGATGGTCACCCAGGCGGTCGGAGCGGGCCTCGACCGCGACGTGCTGCCGCTCAAGCCCACCGCCGTGACGGTCGACTTCAGCATGAACGACCACGCCTATCAGGCTTTCCGCGAAGACATCTTCCGGGCGCACATCCGCAGCCAGAAAGAGATCGTCAACGTGCTCAAAAAGAACGGCGCGCGGGTCGCACTGCTGACCACCCAGCCCATCGAGGACAAGCGCCCCGATCCCGACAAATGCGTCAAGAATCAGTCGCTTCGGAAATTCTCGGACGGCATCAAAGAGGTCGCGGCAAAGGAAGGCGCAACCTTTGTGGACCAGTTCGAACCGTACATGAAAATCATGCTCGACGCGCGCGCCGCGAAGCCCGACGCCCACATCGGCGGCGGCGACGCGGTTCATCCCGGACCGCCCGGCCACACGATCATGGCGTGGTCGATCCTGAAGGGGCTGAACGCGCCCGCGCTCGTCTCCTGCGCCTGCATCGACGTCACGCGCTGGCTGCGGAGCAAGGTCACCTGCGAGAAGCAGTGCCGCATCTCCAACGTGAAGGTCACGGACGGCGTTCTGAGCTTCGACCGGCTGGACAGCGCGCTGCCCATGCCGATCGACGTCCGCGCGGTCTCCGCGCTGCAACTCGCCCCGCTTACGGATGACCTCAACCGTTACCTGCTCGCCGTCTCGGGTCTCAAAGCCGACAGCTACGACCTGTCCATCGACGGACTGAAGGTCACCACACTCACCCGCGAGTCGCTGGAAAAGGGCTTCAACCTCGCGACCGTCGCGACGCCCAACGCGCTTCAGTCCATGCAGGTGCTGGATCTGGTGTTCAAGAAGAATAGCGTCTATTTCGAGCGCTGGCGCAAAGTCCAGCTCGCCAACGGACCCGCAGAGCGCCTGGCGGAACTCGACAAGCAGATGGCTGATTTCGAGACTCAGATCAATGTCGCTCGCAAACCCAAAGCCCATCATTTCGAACTCAAACCCGCCATCAAGTAAGGATCGTGCACAACATGAACATCAACCGTAGAACCTTCCTCAAAGGCTCGGCCGCAGCGAGCGCACCCTTTATCCTTCCGTCGCACATCTGGGCCGCCGAGACCCCGCCGAACAGCCGACCCGGCGTCGGCTTCATCGGTATGGGCAAGCAGATGGGCGGGCTGCTCGGTAACTGCCTGCACCAGGACGTCCAGGTGCGGGCCGTCTGCGACGTGGACACCACACGCCGCGAAGCCGCCAACAAGAAAGTCAACGACCACTATACCGCCAACCCCGCCAAAGGCACGGCGGACTGCAAAGCCTATGTGGATTTCCGCGAGCTGCTCGCCCGCAAAGACATCGACATGGTCTTCATCGCCACGCCCGACCACTGGCATACGGTCCAGTGCATCGCCGCGCTTCGCGCAGGCAAGGACGTCTACTGCGAGAAGCCCCTCACCCACAACGTGCATGAGGCGATCGCGCTCATGAAAGAGGTGGACGCCAGCAAGCGCATCCTGCAGACAGGCTCCATGCAGCGTTCGAGCAAGGAGTTCCGCGTCGCCTGCGAACTGGTGCAGAACGGCGCCATCGGCAAGATCCAGCGCGTCGAGTGTCAGTTCGGCGACCCCGGCATACCCTATGACCTGAAAGAGGAGTCCATGGAGCCGGGTCTGGACTGGAACCTGTGGCTCGGCCCCGCGCAACCGGTCGTCTATAACTCCGTGCTCAGCCCCCGCGGCATTCATAACCACTTCCCGTCCTGGCGCAAGTACCGCGAGTTCGGCGGCGGCATGGTCACGGACTGGGGCGCCCACCATCTCGACA
>CAYMLQ010000676.1:0-1834 GCA_964390795.1 uncultured Lentisphaeraceae bacterium
TGCATTTCGGGGTGGTCTTCCAGCTCGGCATCATGATCGGCCTGCTCACGCCGCCCGTGGGCATGCTGCTGTTCGTGCTGTCCAGCATCAGCCGCGTCTCGGTGCGCACCATCGTGCGCAACCTCTGGCCGTTCTACCTCATGCTGGGGGTGCTCCTGCTGCTAGTCACCTTCGCGCCCGAGCTGTCCCTCTGGCTAGTCAAGGTATCGGGAGGAAGCCTGAAATGAACGTTCTGAAACGACTGACTCTCGGCGGCACGCGGATCTCGTGCGGGCTTGCGCTGGCGCTGCTGTGCGGCTGCGGGCGGACCGGGGCGCAGCCCAAGCTCGTGCGACTCGCGTACACGGCGGGGCCGTCCGAACTCCTGCACCGTGCGGCGGAGCACTTCGCGGAGCGGGTTAAGGCCGACTCCGGCGGCGCGCTGGAGGTGCGCCTGTATCCGAGCGGGCAACTGGGCAACGAGCGCGAGCTGACCGAGGGGCTGAAGCTGGGCAGCGTGGACTTGATCGTGACCGGGCTCGCGGTCATCGGCTGGTACGCGCCGGAGTACGGCGCGTTCGAGGTGCCGTTCGCCTGGCGCGACTACGCGCACGTGGAGCGCGTCTGGAACGGCCCGATCGGCGACGATCTGCGCCGAACGATGCAGGAGCGGGCCGCGGTCCGGCTGATGCAGCCGTGGTTCCGCGGGCCGCGCTACCTGACGACCACCTCCCGCAAGGTGCTCTCGCCTGAAGATCTCAAGGGGCTGAAGCTGCGCGTGCCCGAGCTGGAGGTCTACATGAAAGTCTGGCAGACCTTCGGGGCCAATGTCACGCCCATCCCCTTCACCGACATCTTCATGGCCTTGAAGCTCGGCGTGGTGGAGGGCCAGGAGAACCCCTTAGCCACGATCTATGCCAACCACCTGCAGGAAGTGCAGAAGTACGTCATGGAAACGCGCCATCTGATCAGCTTCTACATCCCCGCCCTCGGGCCGAGCCTGGAGCGCCGCTTGACCGCAGAGGAGCGGAAGCTGCTGCTGGGGGCACTGGACGAGGCGACCCGCTGGCACAACCAGGAGGTCGAGCGCGCCGAAGCCACCTACCGTACGGAGCTGGAGGCCGCCGGCGTGGAGTTTGTCCCCATCGACACCGAGCCTTTCCGCCGGCTGGCGCGCGAACGGGTTCCCCGCCTTTTCGAGAAGGTATGGAAGCCCGGCCTTTACGAACGCATCAGCCAAACCCGCTGAGAACACGCCATGAACTCACACCAGAGATTCCAGCTCGCCTGCGCACACCGTGAGCCCGACCGACCGCCCGCTGACTACCTAGCGCACCCGAGCACCGACCGCCGCTTGCGCGCCGCGCTGGGCGCCGAGACCGAGCGCGAGCTGCTCGACCGGCTGGGGTGTGACTTCTTCTACCTGCCGGGCCGAGACATCTCGCAAAACGAAGGTGCGTTCCCGTTCTACAAGTACCGGGAGAGGCTGGCCTTCACCGCGACCGAGCGCACCTGTCCCCTCGGCATCCGCTGGCACCGCGGCGCCTTCGCCAGCAAGTTCGCCGTCGACGAGGCCGTCGCCGGACCGTTCAGCGACACGGCCACAGCGGGCGACATCCTCGCCTTCCCGTGGCCGCGCGCCGCCGACTTCGACTTCACTCCCTTGCAGGCCGAGGCCGACGCGAACCGCGACCGCGTGCGCGTGGGCGGACTCTGGACCGGCATCCTGGGCGACAGCTACCGCATGCTCGGCTTTCAGAACTTCCTCTGCTCCCTGGCCGCCGAACCGGAGGTCGCGCACGCGCTGGTCGACCGCATGACCGAGATGTACCTGGAACTCAACGCCGCCTATTTC
>CAYMLQ010000677.1:0-1832 GCA_964390795.1 uncultured Lentisphaeraceae bacterium
GTCAGCGACCACCGAACCCGTGAGCCGCAGGCGAACGAGGGTTCGGTCGCCTTGTTGGGGAATAGTCTCGCTCTTTTCTTCCGTGTTGTCGAGGGGTTTGGGGACAGCCCAAGCAGTCGATCTGGTGCTGCGCATTTCTCACCGGCCTCGTCACTCCTCACGATGTGGATGAATCGGGAAAACTGGAAAACAGGAAGGGATGCCCAAGGTCCAGGTTTAAAACTCCTCGTGACTGCCGAAGCCTCCGGTTTCCTGTTTTCTTGTTTTCCAGATTTCTCCCAGCAGTCTTTTTTCGCACGCTAGAAGACCCGGAGACCCAAAGGTAAGAAGAGCTTCTTTCTCATCTTTGCGTCTTTGGGTCTTGGCGTGAACCAATCTTCCCGGTGCCTGCCCATCTGTCGCTCGGTTGTCATATTCACTTATTATGAGATGTGCGCTGTTTGTTATCCGCAGCTCTTGCAAAACCCTCCGCGCCCGGAGCGGGCCACCTGGGTGGCGCGGGCTCTCCGGCTCAAAGCGCACGTTGACCCCGTCGCGCGTCACATGTTATGCTATTCGTATGAAATACAACGGTGTCATCATGGCCAAATTCGCTATGTTGGATGACGAGATCGCGCGTCTGCGTGGGCTCGGTAAGATGACGACGGCCCGTTTAGACGCGGATCACTTTTTCAAACATGGAATTGAACGTGCGTTACAAATCTGTGTCGAGGTTGTGATCGATGTGGCGCAGCGTATTCTCTCTCTGGAAGGCCGTCCGCCGGTTCCAACTGCCTTCGATGCGTTGAAGGCAATGGAGGCTATGCAGGTCATCTCTTCAGCGGAACGTTATCGAACGATGCTCCAATTTCGTAACTTCATTGTCCATCGTTACGAACGGGTGGACTCTTCTGTCCTTGCCGACATTCTCAACAACCGTCTCGACGACCTGCAGGCCTTCCGGGATGAGGTGGTTCAATCGTCATGAAACTCGACTTTGCCCAGTTGGCTGACGCGTTCGCGGAAGAGCCTGATGTCGTTCTGGCGATTCTGTTCGGGTCGTCGAAGGGCGGCGATGTAAGTCCCGGAAGCGATGTGGACATCGGCGTGCTGCTGTCGCCCGAGCCGACTCCGGTTCAGTTCTTCGAACTCTATCTGCGCGTAACCCGGCGGTTGGAGATGCTCTCCGAGGTTGATCTGGTCGACCTCAACCGCGCCAGCAGCATTCTCGCCTACGAGGCGCTTTGCGGACGGCGCCTCGTTGTTCGGGATCCTGATGCCGTGGCGACCTTCTCCTCGCGTGTCGCCCGCCAGTACGAAGACGATCTCCTGCACGCCTCCCATTACGGTATTTGAGCACGTTACTTCCACACTTCATGAAGTGTGGAAGTTCTATCTTCCTTTGACAAACCAAACATGAACGCACCTGTAACACAGGGACTGCACTCCCGCATTGTTGTCGGGCTTTCCGGCGGCATCGACTCCGCCGTCTGCGCCCTGCTGCTCAAGGAACAGGGCTGCGAGGTGATCGGCGTCACGCTGCGCCTGCGGGCGTGCGGCAGCGCCGACACCGCCCAGAAGTCCTGCTGCGGCCCTGACGCGGCCGACATGGCCGGATCTGTGGCCGCGCAGCTCGGCATCCGCCATTACGTGGTCGACTGCCGCGAGCATTTCGAGCGGGAGGTGCTGCGCCCCTGCTGGGCCGACTTCGAGGGCGGCGCCACGCCCAACCCCTGCGTGCTTTGCAATGCCGCCGTGCGCTTTGACGAGCTGCTGGCCGTGGGCCGCAAGCTCGGTGCGGAGCAGGTCGCGACAGGCCACTACGCGCGCTTGCAGACGGACGAACAGAACCG
>CAYMLQ010000678.1:0-1829 GCA_964390795.1 uncultured Lentisphaeraceae bacterium
GGACTGAGGGGAATGCCGCGCACCGAGTGACCTCGATACGCGGCAGATTGTCCGCAGAACTAAAGGCCGAAGTGGGCGCGCGATGAGCGCGCTTTTTTATTTTTGGCGGATACTGCTTTCAATCTAATCTGCGCGTAGATGGAAGCGACTTCACAGGATCCGGAAATTCTCGGTGGTGAATTGGTTTTCGCGGGCACGCGAGTGCCGGTGAGGAGTTTGTTTGACCATTTGGAGAATGGCGATTCCATCGAGGATTTTCTCGAGGGTTTCCCGAGTGTGCGGCTGGAGCAAGTGGAGACCGTGCTCGAGGACATGGAGGATCTAGCCGCTGTAGCAAGGCGGCGCGGCGAGCCGACGCTCGCGCATGAGGAAGTCGTCGCTGCGCTCAAGGAGGCGTGGAACGCGGAGATCGCGTCTGAACCGCGGAGCTGGAAATCGGCCCAAAAGCAGCGGTTGGCGGATGAAATCCGTGATGCCGTAACCAAGAAAGAGCATGGTGGGTAAACCGCAAATCGAGCTGCTTGACGTGGTGGCGTTGACCGAAGCGTTCGGGAGCCTTGCCAAGGGTTCACTGGGCACTGTGGTCGAAGTGTTGTCGGACGATGCTTTCGAAGTGGAATTCATCGATGACCTCGGGCGCACGCTTGCGATCGAGGCGCTCCGGAGGGATTGTTTGCGCAAGGTCTGGGAGCGGGGGAGGCGCGTGAAGCGCGCGGTGGCGGGTGTGAAGGTGACTGGTGAAAGGTAACGACGGAGAAACGGAGGATAAGTGGGAAGTGATGAATGCAGAATGCGAAGTGGCGGAGGCGTCCCGGTGAAGTGGGCTTCGCACTTCACGGGCCAAGGAGACAGGGGTCAGGTGACGAGACGGGGAATTTTAACTTGAACTTGGTTGCGTCGGGAATCTTGCTAATTTGAGACTATGACTACGGCAGCTCTGCCAAAACATATCTCTGTCGATAACCTTGGTGTGGCCTGGATTCAGGGAACACGGGTGAAAGTGATCGAGGTCGCGCTGGATCATATCGCTCACGGTTGGAGCGCGGACGAAATCGCCCGCCAGCACCCTGAACTGACGTTGGGCCAGATTCATTCCGCTCTTTCTTGCTATTACGACAACAAGACCGAGTTCGAGGAGATCATCGCCGAGGATTATGAATCGGCCAAAGCGCTAGGCACGGCGGCCGGGGAAACTCCACTGCGTCTGAGGTTGCGATCCAAGGGACTGTTGAGTTGAGTCTGCGGCTCTACATGGACGTCCATGTCCCGGCCGCGGTCACGGCGGCGCTGCGGCAGAAGGGTGTGGATGTGTTACGGGCCCAAGACGATGGCACCGGAACTCTCGACGATGGTCCGCTGCTGGAAAGGTCGACGTCCTTGGGACGCGTCATGTTTTCGCAGGATCGCGACATGCTGGCCGAGGCAAGCTTGCGGCAGCGCCAAGGCGTTGCCTTCGCCGGGGTGATCTACGGGCACCAACTGGAGGTGACGGTCGGCCAATGCATTCGTGATTTGGAGATCATCGCAAAAGCAGGCGAGCAGGAGGACTTGGCGGGGCGCGTGGAGTTTTTACCTCTACGGTGAGGCAATAAGGAGTGACGAGGCTGTGGCAACTGAGGGCGCCACTGTCCCCAGTGCGCGGGTAGACGAGACCACGAGCGAGCCGTTTTTTGCTCCCGAGACGGTGGACAGGTTGCAGAAGGTTTTGGAGAAGCAGATGGCAGAGCGGGAGGATGCAGAGTGGCAGGAATTTGCCTACCGCTCTTTCGCCGCAGGCTATGACGATGATGAGCCGGATTATTCGGAGGAGGATGGAACAAAGTCGTCAG
>CAYMLQ010000679.1:0-1824 GCA_964390795.1 uncultured Lentisphaeraceae bacterium
AGCCGGTCTTGAGTCCAGCGATGCCGGCGGCGGCTTTCTTGAACGTGTCGACCGCTTGGTCGGTGGCCTCGGCGAAGGTGATGCCGTCTTTGGCGGGGTCGTTGTCGTTCTTCTCAAGCTGCCGCATGAGGTCGGCCTGAACCATGTCGGCGGGCAGGTCGTCCAGCCGCCGCGCGGCGGCGTGGAGGATGCCGCGCAGGCGGCGCGTCTCGTGCTTCTGCCGCACGAGCTGCGCGTAGTAGGCGGTGTGCGCAACGGTCGGCGTCGTGTCGATCGCCTGTTGGAGATACGGCGTGATGGTTTCATCGGTGTTGCCGCCCATGCGTTCGCGCACGGTGAGCGGGTCGACGGGGCGTTTCTCGGCGTGCAGCGCGTGCGCTGCCTCGAAAACGGCCTTGGCCTTGGGTGACGCGAACATCTCCGCCGTGATCGAGAAATCGGACGCCTCGTTGGCGGCCGTCTCGAAATCGAGTATGTAGCATCCGATGAGGGCGAGTTCGATGTCTTCTTCGACCTGGTTCTGCATGGTGATTCCTTTCCCGTGCTTTGCACGGTGGCGCGTGGGCGGTCAGAGCATCCAGTTGCCGACGGGCTTCTGCGTCTGCGCCCGCTGGTGCGGGCGCTGTTTGCGTTTCGCCCAGACCTGCCGGAATTTCATCTTCCAGTTGCGGATCGGGCGGTTGAAGGTGTCTCGCCATTCCGGCGCGTAGCATTCGATGAACTGCCTCGCGATGGCGAGCGGTTCGGGCATGTTCAGGCCCGCCGCGTAGTCGGCGACCTCGGCTTCGGTCGGCGGCTCGAATTTGTGGCGCGGTTTTGTCGGTTTTTTCATAGTTCCCATTCTCCTACGGGTTTCGAGTCCTTATTGTCTGCGGTTGTCGTCGGTTTGCCGGTGAAATGCTCGATGGGCGTGATGCCGAAGGTGATCTTCTTGCGGGTGGTGCCGCCGCCCGAGATGACGCGGATGTAACCGGCCTCGATGAGTTCCTGATAGGCTTTGAGGATGGTGGGCTGCGACATGCGAGTTTCCTTCTGGATCGCCGAGGTGGGCAGCGAGGTTTGCCACGTCTTGTTCTTGAGCGCGTCGCACAGCAGGGATTCCCATACGATCAGCGCGGCGTACCGTTTCGACTTGAGCAAGTCGAGCCGCGCCTGTATGGGAAGGGGCATCCATCGGCTGTTGAAGGAATCGTGCGGCATGCGCTAAGCCTGTGGTTTCAGGAGGTGCAGGACATCGCTTTCGAGATAGCCGCGGGCCTGCGTCCGGCCGGGCAGCCGGACCGGTTTGAGGATGCCTTGGGCAACCCAATTGTTGACCGAGCGCGTCGTGACGCGCAGGAGCGCCGCGACTTCCACCCGCGTCAGGAGTCTGGCGTGGCCGGGGCGGGGATGCTTGCTGTTGGGCATTTTTCACCTTTCTTCCTTTTGTTTCCTTCGCGATAACCGTAACACTAAATAAGAAGTCGTGTCAAGTCGTGTGACGATTAGGATTGCGCGGCGCGGCGGGGTTTTCGTATGCTTGAATCATGAAAACGCCCCTGCCCGACCTCTTCGACCGCGACAAGAACTTCGCCCCTGCGGCGCAGGCGCTGCGCTCGCGCAAGCGCGAGGCGTTCTGCCAGGAGGTTGCGGGCGAGTGCTGGGGCAACAACACGGAAGCCTACTGCAGGGCGTTCGGCGCGACCGACCGCGACGCGGCGGGCGCGTCGGCGGCGCGGCTGATGCGCGACCCGGTGGTCCGGGCGCGGATCGGGTACCTGCGCGACGAGTCGGTGGAGCGCATGGGCGTCGACCGGCTCTGGATCCTCGAAAAGCGCAAGCACA
>CAYMLQ010000680.1:0-1823 GCA_964390795.1 uncultured Lentisphaeraceae bacterium
CGGATGCACTCGTCCATCGGCATGATGAAGATCTTGCCGTCGCCGATGTGGCCGCTCTGCGCCGACTTGATGATGGCGTCGACGGTGACCTTGACGAAATCGTCGTTGACGGCGATCTCCAGGCGCACCTTCTCCAGCAGGTTCACCTTGCGGATCTGCCCGCGGTAACTTTCGGAGAACCCCATCTGCTTCCCGCACCCGCGCACGCGGCTCACGGTCATCTTGTGGACCTCGGCGTTGAAGAGCGCTTCTTTCACGGCGTCCAGGCGTTCGGGTTGAATCACGGCGACGATCATTTTCATGGCAGGCGTTCCTTTCGCGGCGGCGGTTACAGCGCTTCTTCGGGATGGGACTCGATCATGTGGACGGCGAGATCCGCTCCCACCAGCTCCTCGTGCTCGCTCAGGCGGATGCCGACCGTGCGCTTGAGGAGTCCGTAGACCAGCGTGCTGGCGCAGAGGCAGACGACCACGACGCCGCCCGTCACGATCAGCTGGGCGAAGAATGAGACGCCGCCCAGGCCGCCCAGCGCCTTCTGTCCGAAGATGCCGCAGGCGATGCCGCCCCACGCCCCGCATGCGCCGTGCAAGGGCCACACGCCCAGCACGTCGTCAATACGCCAGCGGTTGGTTTCGGCCTGGAACAGGAACACGAATAGCGCGCCTGCCACAGCGCCGACCGTCAGGGCGCTGATGGGGTGATAGAGATCCGAGCCCGCGCAGACCGCCACGAGGCCGGCCAGAGCGCCGTTATGGACGAAGCCCGCGTCGTTGCGGCTGATGAAGAGCGCGGCCAGCGTGCCGCCGACCATGGCCATCAGCGAATTGATCGCGACCACGCCCGAGATGTTCGACAGCGTGCCGGCGCTCATGACGTTGAAGCCGAACCAGCCGACGATCAGCGTCCAGCTGCCCAGCGCCAAAAAGGGAATGCTGCTTACCTTGATGGAGTCCGACTCATAGCGCTTCATGCGGGCGCCCAACAGAATGACGGCGGGGAGCGCCAGCCAGCCGCCGACGGCATGAACCACGACCGACCCTGCAAAATCGTGAAACGGTGCGCCCGACACGCGTGCCAGCCAGCCATCCGCACTCGCCATCGGCCCGCTCATGCGGCCCCACAGGCACCCCTCGATAAGAGGGTACACCAGGCCCACGAAAAGCATGCCTGCCACCGCGTTCGTCCAGAATTTCGCACGCTCTGCGACGCCGCCTGAAATGATGGCCGGAATGCAGGCCGCGAAACCCAGCAGCAGGAAAAAGCGCACATAGGCGACGCCATGATCCGCCGCCATGGTCTCGAGCGGCGCCAAAAACGAGACGCCGCGTGCGAGCGGGTACCCGATCAGGAAATAGATCAGGGTCGAGAACGCCCACTCGCAGATGATCTTGTTCAGCGCATTCACCTGATTCTTGCGGCGCACCGAACCCACCTCGAGAAACGCAAACCCGGCGTGCATCGCCAAGATCATCACCGCCCCGACCAGGATGAACAGCGTGTCGGCGGTCTTTGCCACTTCGGATACTGAGGGCAGTTCCTCTGCCCAGACTGGCCAGGCGCACAGTCCCGCCAAGACCAGCGTCCCTGCTCGCGATAGTTTGCTTCGTAACGTCACCTGCATGCACGCACTCCTTTGTCTCTCGCAGTCTGTCCGCATCGGTTTGCAGCCGGGCGTTTGGCCCGATCGCGTTCTTCGCGACGCCTGCCACAAACGTGAGTGGGGGTTAGATAAGCAGGTAATATGCCAATAATGTCAAGAACCGACGCGCGTGGCAGCCGTTGCGACGGTTTCGTCTTATACTATTACGGGAAAGAAAAAAAAT
>CAYMLQ010000681.1:0-1823 GCA_964390795.1 uncultured Lentisphaeraceae bacterium
GGCATCGAAATCCGCGTTGACGGTCTGGCCGTTGACGGCGATGCTGATTCGCCTTAGACCGAGGCCCGAATGGTAAGTCTCGGCAAAATGCAGGCGCAGCCGGTAACTCGCGCCCGCATGCAGCGCCGTGAACAGGAAACTCAGCGGATCGTTGTACACCTGCTGCTGATATACCGCAAGCGGGGCCGCGCCCGACACGCCCGTGCGGTCAATCGCCGAGGCAACATTGTATTGATTAGCCCCGCTCTGCAAGAACCCTGCCCTCGGCACGAAATGCAGGAGGTTCCCGCTGCCCATCCAGACGGAGTAGCGGTTGGGGATGAAGCGCGCCAGTTCCGCCCCCGGCGCTGTTGTCTCGGGCGTCGCGCTGCCTGCCTTCACCACATAGCGGTAGCTCTTGTTGGTCGCAAGTCCTGTCTCGGGTGTGTCTCCCCATACGTTGCCGTTAAAGGGCACTGTGCTGACCGACGTGTAGACGCCATCCGGCGCCTCGGCCCGCCAGACCGTACCCGAATAGGCCGCCGTGTTGCAGACACGCGACGGCCTCACTTCCGCCACCGCTTCCCAGGTGTTGGAGACGGTCACGGACAGTTCCCCGGTGATCGGCGGCGCATAGAAGAACTCTACCAGCTCGATGCCGTTCATCATCGGGTTGTCCATTCCCCGAGTGATGTCCACGCGCACCTGTCCGTCGGTTCCGGCCATGCAGTCGTGTTCTAAGATTGTGGCGATCTGATTGCCCCCGGCGGCGACGGTGATGTTGTAGTTGTTGGTCACGGTATAACCGTTTACAACCAAGCCGATCTCGCGTCCCGGCCCCCAGTCCTCGGCGAAATGCAGCCGCACGCGGTACGGGCGGTTGGTCAGCACAGGAAACGCATAAGAGAAGGCGACGTTCGACCACCGTACGGTCTGATACACGCTCATCGGCGCGGGGAAATCCAGCGTGTCAGGAATGGTGATGGCGCTGCCTGTTGAGGCGGTGTTGGGAAACGCGCTTGAGTACTGCGTGTCCGGAGCGAACTCGCCGTACAGGTCCGTGCCGGTATAGCCGCAGTTCACGGCCCAGACGCGGCGGTAGGGGATGGCGTAGTTGTCGGCCAGAGGAATAGCGACCGACACGCATTCGCCAGGCTGAGGCGTGCCGGCGAAGGGGGCGTAGAACGCCCCGTTTCTCACGAAATAGTGGTTCGTCCCGCCCAGCGTGATGTCGCTGTCGTTGAACAGCGCGAGGTTGGTCAGAACAGCGACCGGCGTGAAGGCGGCCCAGTCGTTCGTGGAGCGGAACACTGTGTAAACCTTGGGAATATTGCCGTAGTCGACCTGTTCCTTCCACGAAAGTCCGACAACGGTCTTGTAGGTTGCCGGAGATGAAGCAGGCACGCGCTGCGGCCAGCAGGCGGCCAGCGGACGGATCAGGGCGTTGATGGTCGCATCCTCGACCACCTCGATGCCGTTCACACTGCAACCGTCGTCACCGACACGCGCAAAGTCCAAGGTGACTTTCCCGTCCGCAGGAGCTTGAACCGGGTATTCGCGTATCACCGCGACATTAAACTGATTGCCGGCCGCCACGTACGGATTGAAGGCGGACTCGACCTGCACGCCGTTGACGCTGATCGAGAACGTGTGGTTGTTCCATTGAATGTTGTAATGCAGGCGAAGCGTGTAGCGGCCTCCGGGCTTCAGCGGCGAGACCGTATAGCTGAAGGCCACCGGATCGTACTTGATCGTTTGGTAGACTTCGGCGGGCGCGGGATCAATCAATCCCGCCAGATTGCTCGCGGCGCCCACGTCAAACCAAGACCCGGCGTTCGTATCAC
>CAYMLQ010000682.1:0-1821 GCA_964390795.1 uncultured Lentisphaeraceae bacterium
AGCCCTTGTTGCCGTGCTTGGTGCCCGCACGCTCGATCGCCTGCTCCAGATTCTGAGCGCAAACGATGCCGTTCAGCACCGGCACGCCCGTGTCCAGGGCGATTTTCGACAACGCGCGCGCCACCGTCCCGTTGATCAGGTCCGCGTGCGGCGTCGCGCCCTGGATCACCGCGCCCAACGCCACCACGGCGTCGACGGTGCCGGAGGCCGCCAGCTTCTGCGCGACCTGCGGCACCTCGTTAGCCCCCGGCACGCGCACCAGCGTCAGATCCTCGTCTTTGCCGCCGTGGCGGATAAAGCAGTCAGCCGCGCCCTTCACCAGTTGCTCGGTGAAGAAACTGTTGAACCGGCTGACCACGAGGGCCATCTTCATTCCCGTCGCATCCAACTGTCCCGCGATCTCTTTCATCTCTGGTCTCCTCTCGCTTGTCCTACGTCCTAACTATTAACTACTAACTACTAACTAAATCAGGTGCCCCATCTTCGCCTTTTTCGTTTCAAGATACCGGCGGTTGAAGTCGCCCGGCTCGAACACCACCGGCACGCGCTCCGTAATCTCCAGCCCGTATCCCTGCAAGCCGATCAGCTTCTTGGGGTTGTTGGTGATCAGCCGGAGGCGCTTCAGCCCGATATCGGCCAGAATCTGTGCGCCGACCCCGTAGTCGCGCATGTCGGCCGGAAAACCCAGCTTGATGTTGGCCTCCACCGTGTCGAGCCCGCCCTCCTGCAATTTGTACGCGTGCAGCTTGTTGGCGAGCCCGATGCCCCGCCCTTCCTGGCGCATATAGAGGATCACGCCGCACCCCTCCACCTCCACCATGCGCATGGCGGCGTGGAGCTGGCTGCCGCAGTCGCACCGCGCCGACCCGAACACGTCCCCCGTCAGACATTCGCTGTGGACGCGCACCAGCGGAGCGGAGGCGGTAGTCACGTTGCCTTTGATCAGCACCAAATGATCCATGCCATCGGGCGAAGAGGTGTAGAGGCGCAGCTTGAAGTGCCCGTAGGCGGTCGGCAGTTCAACCTCCTCTACAAACTCGATCAGACGCTCGCGGCGGCGGCGGTACTGGATCAGATCCGCGATCGACAGCATCTTCAGCCCGTGCTCTTTTGCGAACGCGCGCAGTTGCGGCAGCCGCGCCATGGTGCCGTCCGGCATCATAATCTCGCAGATCACTCCGGCGGGCTTCAGATTGGCCAGCTTCGCCATGTCCACGGCGGCTTCGGTGTGCCCCGCGCGCACCAGCACCCCGCCCTCGCGAGCTTCCAACGGGAAGAGATGGCCCGGGCTCACCACCGACTCCGCACCCGACGCGTCGTCGATCAGCACCTGCACCGTACGCGCACGATCCGCCGCGCTGATGCCGGTCGTGACACCCGTGGCCGCATCTACCGATAGGGTAAAGGCCGTCGCAAACTTATCACCGCGGTTGCGGCTCGGCGCGCGCTCCACGCCCAGCTTTCGCAAATGCGCACCGGTCATCGGCACACACACTAGGCCGCGCGCGTGCGTCACCATGAAATTGATTCCGGCGGCCGTCACCTTCTCGGCGGCTACGATCAGATCGCCCTCGTTCTCGCGGCTCTCGTCGTCCGCCACGATCACCATCTGCCCCTGGCAGAACGCCTCGATACAGCTCTCAACATCGTCAAAGACCGCTTCAGTATCCATATCTAACCCCGAAAAACAAAAACCCCGGCCTATACGTAGCCGGGGCAATGCACGCACATATCCGCATCTTCTATCATCCAGACTGTACTGTCGGCCACGGAATCGAACCGTGTCAGTGGCAGGCAGGAACAGCTTGCCAGTCGCGGGCT
>CAYMLQ010000683.1:0-1817 GCA_964390795.1 uncultured Lentisphaeraceae bacterium
CCTCGCCCAGCTTGCGGTTCGGCAGGAACCTTGCGATCCCGCCCAAGAACGGGAACGTGGAGGCGTCCACGAGGGCGTGGGCGCGGGATTCGATGAGCGCGAACGCTGATAAGGCGTCCTTGGGCATCAAGCGCTTGTGGCCGAGGCTGATGAGCCGATCCGTGACGTCGTCGGGGTCGAGCCCGAGATCCTGGGCCTGTAGTTTCTTTGCCGCCCGCCAGTAGCGCACGCTGACGCTCAGCAGCACGCCTTCGCGGGTCAGCACGTCCAGCAGGTGCTGGTTTGGGTTTGATGGCATGGTCGTTGTCCTTTCTGTGGTGGGGTGATGGATTGGAGAAAACCGGAGAATCCGCTTTTTATCGCAGTGGTTTGGGTGTATTTTATACACGTCATAACGGGCGCGTGTGCGCCCCATTAGGAGGAACTGTTCAGACAGTTTAGAGCGCTGACATAACTTTGTTTTCTGCTTCTCGCAGGAAGCCGTCTCTTCAGTAAACCGGCAAGTTTTTTCAGGAAGGCGGATGCTTTTGCGAGGTCGCGAACCCTTTGGGGGGCGCGGCTTCTGCTTTGCGTCTGCTTTCCGGGCCTTGCCGGGCCTACTGAAGGGGCGCGGGGTTGAATGTCCGCGTCCCTCATTTTTTGTCCGCAGGTCGGGTTTAACGCTGACCTAGCGTACAGGTCAACGGGGAGGAAAGCGATGAACTGGTGTTACAGGGTCGGCGATAAACAGTATGGTCCGGTGGATGACGGTGCTGCCAAGGCTTTGATAGCAGCGGGTTCGATTACCCCAGTGACGTTGGTTTTGCTGGAAGGCACTGATAACTGGATCCCGGCGTCCGAGTCCGAACTGAAAGGCTGTTTCAGGGGGCCTGGCGCGGCCTTGCCGCCATCGGTTTCCGCCGCGGCCTCGAAGACCGGCAACATGGCGGCGAACCTGGTAAACGCCGGCCAGCGCCACGCGCAGTCCGTGATCGGGGACCTCAAGCAGATGGACTGGAAGGCCGAGGTCCTGCCCATCGACCAAAGCAATCTTGCTGCTCTGGCGAAGGACGGCGTGTTCTGGTCAGTTGCCCTGCTTGGCGTGGTCCCGCTCCTGATCGGCACGATACAGGCGGACGGCTCCAGCACCCAGCTCACGGCCTTCGCGCTGTTCTTCGCGGCGATATGGGGCGTGATTTTCCGCAAGTACGTCCTCAAGGGCGCTTCGGATTTGAAGGTGGCTGTCGGCTCCCTGTTCTTCACCGGTATCGCGGGAATCAACATCCTGCTGTGGCTTTACGGGCACGTGCTCCCCGAAGCCTACACGGAAATGTGCCAGAGCGACAACCTGGTCGTCTCGCTGTTCGGGTTCGTCTTCCAAGTCGGCATCTGGGAGGAGCTGTGCAAGGCACTCCCCGTGTTCGGCTATCTGGCGTGGAAGCGCCGCGCCGCCGACCCTCTCGCCATGGTCGAGATCGGTGTCTTCTCCGGTCTCGGGTTCGCGGCCTTCGAGAACGTGTCTTATGGGCACGCGTCCGTGCTTTCGTCCTACTCGCTGGCCAGTCGCTATGGCGCCGAAGGTTTGGCTGTGGGTGTTCAGAACGCCATGGTGAATACGATGCTGCGGTCACTCTCCCTAGTTTTCTGCCACGCGGTCTGGGCTGGCACGTTCTCCTATTTCGTGTCCGTGGCGGCCGCGACCCGCAAACGCTGCGGGGCGCTGTTCATCGTCGGGCTCTCGGTATCCGCACTGCTTCACGGCCTGTACGACTGGTTCGCCGGCGTGCAGCTTACGGTCTCGGCCCTGCTGGCGGGATTCTCCTTCATACTGTTCTATG
>CAYMLQ010000684.1:0-1810 GCA_964390795.1 uncultured Lentisphaeraceae bacterium
AGGATCTCGCAGCGGCCGCCCGCGCGTTCGACGATCAGGCTGGCGGCTGCCATGTCCCAGACGTAGATGCCGGCTTCGAAATACCCGTCGAGCTTGCCTGCGGCCACCATGCACATGTCCACGGCGGCGGCGCCGAGGATGCGAGGCCGCTGTCCGATCTCGGCGACTTTGCGCATGAACTTGAAGGCGTGCTCGCCGAGATCCCATTTGTCCGCGCCGGTCGCCAGCATCGCGAGGTCGATGCGTGCGGTGGCCGAGACGTGGATGGGCGTGCCGTTACAGAGGGCCGGGCCATCGGAGGTGGCCTCGTACATCTGGCCCATCTCGGGGATGAAGACCGCGCCCGCGACAGGCTCGCCCTTGAAGCGCACCGCGACCGAGCAGCACCACCAGGGCAGTCCGTGGAAAAAGTTGATCGTGCCGTCGATCGGGTCGATAATCCAGGTGTAGTCGCTCTCCGGCAGGGGCGCGTCGCAGGTCTCTTCGCCCAGGATGGCATGGTCGGGAAAGGCCGAGAGGATAACCGCGGTGGCGGTTTCCTGAGCCTCGACGTCGAGCTTGTGCTTCACGTCGGTGCGCAGGACGGAGTTCACGTCGCCGCGGCGGTGGAGGTTGGCAAGGACGTGCTCGCCCGCGCGGCGCGCAGCGAGTGTGGCGATGGCTTGGAGCTGGATTGTGGGGATCATGGGGATTGGAATGAGGGTTCTAATGCGGGTGCGAGACTCGCGGTTCAACGGTGTACGGTGGGCTTGTTCTTACATGAGTTATAGCAGGTTATTGCGGATTCGGCAACACTCTGCGGCGGAGCCAACAGCAATTCTAAATTTGGCTTGAGACAGCCTGAAGGCTGCACTACAAACGCTTCTTTCCGTGTAAGAAACCGTTCGTAGTACAGGCTTTAGCCTGCATTTCCGTGGCTCAGAAGTCAAATTTAGAATTGCTGCGGAGCCAAGCGGCCGGCGAGCTGCCACCTTTTCTGCGGGCCGAACATGACATTATAGTCCAAATCGAGGGCTAGGCGATCCTCCTTGAAGGCGAGCGTCAGGGTCAGACGATACGGAGTCTCGCAAAAATACACGCAGGCCACGTACCGGTCAGGGGCCGACCATGCGCCCGTTGCGGCAATGGGCTGCCGGCCGTTTGTCCCTCCGACGGGTCGGGTAAGCTCCTTTTCGAAGGTGACGTCGCCCTTGAGCCAGAGATCCGAACCGCAACTTATCCGCTGTTCGCCGTGGATATTACGCAGCTTGAGGTAAAATCCATTGTCGTCTTGATTCAGGGAAAGGGTTTGAAGGCCCTTCTCGTTGTCATCGAACGTATAGGTTTTTCCCAGCACGGTCGCGGCGCCGGGCGAGTTGCGCTCACCCTTGACCGGCCGGAGCGTGAGAGAGGCGAGCTTGTTTGAAAGCTGCGTCCGCGCCGCGGGGGCGGCTGCCAGCGGTTCAGGGCGCATGGACGGTAACAGGTGCGCCCACACCAGGTTCAGCACCTGCTGCATGTCGCCCAGTCCGCTGTTGATCGCGAGCACGGCGTCCTGGTCTGGCATAACCACACAGTATTGGCCGAACGCGCCGTCGCCGCGAAAGGCGTTGTGCTGGCAGCGCCAGAATTGGAAGCCGTATCCCTGGCTCCAGTCGCTGTCCGGCTTGTCGCCGTTGCTGATCTGTTTGGATGTGGCCAGGCCGACCCACTTTTCCGACAGAAGCCGTTTGCCGTTCCATGTTCCCTTTTGAAGATAGAGCTGGCCCAACGCGGCGATGTCGCGGGTTTTGACTTTCAAGCCGTAGCCGCCGGTCTGGATGCCCTGCGG
>CAYMLQ010000685.1:0-1804 GCA_964390795.1 uncultured Lentisphaeraceae bacterium
CCCATGACGATGGATACCAACGGTGCTGTCTCTGTCTGCATGTGGACGTCTCCTTTTCTTGTTCAGTCGCCTTTTACTTGTTCAATTCCCGCCGCGCGAAAGAGCCGGTCGTTGATCGCGCGTCCAAGACCCACGTTGGGCACGGTTTCCGCGACAATCAGCTCCAAGCCCAGCTCGTCCAGCCGGCGCATGGCGCCAAAGAGGTTCGCGGCGGCCTCACGCAGGTCGCCGTTTTCGGAAAGAACTTCTACGGCGGCGAATTCGCCTGCGTAAGACGTGTGCTTTAATGTCAGAAGCCCCGTCCGCTCTCCGGCGTGCGCGAAAGCGGAGTCCGGCCAGCTCACGACGTGAAACCGGGTGCGCGGCGCGTAGTGCCTGGGCAGCATGCCGGGCGCGGACACCGCCTCTTGGCTCGCCAAAGGCGTCTTGGCCACCGACCCGATGAGCGCTTCGATGTCCTCCACCGGCACGCCGCCGGGACGCAACAGGACGGGCGGTCCGTCGCAGAAAGAGAGGATGGTGGATTCGATCCCGACCGAACACGTCCCGCCATCCAACACGAGGTCGATGCGCCCGCCCAAGGGCCCCCGCACATGCTGCGCGGTCGTAGGGCTGGTGTGCCCGAACGGATTGGCGCTGGGTGCGGCAATCGGCATGCCGGTCTGCCGGATCAGTTCCAGCGCCATCGGATGCCGGGGCATGCGCACCGCGACGGTCGGAAGCCCGGCCGTGACCAGATCGGGCACGCCTGCCGCCTTGGGCAGGATCAGTGTCAGCGGGCCGGGCCAGAAGCGGGCGATCAGCAAATACGCTGCCGGAGGGACTCGTTCGGCCAGAAGTTCCAGTTGCTCCACGCTGTTGACATGGACAATCAAAGGGTCGAAACGCGGGCGCTGTTTGGCTTCAAAAACCCTCGCGACTGCCTTTTCATCAAACACCGCGGCTCCCAGTCCGTACACCGTCTCGGTAGGGAACGCCACAATGCCGCCCCGGCGTAACATCTCGGCCGCGCTGTGGAGCAGTCCGGGAAGCCTCAGTTCCTGCCGCCACATCTCAAGGCATGCCAGCACCCATTCGGCGGCCTCGCGGATTCCAGGAACGACGATGCCTCCCGCTGGCGCTTCACTTCTGTGTTTAACGCCGTGGCCGGTCAGGACATAGAGCGCCCCCGCTCTGACACCGAGAGCCAGTTCGACGTCGCTGGGGTGATCGCCGACGACAAACGAGCGCCGCAAATCAAGACCGAAATCGCGTGCAGCCTCTTCCAAAAAGAACGGCTTCGGCTTGATGCAGTCGCACCCGTCCTCGCGCCGGTGAGGGCAGCAATAGAGCGCCGTGATGTGTACCCCCTTCTGGCGCAGATCGTCCATAACGAACGCGTTAACACGCTCGGCCTCTTCCGCCGTGACCAGGCCTTTGCCCACTCCGGACTGGTTCGTGACGATGAACAGCCGCACATGCGCCTGTAGCCGCCGCAGGGCCTCAACGGTCTCGTCGAAAAACACGACCTCATGAGGATCGCGCAAGTGCCCGCGGTCTTCGATCAGGGTGCCGTCGCGGTCGAGGAACACCGCCGGCTGGCCTGGATGATGCGCTTCGGGAGGATGGCTGACAGAGGTCATGATCTCTTTCTGAAAAGGGGTATCCGCAGGGCGCCACGTCTCCCCGGATGTCGCGTTTCGTTGACCGTCGTCCGAACCGCGACAAACACGTTTCAGGAAACGATTGCGTCAAGCGGACCCCTTTCTTTGGCCTCAAAGACCGATGCGTTTTTTCAATTCAGCAAGTTGTGTCTTCATCCGGA
>CAYMLQ010000686.1:0-1786 GCA_964390795.1 uncultured Lentisphaeraceae bacterium
TAAGTAAACAGATTAAGATTAAGTTACCAGTCAGTTTGTTCCCGCATGGCGGGCGGTGGGCTTATCTATTTCACTTGAGCGTTGGACGTTCCACCTCCGCGAGTACGTCTACGGTGGACAGGTCAACGTTGAGCGTTTAACTTTCTCTCAGCGCTTCTTGCCGTCCGTCCCCTTCTTGCCGAAGGTCAGTGCACCCTGGGGATCCATGCGCTTGAGGTCCTCCGGTGTCGGAGCGCCACCGAACTGGGCATAGTAGCGCGCTTGGAAAGGATTGACTGCGGGTCCCATGGCCTTCTCATTATCCATGAGCGGCAGGCACGCGGACCACCAGCGATCAAATTCAGCGGCAAGGTCCTTGACAACCTCAGGATGTTGGTCGATCACATCCTTTTGCTGCCCATAGTCCGTGCTGAGGTCGAAGAGCTGCCACTGCGGCTCCCGTCCTCCTTTTTCGCTCACCAGTGCCCAGCGCGTGTTACGCACAGCGGCCATCCTGAACTTGGCCTCGTTCGGATCGGCCAGTTTGTCCCAGCGGCCCTGATGCGTAAAGAGGCAGCGGTCCGGCCAGGCCGTGCGGGGGTTCTCAAGCAACGTCACGAGGCTGCGTCCTTCGACCTGGTTCGTGACTTCAGCCGACAGGGAGGCCCCCGCGATTTCCGCAAGCGTCGGGAAGAGATCGATGTGGGCGGTCAGCGCCTTGCAGTCGCCCGGCTTCAGCGTGCCGGGCCAGCGCCAGAAGGAGGCGGCGCGCGTACCGCCCAGGTAGGCGGTGTTCTTTCCGCCGCGCATGCCGGCGTTGTACACCTTCACGCCCGCCGTTCCGCCGTTGTCGTTCATGAAGACGACCAGCGTGTCTTGCGCGAGACCCCATTCCTCAAGCTTGGCGAGCAGCGCGCCGACGTTCGCGTCGATGTTGTGGATCATGCCGAAAAAGTTCTGCACGTCCTCCGAAAGGCCCTTGTCCGCATAACGCGCCTTGTCCTCGGGCTTCGCGATATATGGCGAATGCGGGGCGTTGGAGGCGATGTAGGCGAAAAAGGGCCTTCCACTCTTCCGCTGGCTCTCTATCCACCGGGTCGCCTGCGCGTAAAAGACGTCCGTGCAGTAGCCCTGCGTCTTTTCGAACGTGCCGTTGTGCAGGATGGCGGGGTTGGAGTAGGTGTTGCCCGGCGCGTCGCCGCAGGAGCCGGGATAGGTCTGGCCGATCCCGCCGCCGCCGTGGATGAAGACTTCGTCGAAGCCGCGCCGGCCTGGCTGATACTCGGCCTCGTCGCCCAGGTGCCATTTGCCGAAGATGCCGGTGGCGTAACCGGCGGACTTCAGAACCTGCGCGAGCGTGGTCGCCGCCAGGGTGAGACGCTCGCGTTCGAGGATGGTGTGGGTCACCCCGTTCTTGAACTCATGACGGCCGGTCAACAGCGCGGAACGCGTCGGCGCGCACGTCGGACCGACATGGAAGTCTTCAAAGCGAATTCCCTCGGCGCGCAGCCGGTCCAGATTCGGGGTTTTCAAAACCGGATTCCCGTGAGCGGAAAAATCGCCGTAACCCTGGTCGTCCGTCAGCAGGACGACGATGTTGGGACGCTTTCCGCAAACACCTCCCTCGGCGGCACACGCCCCGCCCGTCGCGCACACGGCGGCGAGCCACCCCGCGACGGCCAGACGGCCGAGTCCCCGTTTCACATCCCCTTTGCTCTGACCGTCCATAACCCTGCCTTCCGTTTCTTTGCCCTCAATGAATACCACAGGGGCGCGATGTTGAATATCCTCATTTTATAGGATGCGG
>CAYMLQ010000687.1:0-1773 GCA_964390795.1 uncultured Lentisphaeraceae bacterium
TAGGTGTAGCAGATCGTGCCCTGCGCGTGGCCGCCGTATTTCTTGACCGCCTGGATCGCCTTCGCGAGATTGCGCGTGTCGTTCAGCGCGTCGAAGATCCTGAAGATGTCCATGCCGTTCTCACAGGCCAGCGCGATGAAACGCTCCAGCACGTCATCCGGGTAGTTTTTGTAACCCAGAATATTCTGGCCGCGCAGCAGCATCTGCAACGGCGTCTTCCGGCAGACCGCTTTGAGCTGGCGCAGCCGCTCCCACGGGTTCTCGCGCAGGAACCGCAGGCACACGTCGAACGTCGCCCCGCCCCAGCACTCCAGCGAGTAGTATCCCCCGTTGTCGACCTCGCCGGCGACCGCCAGCATGTCGTCCGTGCGCATGCGCGTCGCCCACAAGGACTGGTGCGCGTCACGCAGCGTGGTGTCAGTGATGCGTACGCGACGCTTCGCGGCGGACGCTTCAGGCATAAGCTTCTTCATAAGCGCTCCTTGTCTGTTGAGTTTCTTCGATGTTCCTCATGTAACCGTTTGGCAAAAAGTCCCGTTCGGACATTCCCCTCAGGCGGTCTATGCGCTCGTCGCTCCTTGAAAGGCATAGGGGCCCGCAAGCGAAAAGACGATGATGCGTTCGCCGGTGGCCGTGCTGATGTCGGTGTGCAGGCTTTTGACGTGCTGCCCCGTGATGTCATGCACAAGCACTTCGAGCAGAGGCCGCGCTTTTTCTATAAGCTCCATGCGCACTTGCTTGATCAAACTGCGCCCATGTCCGGCGACCTCACTCTTGACCAACTGCCGCTCCGCAGGCGTGAGAACACCGCGCAGCCGCACGATGATCAGGTCGTCAAGGATATAGGAGCGGGCCTCCTCGGGGCCGCGCCCCATGTACTCTCGCTCAAACTTAATGAGGGCTTCGCAGATCTCGGACTCGATCTCCCCCTTGGTCTTGGTTGAAAACTCGGGTTTCGTCTTGTGCATGTGTTGCCTCCCAGTGTTTCTACTCGGCTCAGTTTAGGCGAGAAGGCCCTCGCACGTCAACCCGGCTTAACGATATCTCCAACCCGACACCGTGAACCCTGTAGGTCCGCCAGGCACCGAACGCCAGCACGGCCATGCCGGCGACCAGTGCCCAGACATAACTGCGGGTACAGTCGTAAAGGAAACCACCCAGCGGCGGCCCCGTGATCCCCGCCACGCCATGCGCCAGAAAGACCAGCGGATAGACGCTCGCGACTTGCTCCGCACCGTAGCGCAAGGCCACCTGGGCCGCGTACAATACGAAACAAGCCCCAAACCCAAGCCCCACCAAAAAGGCGCTCGCAGAAAAGGCGGCGGGCAAGAACCGCACAACAAGCAGCAGGGCCAGACTAACTCCCAGAAACACCAGCGAGAGCGGTATGACCGGATACCCGAACCGGTCGAACAGCCAGCCCCACGCGAGCCTTCCGGAGGCGTTGCCCAAGGCGAAGAGACTGATGGCGGCGGTGGCCGACCCGGATGTCGAGCCGCCGTCCATGCCGATGGGCTTGAGGCTTCCGATGACCAGCAGCCCGGCGAACGTGCCGCAAAAGATGCCGGTCGCCAGTGCCCGGAAGACGCGATCTTTCAACACGTCCTTCGCGGCTACGTGGCCGTTCCCACTGACCGCGAAGGGCGGGCGGAAGAGGAAGGCCGCCGCAAGGCAGACCACCGCACCGTAACCCAGCCCGATGACCTGAAAGATGTCCAAGACCTTGTACCCGTTGCGCAACAGCACGGTTGTCAGCGACGAGAGGATGATTGC
>CAYMLQ010000688.1:0-1746 GCA_964390795.1 uncultured Lentisphaeraceae bacterium
CATGAGGTCATCGGTTCGAACCCGATTGCTGGCTCCAGTCAAAAGCCCATAAAACACGCGGTTTTATTGGGCTTTTTGCATATATAACCGCTTCTGTTGCTTTTCTTAGCTCCCTCGCAAAGCACACGAAAGCACCCCGTAAAATCCTTTTTTAGTAACCATTTAGTAATCATGTTTTTTGCTTAAGTAACCATGCCGTTTTCTGCCAAATTGGCTCTAAACGACCTTTCACCTGCAAAAGCACTGGCTGCCCAACACCGCGTTGTCATTGACAATGCTCATTCCCGCTCTCCTTGCTTCAGTCTCATCTTGCCCACAGGCTTCGAGGCGCAGACCACGGAGTCCATCCACTGGCCCCGGCGCAGGAGCCTTATCTTCACGAACCCCGCGGCCTTCAGGTCATCACGGAGTTCGCCGAACGTGAACGTCCCGCCCCCGGGCGTGTTGACCAGCATGTTGACGGCGAACATCGCGCCGCCCGCAGGTCTGAGGCGGGACGAGTCCATGATGATGTCGCGGATCAGGATCAGGCAGCCGGGCTCAAGGGCCGAGAGCACCTTCGCGAACAATCTCCGGTTCTGCGCCCGTGAGTTCTGGTGGACAATGGCGCTCACCCAGGCCAGGTCGCAGCCTTCAGGCAATGCCTGTCTCATGAAGTCGCCCGCGACCAGTCTCACCCTGTCCGTGAGGCCGGCCTTCCTCATCAGCCGCCGGGCCATGGGGATGACTTCGGGCCGGTCCATGATGGTCGCGCAGGCTTCTGGGTTGAGCCGGAGGAAGGGCAGTGTCCACGTGCCGGAGGCCCCGCCCAGGTCCAGCACGTGCGTGAACTTCAGCTTGCCGAGGCCGGCGACGAGCGGCATAGCCAGGGGCTCGGATATCTCGTGCATGGCACGGATGAACGAGGCCAGGTCGCCGCCAGCTCCCAAGACGCTGGGACGGCGGCTGGCGGGTTTACCGCTCAGCACGACGCCGGCCAGCTGTCCCCAGCCTCTCATGCAGTTGCCAAGGTGGCGGATCATGCCCAGCATGCACTGCGACCCGGACTCGGTCAGGACATCGGCCGCCGCCTTGGGTACGCTGTAGGCGGGTTCGGCGCCGGACCCTTTATCCAGAAGCCCGACGGCTGACAGCGCGTCCAGCAGAACCGCTACGGCCCTGGTGTCCCCCTTGATCCGGCTGGCCAGCCCGGCCGCGGACAGGGGCCGGGCGTGCAGGATCGTGAAGACGTCCAGTTCCGCCGCCGCGATCACGACGCATGACGGCTGGAACCCGCGCACCATGTCCAAGACTGCATCTTTGTTCAGACTCTTTTTCATTCCTGTGTCCCTCCAATGATTGCCGACACGTCGACGGCGGCGCGGCCCTGCTTGCCTTATTCTTTTCTCACGTCGTAACAGTACAGGCGATCCCCGTGCCGCAGGTAGAGCCGTCCGCCGCAGACGACCGGATGCGCCCACCCCGGCCCGTTGCCGCCCTGCGGCAGACGGAACCTGCTGATCACCGTATGCCCCTGCGGCGTGGCCTTCACCAGCCCCACGGTCCCGCCCTTCTCCCCGACCGTGTAAAGCATGCCGCCGGCGCAGGTGAGGGAGCCCTTGCCCACTCCTTCGGCCTTGTAGGCCACGCGGCCGCTACTCATTTCGAGGCATAGCCACTTGCCGAGAAAGTCCGACCCGTACAGGTGGCCGTCCCAGAGGACAACGCCGCCGTGATGGTTGTTCAGCGCCAAGGAGTGCCACGCCC
>CAYMLQ010000689.1:0-1740 GCA_964390795.1 uncultured Lentisphaeraceae bacterium
GCATCTGGCCGGTGGCGCCGGAGCGCAAGCCGGTGCTGGGCTGGTATGACGAGGCCAACCCCGAGGTGGTGGACTGGCAGATCAAGTGGGCCGTGGAGAACGGGCTCTCCTACTTCCTCGTGGACTGGTATTGGCACAAGGGCAGCCAGCACCACGACCATTGGATCAAGGCGTTCAAGCAGGCACGCTACAAATCCTATCTCAAGTGGGCGGTGATGTGGGCGAACCACAACGCCGAGGGCAGCCACTCCGAGGCGGATCAGCGCGAGGTTGCGAAATTCTGGATCGACAACTACTTCAACATGCCGGAGTACTACCGCATCGACGGCAAGCCTGTGGTCATGATCTGGAGCCCCCAGAACATGAACCGCGACCTGGGTGGCGGAGACGGCTGCAAGCGTCTCCTGGAGCTTTCGCGCAAGATGGCGGTCGAAGCCGGTTACAAGGGTGTCTATTTCATTGCGATGAAGTGGCCGGAGTCATCGTGGGCGCCCGACGTGGTGCAGGGGCTCAAGGACATGGGCTTTGACATGACCTCGATCTATCACTACATGCATCACGGCGGCAAGGCGGAGAACCCGCGCCGCTTCTCCTTTGACCTGGTGGCGGACTCCAACCTCGCGCACTGGCGGGGGCTGCAGGAGACCGGCATCCTGCCCTTCCTTCCCAACCTCTCGACCGGCTGGGACGACCGCCCGTGGCATGGCGACAAAGGCACCGAAATTTATGGCCGCACGGTTGGCCACTTCCAGCGCATCTGCAAAGACGCACGGCGGTTTGCGGACGAGTCTGGCGTAAAGCGCCTGACGCTCGCGCCGCTCAACGAGTGGGGCGAGGGCTCCTATGCCGAGCCGAACGCGCAGTTCGGGTTCGGCATGTATGAGGCTGTGCGCAGCGCCTTCTGTCAGAAGCCCGCCGAGGGCTGGCCGCAGAACTACGGGCCGCAGGATGTGGGCCGCGGCCCCTACGACTTGCCCATGCCGCCGACCGACACCGCGACGGTCTGGACCTTCCGCACGGGCGCGCAGGGCTGGTTCGCCTCGATGGGCATCAAGGATTTCAAGGCGGGTGCCGAGGGCCTGACGTTCACAACCCAGACGCGCGATCCCGCGCTGGAGCGCGCGTTCCCGACGGTGCATGCGAAGAAGTTCAGCCAGATCGTGGTGCGCATGAAGGTCGCCGCTGCGGCGGGCGGCACGTGCCAGCTCTTCTGGTCTTCGGGCGGCACGCCGACAGAGGGCACGAGCCTGTCGCTGCCGCTGGCTGCGGACGGCGCGTTCCACGACTACGTGTTCGAAGTGGGCCAGAGCCGCGCCTGGCGCGGCCGGGTCAGCCGGTTGCGCTTTGACCCGTGCAACGCTCCGGGCGTGCCGGTGGTGATCGCGCGCATCCGGCTGGTGCCCGCGCAGGAGTGAGAGGCTTCGATTTAATGGAGAGTAACGAATGAGTCACAAAGTTCTGTTGTCAGCGAATGAAGCGGTCGCGTGGGCGGCCTGCAAAGCCGGGTGTACGGTGGCGTCGGCCTATGCGGGCACGCCGAGCACCGAGATTCTGGAGAACGTCGCCAAGTTCAAGGAGACGATCAACTGCGAGTGGGCGGTGAACGAGAAGGTTGCCATGGAGGTCGCGATCGGCGCGTCGATCGCGGGCGCACGCGCATTGACGGCCATGAAGCACGTGGGCTTGAATGTGGCGATGGACCCGCTGATGACCTACACCTATGTGGGCGCGAACGGCGGG
>CAYMLQ010000690.1:0-1732 GCA_964390795.1 uncultured Lentisphaeraceae bacterium
TAGTCGTATTCGCCCGTCTCCGCGTCCCTGACCGGCGTGTCCGCCCGCGGCGCGGCCAGCCCTGTCCCCACGCCGGTGGCGGGCGTGACGCCCAGCACCAGCCCGTTCGGCGTCGCGCCCTCCGCTGCCCCGAAGACGCCGTTCTCCGTCCAGGTGATTTTCGGCGGCGGCTCCCTTTGCGACTCCCAGTCCCAATCCGTGTACTTGACCGCCGCCGTCAACGCGGGAAGCGCGACGCCGCCCACAACCAGCCCATTCTCGTAGTAGTCACGCAGGTTGATCAGCGTATTGTACCTCCCGCCGTGCAGATCCACCATGCGGCTGAACTCCACGCCATACTCCTGCGTCGCGGCAGGGTTGTCATTTTCCCACAGGAAAAGCCCCTGGATGTCCCCATCATCCAACATGCGCACGACAACAGGCCCACCCTCCTCCGTCCTCAAAAACTCCACCAGCCCGAAGAAACTGCCGCCTTTATAAGCCGTTGGCGCGACGTAGATCACCATGATGACCGTTCCGCCCCCGTCCATTCCCAGCGTCCCGCTGAGCGACACGGCGGTGCCGTCCGCCAGCTTGCCCGCGGTTTTCACTCCGCCAGCCTTGTCCACCGTAAACGCCAGGTATCCGCTGCCGCAACCGTCCCCTCCCGGCAGCGTGGCCGTGTAGTAACCGGCGTAGTTGGTAGCCACCACCGTCATACCCGGATCCTTCCAAGCGTTGCGGACCATGTAGACGTCGCACGACGCGCGCTCGTCCAGATAATCGCAACTCGCCCCGCCCAGCGTCGCCAGCGCCTCGGAATCAGGCGCTATTTGGTGCACGCTGAAGTTCAGCGGCAGTGTCACCTTGCCGGCCTTCGCCTCGGCCGTGAAACTGAGACTGTCAAAGCCGGCCTCCGCAGGCGCGTAGGACGCCGCAGTGAAGACGTAATTCGTCCCGCCGCACGTGACTTTACCGGTGACCTTTCCAACCGCCGACACGCTCATCGAGGCCGTTCCGGGGAAAGACACCGCCGTATCGGCCATCCCCGGCGCGAAGAGCCGCAGGTATGCCCACCCGCTGAACGCCCCCTGCGCCCACAGGGGCAAGGCCGCAACATGGAAGACGCGCACCTGCGGCGACGCGGCGCCGCCCGCACCTGCGGCGTTGAACGTCACGCTGATCGTCCCGGCCTTGGTCGGCACGCCCGATATCGCACCCGTCACGGGATCGATCTTGAGCCCCGCGGGCAGTGCTGTCGAGGTGAATTTCACGGGCAGAGCCCCGTCGTTCACACTCACAACCGCGCTGTAGGTCACGCCGACCATGCACTCAGTCGCTGCGTCCAAACTGATTTCAGGCAGCTCACAGTCGCTCTTGGCGCGGAAACGCGCCGTGTAAACCGCGTCCCGCGTAGGGGAGACCGCGACCGTCGGGCTGCGTTCAGCCCCTGCGGCCACATCGTCAAGCCCCGACCACCCGACAAAGACGAAATTCGCCGCCGCTTTGGCCGTCAGCGTCACGCGCTTGCCCGGCAGCACCTGGCCGTTTGCCGGAGAGAGCGTGACCGTCCCGCTGCCAGGCAGGCTCTCCGCGCTCAACTGCCACGCGACGACCGGCACATACGTGGCGACCGCGTTGATAGCGGCAGTCTGGTCGAAGAGCACTTTCACCGTCTGCTTCGCGGGCGCCAGCCAGCCCGGACTCAAGGACTTGAAGCTGACCGTCACCGTGCCCGGCTTGAGCGGATAGC
>CAYMLQ010000691.1:0-1724 GCA_964390795.1 uncultured Lentisphaeraceae bacterium
GTGTCGGGCAGGAATGCCCGACTTACTGTGTCGGGCAGGAATGCCCGACTTACATTTCTCATTCCCGTAGGTCAGGCATTCCTGCCTGACACGAAGCCGGTAGGGCAGGCATTCCTGCCTGACCCCGCCAGACCTCCCTGCGCATCAGCCACATTCTCCGGGCTGTCGATGTCCCATTGCCCAAGGCTTGCCGTTATTGGATGAGACGTGTTACCATTTGCTTATGAAGGCTAGGAGGTCACAATGACTTGTCGCTGGGCAATCCTCGGAATCGTGGTGGCTGTTACGCTGTGTGCAGCCGAGCCGTCGGCGCGGTCGGTGGGCAGCGAGTGGCCGCCCGTCATCGGCGCGTGGTTCTGGACGCAGCGGGAGCTGGAGCCGGAGGGCTACAAGCCGTTTCTGGACGCGGCCGCCGCGCACTCGCCGTACACGCTGCTCTCCGCCGCCTGCCGCCGGGCCGAGGTCGTCGAGCCGCAGGTTCGTGAGCAAATGGGCCGGGCGGTGCGGTACGCGGCGACGCTTGGCCTGAAGGTCGCGCTGGAGGTGGACGTCCGTCTCGCGCGGCAGGCCTTCCGAGCCAAGTACCCGGAGGAGCAGCAGGAGGAGCTGGTACTTAAGTTCGCCGACTTTACGAACGGCGCGCCGGCCGAGGTCACGTTCCAGGGCGTCGACACCGGCGACCACATGAACGGCAGCCTCCCCAAATACGAGTGCCTGACGACCCGGCTTGTGCGCGTCTACTCGTTTGTGCGCGGCAAGGACGGCATCGACCCCGCGTCGGTGCGTGACATCACAGCCGAGGGCGTGGTCGCGACTGCCGAGGGGCCGCGCAAGCTGGCCGTGCGGGTGGCCGTGCAGCCGGGCCGCAGCGCCTGCGTGATCGCCTCGCACACCTGCCTCACGCCGGATGTGTTCTCGCCGCACCTGCTGTCATATCAGCGCGACATCATCAGGCAGTATGCCGACGTGCCGCTCGCGGGCATCATGAAGGACGAGTGGGGCTTTCCGCCGGATCATACGGGCAATCCCGCTCACGACCGCTACTGGTACTCCCGGCCGATGGCGGAGGCTTATGCGAAGCGCTCGGGCGGACGCGACCTCGTGCGCGACGCGCTGCTGATGTGCGCGGGCGAGCGGGGTCGGGAGCGTGAGCGCCAGGCCGCGATCAACCGTTACGGCGCCCTGTGCCGCGAGCGGAACGCCGAGGTTGAGGATGACTTCTACCGCGCGGGCAAAGCGACCTTCGGCAAGGGCGCCTTCATCGTCACCCACGCCACGTGGACGCCGTATCCGGGCGCGCAGGAGTTCCGCAAGAACGGGCTGTCGTGGTGGGACGCGACCCGCGACATCGGGCAGTCGGACGAGTCCACGCCCTATCCCTGCCGCACCTCGCTGGCCAAGCGCTGGGGCTATCCGCTCTGGTACAACCAATATTACGCCAAGGAGGCGGAACCGTATGTGCGCGAGCTGTGGTCGGGCGCGCTGGGCGGAGGGCGGCTGAACGTCCATCCGCTCTATCCGCGCCAGGATCTCAAGAGCGGCGAGCGCGAAACGCTGCTGCTGCGCAGCGGGCTGATGGCCGGGATGACGCGCCTGCGCATGCTCGACTTCATTACGCGGGCGCCGCTGGATTGTCCGGTGGCCGTGATCTTCGGGCACGCCTGCGCCATGAACTGGGCCGGGCCTTCGTACAACCGGGTCGGGCTGGAGGTCGCCTCCGCGCT
>CAYMLQ010000692.1:0-1721 GCA_964390795.1 uncultured Lentisphaeraceae bacterium
TACGGCCACTCGGTCGTGGCCCAGTCGCCGATCGACGTGAACATCGGCAAGCAGCTCAACATCCTGCTCACGAACATGGACCTGAAGCCCGAGCGGATCGTGATGGACCCCATGACCGGGGCGCTGGGCTACGGCATCGAGTACACCTACTCCGTGATGGAGCGCATCCGCCTGACCGGTCTGGGAGGCGACAAGATGCTCGCCGCGCCGCTGATCGTCTCGCCCGGACAGGAGTGCGCCAAGGTCAAGGAAGTCAAGGCGCTGGAGAAAGACTTCCCCGCGTGGGGCGATCTGGCCAAGCGCGCGGCGCTCTGGGAGCTGAGCACGGCCACGGGTCTTCTCTACGCCGGCGCCGACCTGCTGATCATGAACCACCCCGAGGCGGTCCGCGCGCTGCGCGACGCGATTGACCAGTTGATGGACGCATAAACAACGAGGTGCCCAATGGCTTTAAGTGGATTACAGATTCAGAAGCTGCTGCCGAAAACGAACTGCAAAGAGTGCGGTTCAAACACCTGTCTGGCGTTCGCGATGAAGCTCGCCTCCAAGAAGGCGGAGCTGTCCGAGTGCCCCTACGCGTCGGACGAGGCCAAGCGCGTCTTGGGCGCGGCCAGCGAACCCCCGGTCAAGGAGGTCGCGCTGGGCGCGGACAAGTCGCTCAAGCTGGGCGCTGAAACCGTGCTCTACCGCCATGAGAAGACCTTTGTGCACCAGACGGCCCTCGCGGTGAACGTCAACGACACCGACGCACCCGACACGCTGGAGCGCGCGCTGGCGGCGATCCGCGACTACGTGCTCGTGCGCGTCGGCGAGACGCTGCGCGTGGACATGGTCTGCGTGACCCAGAAGGGCACCGACGCGGCCGCCTACGCGGCCGTCTGCAAGAAGGCCTGGGAGTGCGTCAAGCGCCCGCTCGTGCTGCGCAGCGCGAGCGCCGAGGCGCTGAAGGCCGCCGCCGTGGCCGTCAAGGACTCGGGCAGCGTGCTCGCGTCCGCCACGCCCGAGACGGCGGACGAACTCATCGCGGTTGCCAAGGACAACGGCCACGCGCTGGCCCTGAGCGCGCCGACGCTCGACGAGCTGGTCGCGCTGTCCGCAAAGGTCAAGGCTGCGGGCTTCAACGACCTGCTGCTGCAGTTCCAGACGCAGTCGCTGGCCGAGCAGTTCCAGACGCAGAGCCTCGCGCGGCGCGCGGCGCTTCGCGACAACTTCAAGCCGCTCGGCTATCCCTGCCTTCAGTTCGTGGAGAGCGCCGACCTGTTCAAAGGCTCGGTCGAGGCGATCACCGGTCTCTGCAAATACGGCGGCATCTGCGTCCTGCCCGAGCTTGAACCGGCGCAGATGTCCACGCTGATGGCGCTGCGCCTGAATATTTACACGGATCCGCAGAAGCCCATTCAGGTCGAGCCCAAGCTCTATCCGATCGGCGAGCCCACGGCCGAGTCGCCGGTGTTTGTGACCACGAACTTCTCTCTCACCTATTTCATCGTTTCCGGAGAGATCGAGAACAGCGGCACGAGCGCGTGGCTGGTGGTGCCGGAGTGCGAGGGCATGAGCGTGCTCACCGCCTGGGCCGCGGGCAAGTTCTCCGGCGCGAGCATCGGCAAGTTCATCAAGGAGATCGGCGTGGAGCAGCAGGTCAAATCGCGGAACATCGTGATTCCCGGCTACGTGGCGCAGATCAGCGGCGAACTCGAAGAGGCGCTGCCCGGCTGGAAAGT
>CAYMLQ010000693.1:0-1718 GCA_964390795.1 uncultured Lentisphaeraceae bacterium
TCGTTCCTTGTGACCGCCTCTCGGCGGCCGATCGAGATGGGCAACGTGCGTCCGGACCGGGCGGTGTTCGACGCGCTGGCGAAAGGCACGGGCGGCAAGGTGGTCACCCCGGATCTGCTGCCGACGCTGCTTGAGGCGTTCGGCGAAGGTCGCCGTGTCGTACAGGAGCGCCGCGAATACGCCTTGTGGAACAACCCGTTTGTGCTGCTCCTGCTGGCGCTGCTGCTGACACTCGAATGGCTGCTGAGGAAAAAGGGCGGGCTCGCGTAACATTGACAACCCACACCCCGAGCACTACCATAGCATTGTTTTTGGGTTTTCAATAAACTCAGGGAGGGCAGTGAGTGAGTCCAACGGTATTCCAGTATCGCCATTTCCGAGTTGTTTTCTTCTCGCGCGAAGAGACGCGCCGGCACGTCCATGTCTTGACCCCGGACGGGGAGGCGAAGTTCTGGATTGAACCCGTCGTCGAACTGGCCATGAACAAGGGCATCCCCGCCCGCGAAATCTCCGATATCAAAAGGCAAATTGAGGAGCGAACGAATGAAATCCGCAACGCTTGGGACAGACACTTCAACCGTTGAGGTTACGCTGGTGTCAACGGCCGGTTTCTGGCTTTTGGCCAACGGTTGCGAGTACTTTCTTGACTTCGACGAGTACCCGTGGTTCCGCGATGCGCGCGTGTCTGAGCTGACCGACGTGCGACTGCTTCACGGATCCCACCTGAACTGGCCAGCGCTTGATGTCGATCTTGAGCTAGACACACTTGCCAATCCAGAGCGCTACCCGCTCGTGTACCAATAATGGGCCTTGCCCGCAGGAAGAATTATGCTCAAGTCAAAGACAATCCGTGTGTTGAAGGCATTGGCCCTTGGATTCTGTTGCTTGTCCGAGCCGCTTCTATAGGATCGTTTTCCCATGACTACCACACACAAACTCCCACCTGAACTGACGGCGCAACTCACGCGGATGATCCGGCGCGTGAGGATGATCCTGCTGGCGCGCGGCCTGCTGGCCGTCGCGGCTGTGACGGTCGGCGCGGTGCTGGCGATCATGGCGATCGACGCGGCGGTTGTGCTGTACCACCCGGCCGTGCGCTGGGCATTTTCATTGGCCGGTCTGGCGCTGGCCGCTGCGACCGCGTGGTCCATGCTGGTTTTGCCGCTGACCCGGCCGCTGAGCATCACGCGCATGGCGCGCGTGCTGGAGACGCGCCACCCCGACATGCAGGAGCGCATCAGTTCGGCCATCGAGCTGGCCGAGCACGGCGGCGGTCTTGAAGCGGAGCGCGCGTCGGCCGAGCTGATCCGGCTGCTCACGCAGGACGCCAAGACCGACCTCGCCGGCGTACATGCCAAGCAGGAGTTCACCGTGCGTACGGTCAAGCCGTTTCTGACCGCTGCGGCGGGCGTGCTGCTGGTGCTCGGATTGCTGTTCGCCGTGTGGCCCAAGCAGAGCTGGCTGCTGTTTCTGCGGGCGCTCGCTCCGCACATCGAGTTCGACACCCTGCAGGCGAGCGTCTTGGAGGTGAAACCGGGCGACATCATGCAGCTGGCGCAGACGCCGTTGCGTTTTGAGGTCAAAGCGCCCGAGCGTCACGGGCTCAGGGCCGAGATTCATTTCCAGCGGCCCGGCGGGCATAAGACGGTCGAGCGCATGAAGCGGCTCTCGGCGCAGGGAGCGGAAACGGTCGTGTTCGAGCTGGACCTTCCGTCGGT
>CAYMLQ010000694.1:0-1691 GCA_964390795.1 uncultured Lentisphaeraceae bacterium
CCGGCGAGGGCGCGCAACTGCGGCGAGACCAGCCAGTCCTGGATCGTCCGCAACTCCATCGGCGAGCGCGTCGCGCTCTCCAGCGTGTACTGGTAGATCTCCCCCAGCCCCGTGCTGATTGGACCCATCTCCGGCTCGACCCCCTCAGGGAGCTGCTCTTTGGCGGCCTGCAGCCGTTCGAAGACCAACTGCCGCGCGAAGTACATGTCCACGTCATCCTCAAAGACGACGATGACCTGCGAGAACCCGGCCTTGGACATCGACCGGACCTGCCGCACCTTGGGCAGGCCCTGCAGCGATTTCTCCACGGGGAAGGTGACCCGCTGCTCGACGTCGACGGACGCGAGCCCTGGCGCGTCGGAAAGCACCATCACCTGGACGTTGGTGACGTCCGGGAAGGCGTCGATGGGCAGCATCTTCCAGGCGATCACACCCGCCACGGAGAGTGCCACGGCGGCCATGATGACCATGAGCCGCTGCGATAGAATGAACCTGATGAAATTGTTTAACATAAGCGTGTTCCTTTCGGACAAGACGGACACGGGACCTCAGTCGGCGCAGCCCGCTCCCATCTTGGCGCGCAGCACATCGGACTTGCAGACGAACGCGCCCTCCGTGACGATCTGCTCGTTCTCGGCCAGTCCGCCCGTGATCTCGACGCTGTCGGCGAACGTCCGGCCAAGCGACACATCCGTGCGCAGGGCGAACCCCTCGCGGATCTGGCGGAAGACGAAATGCGTGCCTTCGTCCGACAGCAGCGCGTTCTTGGGGACCGCAACCACCTGCTCCTGCGTCTCGAATACCGCGGTCGCCGCGCAGAACATGCCGGGCCGCAGCAGTGCATCCGGATTCATCAGCGTCGCGCGTACCTTGACCGTCCGGTCGCCCTCGTCCACCGTAGATCCGACCAGGTCGATCACGCCTTCGAAGGTCGTGTCTGGAAACGCGAGCGTCGCAAGCTGCACGCGCAGCGGGTTCTTCTTCGACTCGGTCAGGAGCCGGGCCAGATCCCGTTCGTAGACGCTCATCCAGACCCAGACCGACGAGAGGTCCGCGATGACCAGCACCTCCGTGCCCGCCTCAAGCGTCTCGCCCGGATTGAGGTGCCTCTGAATCACGGTGCCGCTCTGCGGCGCGAAGACCGGCAGGCGCGCGCCCTTGCCGGTCGCGCCGTCCGCCGTCAGCACCGCGAGGGCTGCGTCGTCGAGTCCCATCACATGCAGGGCATTCGCTGCCGACTCCAGCTCGATGCGGTATTCATCGTACTTCATCTGCGCCTCCACAACGTCGGCCTCGGGGCTGAGCTTCTGCGCGGCCAGGCCTTTCTCACGCTCCAGATTCCTGAGCGCGAGCGCCGCCAGCGCCTGGTTCTTGCGGTACGCGCCGACCGCGAGGCCGAGTTCGGCACTCTCGATCTCGAAGAGCACGTCGCCCTTCTTGACCTGCCGCCCCAAGTCGGCATGGATCGCACGGACCGTTCCGGGGATGCGCGGCGAGACATGCGACAGCGCAGCCTCGTTGAGCGCGATTTCGCCGGTCATGGGCAGAAGGGTCTGCGCGACCCGTTTCTGCACGGACTCGAAGGTTAAGAGCCCCTTGGGGTTCTCAGCCGATCGAACCAGCGAGGGATCGATCTTCACAAGCCCGAGTTCGTAGCGGCACTCCTCGCAGGTGTAGTGCAGGATGTCGTG
>CAYMLQ010000695.1:0-1684 GCA_964390795.1 uncultured Lentisphaeraceae bacterium
CTTCGGCGACACGGACGTTTCGTCGGCGGCCGGCTGGATACTGGACAACAACGGCGATCCGGCCAACGTCCTGACGCTGGACGGAACCACGCCCGCGATCACGGTCAACGCGCTCGGCGCAGGTAAGAGCGCCACCATCAGCGCGAAGCTGAGCGGAACAACGCTGCTCAAACAGGGCGCGGGAACGCTCACGTTGGCGAACGACAACACGTTCAGCAGCACGGTGACTGTCAAGGGGCCGCTGGCGATCAGCAGCGGCTACAGTTCGCTCGGTGGCACCTTCGGGATCGGCGACCGCAGCACGCCGGCCGCGGTGTACCAGAGCGGCGGAGCAGTCAGGGCCGGGAATCAAACGTATCTAGGTAACGGCGGTTACGGCTACTACGAGTTGAGCGGCGGTGTCCTGACCAACGCCAACTACCTGCAACTGGGTCTCTCTGCCGGCATGGGACTCTTCTATCTGAACGGCGGCACACAGGTGATGACCAGCAGCAATCCGCTCACTTTGGGCAACGGCGCAGGCACGAACGTCTATTACGCGACCCGCGGCTCCTTTTCCTCCGTGACTCTCGTGTCCATCGGCCATACGGGCGCAAGTAATGGACGGAACACGCTGACCGTGGCGGGAAGTGCCTCTGTGAGCATCGTCAACAACAGCGTAACCTTGGCCAATAGTGCAACCGCCAGTACCGGGATTCACAGCTTGAATCTCGTCGGGGGCGTGCTGCAAGCCAAGTCGATCTACAAGGGTAGAGCCACCGGCGGGCTTTCGCTTGTGAACTTTGACGGCGGCGTGTTTCAGGCGAGCGCCGCCGGGACGCTGATGGGCACCGGGGCGGGCGGCGTCGGATCGGTTGACGGGGCGTACGTGTATGGCGGCGGGGCGCTCTTCGACACCCAGGCCTTCACTGTGACCAATGCCCAGAGCCTGCTTTTGCCGCCGGGCAGCGGGGTGACCCATCTTGCGCTGACCTCCGGCGGCAGCGGGTATATCGGCGCGCCGTACGTCAGCCTCGCTGGCGGCGGGGGCACGGGGGCCACGGCGGTGGCGCTGTTCGACGTGGCCAGCGGCAGCGTGACCGGCGTCGTGATCACCAGTCGCGGCTACGGCTACACCTCCGCACCCGCGGCGACGCTGGTCGGCGGAGGCGGCAGCGGCGCGGCGTTGGGAACGCCTGTGATCGGCGCGAATGTCTCCGGAGGACTCACCAAGCTGGGCACGGGCACGCTGATCCTTTCAGGCGCGAACACGTACACCGGCGCAACGGTCGCTCAGGCCGGCGTCTTGGAACTGTCCCGGACGAACGCGCTCTCATCCGCCACGGCGCTGGATATCCGCTCAGGGGCTGAAGTCCGCTTGTCGTTCACCGGGACGAACGTTGTCTATTCGCTCACGGTCAACGGCATCACCAAGTCGCGCGGCGTCTATGCCGCAGGCAGCGTGGCGGGGCTGACGGGGACAGCGGGGGCGTATCTGCAGACCCTGCAACCACCGCCGAGGGGCACGATGGTTCGGTTCTTTTGAGAAAACATAATATGACGACAAAACTTCTTATGACCGGAGCACTTGTCTTGAATGCGCAGGTGTTGCCCCAGATGGTCTCCGCAGCGAACGACAAGCTGGAACAGGGCTTCGGCGAGAAACCTATGCTCCTGCTGACCGACGTCGCCGGCTAAGGCGGTA
>CAYMLQ010000696.1:0-1665 GCA_964390795.1 uncultured Lentisphaeraceae bacterium
CCCATCACCCTCTCTGGAACGGGGACTGGCGGCATTGGCGCGTTGCATGGACAGGCAAACTTCACATGCTACGGTCCCATCACCTTGTTGACCGATTCAAAAATATCGCATGACTGGAACAACTTTTCTCTGAACGGTGCAATCACCGGAACAGATAAGAATCTGATTCTGAGTGCTGAAAATGGGTGGTCTCAGCCAGGGCTCTGGGTCAATGGTCCGATGTCGTTGGGAAGCGGAGCGATCACAGTGCTCGGGAGCGGCTATGTGAATCTGAACGCAGCCCACAGTTTCAGCGGCGGTACCACCGTCAGCAAAGGCAACGACGGGGCTCTCGTGCTTTATAATATCAACGCGCTGGGCACAGGCGGATTGACGGTGAACAGCGGTGTCGTTAATCTAAATTACAAGAGTATTTCAATTCCATCATTGAGCGGCACCGGCGGCAGAATTACGGATACCGGCGCGGCAGGCACGACCATGCTGACCGTGACCCAATCGGTGGATACCACCTTTTCCGGCGTGATCAGCGACGGTGCGAGCCGCGTCATCGCCTTCACCAAAACAGGTTCTGGCACGCTGACGCTTGCCGGCAGGAACACCTACAGCGGTGCCACGACAATCAATGCCGGCGGCTTGGTCATGGTCACAGGCGGCTCCAGTGTGAGCGGTCCCGTTACCGTGGCGGATGGCGCGACCAACGGCGTGCAGGTGGCCGCGTTTGGCGGGCAGTGGGCGTGCAGTACCCTCACGTACAACACCGGGACAACGACGCTCGACATCAATTTCGGCAGCGCGATGCCGAGCACCACCATTGCGCCGCTTCGGGTGGCCAACGATCTGGATATGGGCACTGTCGGCATCACCGTCCGCAATGGCCTCTGGCCCACCACCCCCGGAACCTATCCGCTGATCAGTTATTCCGGAACTTTATCCGGCACCGTGCCGGCTTCGGCCCTGTCCCTGCCTTCCGGTGTGACCGCCACGCTTGTCAACAATACGGGCAGCAAGCGCATCGACTTGAATGTGACCGCGGTGACCTGGAGTCCGTCTTCCTACAGTACCTGGACCAACCTGGTCAGCGGTAACGCAAGCGGCACGTGGGGAACCGCCGCCAACTGGTCAAACAATATCCCTCATGCTGTGGACGCAATGGTTGACTTCAGCACGCTCGACATCACCGCCGATTCGTATGTCAACAACGATACACCACGCACCGTCGGCCAGTTGCGTTTCGGAGACACGGCGGCAAGCCATAGCTGGGTGTTGACGGATGCCGCGCTGACACTGGCATCAACCGTTGTCCAGCCGGTCATCGACGTAAGAAACAATACAGCGGCGATCTACTCTGTCCTGCAGGGAACGCAGGGATTTGTCAAAAAGGGCAGCGGTTGGCTTTCGTTTTATGGCAACAATACCGTCTCAGGCGACATTTATGTTGATCAAGGGGTACTCTCCTCTGAAAGTGTCGGACTGCGAAACACATCTGGAAGCGTGGTCGTTTCAGCGGGGGCAGCACTGGCAGTGAGAATTGGGTGGGGCCAAGGAATGTCGAATCCCATCTTTCTCTCCGGAACGGGGAATGGCGGCTACGGTGCGTTGCACGGTGAAAATAATTTTGTTTGTTCCGGCCCCATCACCTTGTTGACCGATTCGAAGATCACGCAC
>CAYMLQ010000697.1:0-1664 GCA_964390795.1 uncultured Lentisphaeraceae bacterium
ACTTTTGCTCTGTTCCCGTTTCCCGGTTTTATGTTATAAAAACCATATGTCTGATCCTGCCACACCGTTGCTCGAAATACACAACCTGAAAACCTGGTATCCGATCAAGAAGGGCGTCCTCGCCCGCACCGTCGGGTTCGTGCGCGCGGTGGACGGCGTGGATATGGCGCTTTATCGCGGCGAAACGCTCGGCATCGTCGGCGAGTCGGGCTGCGGAAAATCCACCCTCGCCCGCACCGTCCTGCGCCTTGAGAAGCCGCGCGAAGGCACCGTCTCCCTGAACGGACAGAACGTCCTCGCCCTGCGCGGCAAAGCCCTCCGCGCGTTCCGCCGCGCCGTGCAGGTCGTCTTTCAGGATCCGCACGCGTCGCTCAACCCGCGCCACACCGTACTCGACCTGCTCACCGAAGCCATGCTCGTCCACGGACTCGTCACGCGCGAAGGCCGCCGCGACGCCGCCGTCCGGCTACTCTCGGATGTGGGTCTCCCCGCCGATGTGCTCGACCGCTACCCGCACGCGTTCTCTGGCGGACAGCGCCAACGCCTCTGCATCGCACGCGCCCTCGCCCTCGGCCCGCAGCTCCTCATCTGCGACGAGGCGGTCAGCGCCCTCGACCTCTCCGTGCGCGCCCAAGTCCTGAACCTGCTACAGGAACTGAAGGACAAGCACGGGCTCTCCTACCTCTTCATCACCCACGACATCGGAGTGGTTCAGCACCTCGCCGACCGCATCGCTGTGATGTACCTCGGCAAGATCGTGGAGACCGGCTCCGCCGAAGCGGTGCTCAGCGCCCCCGCCCACCCCTACACGCAACTGCTGCTGCGTGCCGTGCCGCGCATCGGCGTCCCGCTTCCGGAGGACGCGGCCCCGTCCGAGGCCGCGCAACCCTCGGTTCCGAGCGGCTGTCCCTTCGCGCCGCGCTGCCCTCTCGCCGACGCCGACTGCCGCGCCTCCGCCCCGAACCTGCAGCCCCTCTCCGCAGACCCCACGCACCTCTGCGCCTGCTTCAAGTCAAAGAACGGAGATTAGCCTATGCTCTCCCGCGTCTATTCCGGCGCCGTCTATGGCGTCAACGCCTACGCCGTCGAGATCGAAGTCAACGCCGGCCGCGGCGATTCGCAGTTCGTGATCGTGGGACTCCCCGACGCCGCCGTGCGCGAGAGCAAAGACCGTGTGCTCACCGCGATGAACAACTCCGGGTTCCGGCCGATGATCGGCCGTACCACCATCAACCTCGCACCCGCCGACATCAAGAAAGAGGGGCCCGTCTACGACCTGCCCATCGCCGCCGGCCTCCTTGCCGCAACCGGCGCGGCCGAGATGCCGCACCTCGACCAGTTCGCCCTCATCGGCGAACTCGCGCTCAGCGGCGAGGTCCGCCGCGTGCGCGGCGTCCTGCCTGTCACCCTTGAGATGCGGCGCAAGGGCAAGCGGGGCATCCTCGTCCCCGCCGACAACGCCGAGGAGGCCGCCGTGGCCGACGGCATCGACGTCTACCCGGTGCGCCACCTGCGCGAGGCGATCGACTTCCTGTCCGGCAAGCTGGATCTGAACCCGTTCAAGATCGAGCTGTCGGAGCTGATCCAGCGCGAGCGCGGCCACACCGAGGACTTCGCCGACGTCAAGGGCCAGGAGACCGCCAAGCGCGCGATCGAGGTCGCGG
>CAYMLQ010000698.1:0-1664 GCA_964390795.1 uncultured Lentisphaeraceae bacterium
CGCGGCCTTCGATCTTGAACGAGGCGATGCCAGCGGCCATCAGCCGGTCGACGAAAGGCAGAGAGCAGAGGTCGCGGGCCGAGAGCACGGTGTGGGGCGTCACCGTGAAGGCCGCGTTGGCGTTCTCGCCCTCGCGCACCTCTTGGATCAGGAATTGTCGGCGGCAGGGCTGGTGGCACTCGCCGCGGTTGCTGGAGCAGCCGTAGGCGTCGTGCGAAAGCAGGCAGCGGCCTGAGACGGCCACGCAGATTGCGCCGTGGACGAAGGTCTCGACGTCGATGCCGGCGGCGGCCGCGATTTCGGCGACCTCCTCCAGTGTGCATTCGCGGGCGAGCACGACGCGGCTCGCGCCCTGGGCTTTGAGAAAGCGGGCGGCGGCTGAGTTCGCACAGGACATCTGCGTGGAGATGTGGAAGGGGATGCCGAAGCGCTTGCAGGCTTCGACCGCGGCCCAGTCCGCGACGATGGCGGCGTCGATGTGCGGCTTGACGGCGCGGAGGGTGTCGTCCAGCGCGGGCAGCTCGCGTTCGAAGAGCAGCGTGTTCAGCGTGAGGTAGAGTTTCACGCCGCGCGCGCGGCAGCGGTCGGCGGCCTCGGGCAGGGTGGCGAGCGTGAAGTTACGCGTGGCCATCTGCCGCATGTTGAAGCCTTCGAGTCCCAGGTAGACGGCGTCCGCGCCCGCGTCGAGCGCGGCCTGGAGGCAGGTCATATCGCCGGCCGGGGCGAGGATTTCGGGTATACGGATCATGATTTTGTTGACAGATATCGGCGTAGCTTCTCCATGTAGAGGAAGAAGACGGGCGTGACGTACAGGGTGAGTGTCTGCGAGAAAAGCAGGCCTCCGACCACGGCCAGGCCGAGTGGCTGGCGCGCGTCGCCGCCGGCGCCGTAGCCGAGGGCGATCGGCAGTCCGCCCATCAGCGCCGCCGCCGTCGTCATCATGATCGGACGGAAGCGGACCAGGCAGGCGCTGTGGATCGCCTCTTCCGCGCCGAGCCCGTCGCGGTGCTGCGCCTCGATCGCGAAGTCGATCATCATGATACCGTTCTTTTTCACCAGGCCGATCAGCATGATGATGCCGACGAACGCGTAGAGCGACAGCTCGGCGTCGAACAGCAGCAGCGCCAGCAGCGCGCCGACGCCCGCGAAGGGCAGCGCCGACAGGATTGTCAGCGGGTGGAGGAAGCTCTCGTACAGGATGCCCAGGACGATGTAGATCACAACGATGGCGAGAAGCAGCAGCACGCCCATGCCCTGCATGGCGGACTGAAACGCTTGGGCTGTGCCCTGAAAGGTGGTTGTGATGGTGGGCGGGATCAGCGACTTGGCCACCGCCTCGATACCCGCCACGGCCTCGCCGAGCGAGGTGCCGGGCTTGAGGTTGAACGACAGCGTGACCGATGGAAGTTGCCCGGAGTGGTTGATGCTGAGCGGCCCGTAGCCCTCGCGCAGCCTGGCCAGCGTTGTGACCGGAACCAGGGCGCCGGCGTCCGAGCGGACATAGAGCAGCGAAAGCGCGGCCGGGCTGCGCTGGTATTCGGGAAGGAGTTCCAGAAGCACATAATACTGATTGTTCGGTGTGAAGATGGTTGAGACCTGGCTGGACGAGTAGGCGTTGAGCAGCGTGTTTTCGACGGCGGCGGCTGAGACGCCCAGAGACGAGG
>CAYMLQ010000699.1:0-1657 GCA_964390795.1 uncultured Lentisphaeraceae bacterium
GCTGAACGCCGAACCTCGAACGTTGAACTTCGAAATTGAGCGTTCGGCGTTGAACGTTGAGCATTTCTATTTGGCTTTCTTCTTGGCGGCCTTCGGGCTTTGGAAGAGCGGTTCGATGAGTTCGGCATTCCAGGCGTCGTGGAGCGTCTGGAGGCGGGCAGCGATCTCGGGCTTGTCGGCGACGAGGTTCTTGGCCTCACCGATGTCGCTGGCGAGGTCGAAGAGCTCGAGCGGGCCGGGCTGGAGCGGCGTGCCGGTGCGGACGAGCTTCCAGCGGCCCTGGCGGACCGCCCACTTGCCGGCCTTGCTGCCGCCGTCGCGCCAGTGCAGCACGCGGCTGTCGAATGCGGCGGTGTCGCCCTTCAGCAGCGGCAGGAGGCTGAGTCCGTCGGGCGTCCGGCCGGGCGCGGGCTTGGCGTCCGCGACAGCGAGGGCGGTGGCGAAGAGGTCGAGCGAGATGACGGGCGCGTCGATGACCGTGCCGGGCTTGACGGCGGCAGGCCACTGTAGGACGAAGGGCACGCGGATACCGCCCTCGTACAGTGAGCCCTTGTGGCCGCGCAGCGGCGCGTTGCAGGTGGGCGCGACGTTCGTGGCGGGGCCGCCGTTGTCGCTGAAGAACCAGACCTGCGTGTCCTTCTCGATGCCGCCCGCCCGCAGCGCCGCGAGCACCTGGCCCACGCCGTCATCCATCGCGACGGTCATGGCCGCATAGGTGCGGCGGCGCGGGTCGGCGATGTGGGGGAGCCGGGCCAGATAGTTCTCGGGCGCCTGTAGCGGCGTGTGCACGGCGTTGTAGGCGAGGTAGAGAAAGAAGGGTTCGGCGGTGTGGCGCATCACGAAGGCGGAGGCCTCGCGCGACAGGATATCCGTCATGTAGCCGTCGAAGGGCTGCTCCGCGCCGTTCTTCAGCAGCGGGGCCTGATATTCGATCTGCCAGTTGGCGGCCGCGCCAGTGGTCTTGTTGGTGACGGGCAGGTACATGTGGCCGCCGCCGAGGAAGCCGTAGGACTCGGCAAAGCCGCGTGCGGCGGGCCGGAAGCAGGGCGCGGCGCCGAGGTGCCACTTGCCGACCGCGCCGGTGGCGTAGCCGGCGTCTGCCAGCAGCCGGGGCAGGAGGGTTTCTGTGACGGGCAGGCCGACCGCGGTGTCCTCCGGCAAGTAGGTCGGATTCGCCTCGTGTCCGAAGCGCTGCTGGTAGCGGCCGGAGAGCAGTCCGGCGCGCGTCGGGCTGCAGTAGGGGTGGGTGACGTAGCCGTTGGAGAAGCGCGCGCCGTTGCGGGCGAGCGAGTCGAGATTCGGCGTGGGGATGTCGGTGCAGCCGTTGAAGCCCACGTCCGCGTAGCCGTAGTCGTCGGCTACGATGACGATGATGTTAGGCCGCGCGGCGGCGAGGGAAGAAGTAAGAGGTAAGAGGTAAAAGGTAAGAAGGAAGAGGGAGAGGAGAGGTCGGGGGTCGGAGGTCGGGGGTCGGATGGGTGTATTCATACGGGAAAGGATACGGCGAAAAGCGGCGTCGGTCAAGCGGGCGGTACGCCGATTTCCGCTTCGCGCGTCGCTGGTCGCGCGTCGCAAAAAGCGAGGACCAGCGATGCGCGGAGGGACCTCCGACCTCCGACCTCCGACCTCCGACCTCCGACCTCCGACCTCCGACCTC
>CAYMLQ010000700.1:0-1654 GCA_964390795.1 uncultured Lentisphaeraceae bacterium
AGCGCGTCAGGACTTGGTTTTGCGGCGCCAAGGTTCTCTTGCGCTCGGCCAGGGAGGGATCCAGTTTGAGCATGCGGCCGATAATCGAACGATGGGTGGTGGGATCCCAGGCGGTCGAGGCCTGAATACGCTCGAAGCAGAGCTGGCGCTGCTGCGCGTCGAACTCCTCGAAGACCGTGTCAAGCCACTTGGGCTGCTCAAAGAGCTGCTTCAGATTGTTCTGCATGCGCAACGCTTCGCCGGACAGTTTGCTTTCGACGATGGCGATGGCATGGTTCAGCAGATCGCTGAGCGGAGGCAGCTGCCAGGTCAGCTCCTTGCGGAAACGGAAGATCCAGTTGACCAGCGTGGGCGGCGCCTTGGGCAGGGAGAGCAGTCTCCTGCAGGCTTCCGCGGCTTCAGGCGACTCTCTCAGCGTCGTGAGCGTCTCGTTCAGCAGGTTGAACGGCATCTGCGGCAGCGCGTCGAGCATGCGCACCGTCGCGTGCCCGCCCTCCGCGAGCAGGAACGTGGTCATGCCTGCCACGTCACGCACCGCCAGCGACTCCGCCGCCTTAATGTAGCGTTGCTGCTCCCAGAGGTGCGCGCGCAGGTGCTCAAGCGGCGGCGTGAGAAAGCCCAGGCGGCTGACCGTGACGGCGAGCCGGGCGTAGAGCGCGGCGTCGGTGTTGTGCGCGCCCTTGATCGCGAAGGCCAGGCGCTCCTCAAGCACGCCGCGCAAGGCGTCCTCGAGGCCCGCCAGCTTCTCGGACGTTTCGAACTCAATGATGGCTTCCAGAATCTTAACAGGGTCTTTAGTCGTGGCGAGTTTGTCGAACCAGAGGTCGCCGTAGGCCTCGGCCTGCTCGCGTAAGAGGAGCGCATCGGTGCGCTTGGCGGGGACGGTTACCAGCGGGTCGCTCTTGAGCGCCTTGCGGGCAGACTCCCAGAAGCTCTTCCAGTGGGACGCGGCAACGAAGCCGTGCCTGACCAGCACGTCTTCGAGTTTGGTGATCGGCATGTCGCCGAAACTGCGCAGCGCGAGGCGGACGAGTTCGCCCGGCTTCTCTTGGGCGCGCCGCTTCATGCCTTCGGGGTCTGTGTGGCGCAGGGTCAGCAGATGGTCGTGCGGAGCGCGCGAAAGGCTGTCGCAAGCGGTCGCGAAGGTCAGCGTGTGGCCGGGCTTGCCCGCGAAGTCGACGGTGGCCCGCTTATAGAAGTCGTCGAGGCGCTTGACGGTGCCGAAGCCCCACGCGGGGTCGATGACCAGCGTGCCGGGCTTCAGGGCGAGCAGCAGGTCCAGCCGCCGGAACGACTCCTCGAGCGGCACTTCGCCAAAGGCGGCGGTGTCGATCAGCGCGGTGATGAGACGGTCTTTGCAGGCCTTCTTGAGCGCGTCGCGGATGCCGGTCGGCTTGAGCAGGGAGGAAAGGGTGTGCTCACGGTCTTTGATGACCAGATAGAGGCCGCTGAAATCCGCGGCCTCCGTGAGTTCCTGCATCAGCATGGCCGTCCACTCGGCGGCTTTCTTGCCGGTCTCGGTGACCGTGGCCGTGTGGATCAGTGCCAGCAATTCGGATGCGGCCAGGGGGCGTTTCCCAAGCAGGGTGAGAAACTGCGCTTCGGTCTCGGCGTAGGTCGGTACAGCGTCCATGCGTGTGCGTCCTCGGGTTCG
>CAYMLQ010000701.1:0-1653 GCA_964390795.1 uncultured Lentisphaeraceae bacterium
AGGGGCCACGGCTTCAGCATGCCGTCCGTGCCCCGCCTATGGGATGCTAGTGTATTGTGGTTATGGACCGTCAGCGCGCCCTCCGGCCATGAGGGGTCTGGCTTCTCTCCGTTCGGCAGGCTGTAGATGAGGTCGCTGTCACGGAACGTCACCTGCCGGAAGACGGGCGCGTTGGCCTCGAAGCCGAGTTCGATGCCGTTGCCGCCACCCATGTTCGCCAAGACGCAGCGCTCAGCGAGCACATTCTCCACGGGCTGGCTGCCGCCGAACCACATGCCTTTGAGGCAGAGCGCGTCATCGTGCGCCATGAGGAAGCTGTCGCGCACAGTCACCTTCTGCGAATTAAGGATGTCGAGGCCGTCGCGAATCTCGGAGAGCAGATGAAAATTCTCGAACGTGACGTTCCTGCTTTTCGTCACATGAATCGACCATTGATCGGCTCGGCTGACGACAACAATGCCTTCGACGCGCACATGCTTCGACGTGTCGATTTTCAGTGGCACGTCTCCGGACTTCTTGCCTTCCCCGTGCGGCGTGAACAGGATGCCGCGGCCGCGAATCGTCACGCCTTCGTTCTGAATAATGGCGAGTGAACTCTCAACAACCGCGCCGGGCGCGAGGTAGATCGTCATGCCCTTGGCCCACGCGAAATAGCCGGGCCGCTCGATCGGCTTGACCTTGTGGTAGCCGGGGCCGAAATAGGTGACGCGCTTATCGCCCGGCTGCGGCGCATCGGTTTCGGGCGGATTGGAGAAGAGCAGCAACGGGTGCCGCAGATCACCGTTGAGTTCGAGGCAGAGCTGGCGCGTTGCGTCGGTCATCGTGAATTGCAACGTCGCTCCCTCCTGCCTAACCGCGAGGCCATGGCGCAGCGGGCGCAACACCGGCGTCTTCGCCGGGCCGGTCACCTGCACCTCGACCTCGACCGTGCCGCGCGATTCAAAGGTGGCAAACTGCGACTCTGTCGTCAGCGCCTTGTTGTAGTCGTGCTGCTGGAAGAACGCATAGACCGGAGCCGTTCTCCATTCACCGCCGGGTTCGCGCAGGCGAACCGCATAGCGGGTAGAGATTGGCGCTCCCTCGGGCGCTGGCGAAAACTCCAGCTTCGCCTCACTGGAAAATGGCCCTAGGGTGACGAGCGCCAGCGCGCTTGCGATGATTCGGGTGATGGTTGGGTTCATGGTTTCTCCTGATGGGTTGGCTTGATCACGACGACGCCCATGCCGCCGGTGCCGAGGTAACCGCAGCCGGGCTGACGGCCATCGGCCACAAAGGCTGTGTTCAAGGGCTGTGCGGCCAGTATCCATGAGCCTGTTCCGGCCAACAGGAGAACGCTCGCAACAGTTCTTCGCAGGAGTCTAGTCATGGGGACAGTTTACACCCGGTAGGGCCAGTCGTTGAACTACCCGAATGGGTAGTACGCACACGAAGCGGCTGACGGACAAGCCAAACCATACCGCTTTGGGATTTACCCGCCACCGTTGGACGTGTTAGCATCTCATGGTCTTTAAGAGGAGTTGCACCGTTTTCACGTGCGCCGGAGCGGAGCAGGTGACTCGCTGGCGCACATAAACGGCCAGACCAACCCAAGGGAGAAGAACGAGATGAAACCACGCGTTTCCCCATCCCCCGCCTCGCACACGACCGGCCTGA
>CAYMLQ010000702.1:0-1635 GCA_964390795.1 uncultured Lentisphaeraceae bacterium
CTTGTCGTCTATCATAGCCAAACTCCAAAGCCTATGGCCGAACAGGGGACGTGCCTGACATCATACACGATCCCACTATTGGCACTCACCTATTTGCATCAACCGGCGCTGGCCTCCAGCGCCCTCTTCGCCTCCCTCTTCCCCATTCCCATCACCTGCGCCAGCCCCGCCAGCGCACGGCCGCGAGGGTTGATCCGACCGGCCGACTTCTCCCACTTCCAGACCGTCAGGCCCGACACCCCCGCAAGCTTCGCGAACTCAGCCTGCGTCAGGCCCAGTTTCGCCCGCAACTTGCGCACCATCGGACCGGTCGGCCGGATGCGCGACGGTTTGACGGCCTCAGAATCGGGAGCCGCCGCTGTCGCAGCGCGAGGCTGACCGCCCTTCTGCACGGCCCGCAGCAGACGCTTCAGCTCCGCCACCTGGCGTTTCAGCTCAGACACATCCCGGCGCAGGGCCGCGATCGGCTTGCGCGTGACACGCCCGGCACCCTTGGTGATCGCTTCTACGAGTACGGCATTCAGGTTCATCTTCGCTCCTATCCTCGGCTCATGGCCTGTTCACATTCAACTGTGCCGACTCTACCCCGCCGCATCGGCAAAGTCAAGCGGTCAGCCACGTTGAAAACCTGTCTACCGCTCCCGCTCTTTAACCTTGGCACCCCGCAACCTTTTTCGCTAACATTCTCACATCATCATGTACGACCTCTACACCGCACTGAATCGTCCTGTAACACAGATGATACAACGCCGCGCCCTATAGGCCGCGTCCATCATGAAATTGAATCCTCAAGTTCATACACAGCAGGACTTGGACTTCGGTGCGGATGCCCCGCCGCGGCAAGCGGATTCCGTTTCATTCATCGCGTTGTCAGGCAAGAAACCCAATTCAACCGAACCCAAGAAGAAAGCCCCACGCGCCTGCGGCCTATGCCCCGGCTGCCACGGCAGCCTGATCGACAACAAATGCCCCAACTGTGACCTGACCGGAGTTCATTGAAAGGACAACTCTAAGCCATGATGCTCATCGACCTGAATGACGAAACCATGTGGCAAACCGAAAACGGCGGCGCTGAATACTTCACCGAGGTGCCTTTCTCCCACCCCGGCCTGCCGCCCGGCGTTCTCACCGTGCAGATCAACTGTGAAGAGACCGCCTTCAGTCCCGGTGACCGCGCTTACGCCCAGCACTGCCTCGACAGCCTGCACGGGCGCGTCGACGACATGATCGCCCGGTTGCTGGCCCGTATAGGACACAACAACAGATCGGTCTTCAGCATCGAACGAGGCGCCAAATCTCTGGTCCTTTTCGCCGGAGACACCCGGACCTCGATCCTCGGCGTCCTGCATGCGGACACGCGCGCCAGCGTCTGCGCCGAATGGGACGGCGACGAGATCATCCGCATCTGGGGCCAGGACGAGGGCTCAGCCGAACCCGCCTGGCAAGTCTCGGAAGGATTGCGGGGGAAGCCGCAACACAGGGAAACCCCAAACAGTGAACAGCCGCAGGCCGGACGCAACGGAATGCCTGATATGAAACCAGAGAAAAAAGGGTATGTGCCAGACCAGACGGAGTTGAAGAAGCTCAACAAAGAGATCGCCGACTTACAGAAACGCGGCCGCCATGACCGCGCCA
>CAYMLQ010000703.1:0-1630 GCA_964390795.1 uncultured Lentisphaeraceae bacterium
GTCGGCAGCGTCAAACCTGGCGCGGCATGTGCGCCTTGCGGACGGTGCCAGTCGGCAGGCCTTTGTGGCAGCCGCCCGCATCCGGTCCGGTACGGTCACCGGCGGACGTTACGCAGCTGCATCATGTCGGCCAGCGCACCGGTCCGCACCGTTCGCAGGCTCAGGATGCCGTCCTGTGCGTTCGCCGCCTTTGTCAGCATCCCGGTGCGGCAGCCCAGCCGCTAAGCGTCGAGGGCTTGCCACTCCACCCGCGTCCCTTGCGCGGGGTTCCGCTTCGCGTGGCCCTGCGGGGCGTGGCAGCTCCAATCCGGCAATCCTGTGCGCTCGCACACCCGCATCCAACTGCTAACCGTTAGCAGTTGATTGGCTTTCTTCCAAGCTGGGAAATTCCCAAGGTGAACGGTTGCCGTTTGCTGCGCTCGGACGCTTCGGACGGTTGCTTGGAAGTTATTACAGTAAATTTTCTTTGTCAGATGCATTAACCTTGGAAAGACCGTCCGAACCGTCCGAGCATCCGCTTGCGCCAGGCAACCAGGTCGGATGCCATCCGCCGCGGCGTCACTACCCAGGCTTCTTGCCGCGAACGCCGCGCCGCTGCCGCGCACGCCGCTTGCGCACCTTGCGCGGGAACAGCGCCCCGAGCGCCGGGTTCTTCTCCAGCACCCGCAGGTGCCGCTTCTCAACCGCGTCGACTCCCTTGCCCATCAGCTCCGCGATCTCGGCGTACGGCATGCCGCCGTATCGGAGGCGGATCACCTCCAGCGCGTCCTTCGGCAGCGAGAGCAGCAGGCGCACCGCGTCCGCCAGCACCTTCACGGGCATCAGTTCAATGCCCGCTTCCGGGTCTGAACAGCCGTGTGCCGCACAGCGGCACACGGCGGCCTCGGCACCCCGCGCATCGTCATACGGCAGCGTGCCGCAGGAGCGCTCCTCCAGCGAGCACTTCGCGCACGGCGTGTCCTCGAACTTCACGCGGTCATGCTCCCACTGCTTGATCATCGCCGCCCACTCGCACCTGTGACACTCCATGCCCCACCTCCAATCACGTTAAAACCTGACTAAAAACCGCTCAGCTCCAAACTCCAAAATCCCTTGCTTTTGCCCTGCATGTTGCAGGCGGCGAGGCCCGCGCGGGTGCCGCCCCTCAAAAACCGCCTGCAGCCCCCGCCGCATGCCGCTTGACGCTCCACACGCCGCACTTGCCACGCACCGCCCAGACGAACGCGAAGCACGGGAACGCCACCACGGCTTCGCGGAAGGCGGTCGCCGCCCGGCCGTGCGACCCGAAGCGGTAGGAGCCCTTGACCTCGTGCAGCTCGACCGCACCGCCCTCGCCGATCACCACCCAGTCGGGCGTGTACCGGCTCCCGCCCGGCAGCCTCAGCGTCAGAGCCTCGTACAGGCCCCTGCCGTGAAGGTGCAACCGGTTGTACTCGGCCTCGGTCTTGTTGGGACCGCCGGAACCGGCGCGGCGTTCGCGCGTGACGCGCTCCACGGTGCCGGAACTTGTCATCGCAGCACCCGACGCCTGCGGCCCGTCCTGCGCGGCCCTGACACGCTGACGCGCGAGCGCCTCCTCGACCCGCGCCTTCAGCGCAGGGCTCATGTCCTCAAGCCTCATCCTCATCCG
>CAYMLQ010000704.1:0-1629 GCA_964390795.1 uncultured Lentisphaeraceae bacterium
AACAGCTCGGGATGCCGCCTGCGGGCCTCGGCAAGCGCTTCGTCGTCCTGCCCCATATGCGCGCCATCAGCCCTGACCTCTGCGGCCAGGTCCGTGTCGTCGTTGACAATGAACCGCGTCCCCGATCCCGCGGTGATCGCGCGAACCGCTCTGGCTGTAGCGGCCACAAGGTCATGCGGGACGTGCTTCATGCGGAGTTGCACGTAACGGACGCCGCACTTCACAACGGCCTCGGCGCACCGCTCATACCCGACGACGGGGTTGGTCATGACCACGTAAAGTCCGAAACGCTCAATCATTGTCACCTCCGGGATGCCGGGAACCGCGCGTGGAGAGGGCTGCCGCCGCAAGAATAAGCGCGCCTCCGATCGCCAACCGCGGCAGGTTGGCCGATTCCCTGAAGACCAGAAAAGAGACCAAGACGGCCAGCGGGATCTTCAGGTTGTTCAGGACGGCCAGTGTGCCGGCCGGCGTGTGCCGTGCGCCTCTGTTCCAGAGGAAGAAGCTGAGCCCCGATGCGACCACGCCCAGATAGAGGAGGACGCCGATCTGCTCCCGTGTCACGGCGCTCACCAGGTCCCCTCCAGCGTGAAGAACGAAGAGGGGCGCGGTGATGAGCGCCGCACCCGCGTAACAATAGAAAAACACGCCGCTATCGGTGAGCGGTGCACGCGCTGCGGCCGAAGCGAAAAGGTGCCGGTAAGCGAGCTGGCCGAAGGCGAACGCCAGATTAGAGAACTGGGTGAGCAGGAACCCGATCAGCGGCGTGCGCACATGTGCGCCACGAGACACCACGACGAGTGCACCGAGGACGGCCCCTGTGGCTGCGAGCGTATTGAGCGGCGAAAACCGGCGGCGCTGGAGGTCGTTCAGCGCCGTCACAAAGAACGGCGTGGTGACTGTCAGAAGCGCGACCTCATGCCCCTTCAGGAACTGAAAGGACCAGTTGTAGGCGCTATACATCAACCCGAATTGAACGGCTCCGACACCGGCAAAGCGAAGCGCGAGCCCGAGGGGCAGGCGGCGTGCGAAAGGGATGAAAACAAGGGCGGCCAGGGCCAGCCTGCAGCCTGAAACCACATCTGGATGGATCGGCTTCAGGACATTTCCGATCAAACCGAACGAAAAAGCCCAAATCAGTGAGACAATAAGAAGTAGCGTCATGGAACAGGTGTCGCTTGCGTCAAAGACGCGGTGGTCGCCTCGTCCGTGTCGGAGATACCGTGGTAGCGGAGATAGGCGTCGGCTGTCTCATTGCCCATGTAGCGGCGCAGGGTTTTTGACGACGCCTGCGACAGGTCGACCAAGATCAGACCGTCCACAACAGAGCTGAACTCAGGATCGACATTGAAGGCCAGCAGTTTGCCGCCCAGTTTCAGGTATTGGCGGAGCAGAACCGGGATATCCTTGTGGTCGGGCTCGATCTCCGAAACAAAGGTCGCCATCAGGTCAAGTTCAGCCAGAAACTGCTCGTATTCCTTCATGCACCATTCCGCCCGACGCGGCGGCTTGGGCGGGATGCGCGGGGAGACATAAGAGACCAGTTCCTGCGCCATGCACATCTGCCGCATGCAGGCGAGAATCATGCCGCGCGAGGCCTCCCGGTACTCATTGGTGATGCTGACCGGC
>CAYMLQ010000705.1:0-1628 GCA_964390795.1 uncultured Lentisphaeraceae bacterium
GACATGTCACGCCTCCGGTTTCTTGGGGTAAGACGGGCCCAACTTAATGGGCCGCGTCGCCCAACCCGAACCCAGTGTTGTCGTCCGTTCAATCAGGCCGGCCCGCTCCAGCGCCGACAGGGATCTGATGACCGTCCTCCTCTGCATGCCAAGGCACCTAGCCATGTACGTGTTGGTCGCGTTGCAGGCGTCGTAGGCCTTCACCATGGCCGCCACAAACGCCAGTACCAGTTTGGTCGCAGGGGTGAGGTCGGCGCGCTCAGCGACGCCGGCGTCGATCAGGAATCCGGCGAACTGTTTTTCCGTTGTCATATCCTTTGCTGCTCCTTGGTGTTTACGGCGTCTATGGACGGGTTCACTTCGCACCCATGCCAGCGAGCGGTCGTCTTGTCGTAAGCTATGACCCCTGCGGCTGTGGCAGCGTTGAACACGAGTTGCTTGACGCCGGGTGCCGCGCACAGCCATACCAGTGATTCCTCCCATGTCAGCGGCGGCATATTCGCTGCTGCGTGCGTCGCTAGCGGCCCGTAGTGACCGCCACGTTCGAACAGGTTCAGGCTTTGACGTAACCCCCGCTTTTTGCCTGACCTCGGCCGGGCTTGGCCGTCGCCGGCCATGCCGGCCATGAGATTCCGTTCCGCCTGCGGCAGATCCGCCGCCGTGAAGGTCTCGCCGGTGTAGCAGCCCGTGGGCTTCTCTTGCGCGTTGTTTGTCATTGTGTCATTTCCTTTTGTGCTGAGGTCGCCCGCCGCCCCCGCATGGGTGACGGCGGGCGTGCCGCGCTACTGGTGTCGCCTTCACGCGGCAGCGGGCTGGACTTCAGCGGCTTTCTCGCCGCCATCATCGGCCGTGGCCGGCGCGGCGGCCGGGGCCGGCTTGTCGCCGTTGCCGGTCTCGGTCTTGTCCGGCGTCCCGGCCTCGGCGTCCGTGAGCGAGGCCCGTCGCAGCAGAGCCTGCGCCTTGCCGAGGACGGCCTTGGCCGCCGCGACCTTCGCCGCGATCTCGTCCAAGCACGTGCGGGCAGCCGGGGTGTCCTCCAGCGCCTCCTCAATTTTGTCCGACGCCGCTGCCGCCTCGGCGAACACGCGGTGCAGCTCCGCGCCGGCGGCCTTAAGGCCCTCGGCCACCTGGCCGGGTGCGGCGGGCTTGCGCTTGGCACTCTGGTTGTGGATCTTCCCGCCGCGATCGAACTTGACGTCCTCACGGTCTTCAAATTTTAGAAGGCAGAGCTCGGCCTGCACCTCATTCCAGACAGCGCGCACCGTACCCCACGACACGCCGCAGAGCCGTACGATCTCGTTGACCGCCCACTTCCGCAGCTCCTCGTCCGCCAGCATGTTTTTCACGCACCTGCGCTTGTCGGCGTTGGTGAGCTTACGGCCGTGACTGGCGTTGGATTTGATGGAGTAGAGGATGGCATCGCGCTTTGTGCCGCGGATTATCGTCGCGTGAATCGTGGTTAGACCAAGGCTCCGACATGCCTCGATTTGGTGCCACCCTGCTACCAGCCTTTTATGCTCGCCGTCATCGACCACGACAGCGTGCGGGCTCATGGATCCGTCCTTTATGGCCTTGGCATATTCTTTGACAACATGCGTGATGACCTTGTCGCGGGAGAGGATGCCTGG
>CAYMLQ010000706.1:0-1616 GCA_964390795.1 uncultured Lentisphaeraceae bacterium
GCTGCTATAGCCGGCACGGCTCTTATCGACGACGCAAAGATCGGAAGTTGAAGAATGAGAATGCAAGAGAACTCCATTCTTGGAAAGAAACACCCACAGGATGATCACGCCATTTCTGTTGCTTATTACGCAACACCGTGCGAATTTACCAAGCCGCCGCAAAAAGGTAAAGATACATTAACGCAAAATCATCGCAACCTTGTCGATAAGTTGACAGGATTACAGGATTCTCATGCGCGCGCGCGACCGGCCAGTGCAACACCTGAAGTTTTGAGAACGGCCACGCGGTGAAGTACACCGTGACGGCCAGCGGCAAGAGCAGACAGGCGGCAAGTGTAGATAGCTTCTTATTCATGGTCGATATGACCTTCTCACATCGCCGCGAAACTCACTTCAGTTCGGGCCGCAGGTAGGCCTTGATGTAGTCGCTATCGGTGGCGTGCTTCACGTTCGGGGCGCCGGGATAGACGAGATCGCAGGTTACGCGGCGGGCGGCGCACTGCTCCTTGAGCTTCACACCGAAGTTCGCCGTGTGGGTCGGGTCTTTCTCCTCCTGGCCGAGATTGGGCGGCGCACTGTAGAAAAGGCCCACGGGCGGGTCATCGGAGGTGACCAGCTCGTAGGGCGAGTACTGTTTGATCCAGGGCAGAATGCGCTCGCGGGCGTCATAGAACATCTGGAAGGATGAGGTCTTCTTCTTCGCATCCCACGCGATGCCGAAAGCGTGCGCCCCGTAAGTGCTGTTGGGCGTCCATGCGCGCATCTGGTGAGGGTCAAGCGTGGTCTGGGCACCGGAGACTGCCGCGCAGAGCACCCGGGTGGACTCGCGTGCGACCGGATCAGCGCTGTTCGGGTCGGCCAGATCGTCATGGAAGGCCAACCACAGGCTCGTGCAGGCACCTGCGGAACCGCCCGCCAGGGCCACCTTGGTCTTGTCGAGGTTCCATTCCTTGGCCTTGCTGCGGCAGAACTGGAGGGCGCGGGCGCAGTCGAGCATCGGCCCCTTCACCGGCGGCACGAGTCCGTCGGCGGTGGAGTCCTTGATGGTGCGGTATTCCACGGACGCCACCGAAATGCGGGCATCGAGCGCCGGAATGAGCTTGCTGCGAACGACCGAACGGTCGCCGCCGCTCCACCCCCCGCCATGGATGTAGACGAGCAGCGGCGTGGGCTGGTCGGACTTCGCTCGCCAAAAGTAGATCACCTGCATACGATGCGGGCCGTAGGCGACGTTCTCATCGGGCTTGATGGGCAGCTCATACTTCAGCCGCTCGGGGTTGCCGTCGTAAACGAAGGGCGTAGGTGCCTTGGGCTTCTCGGCCTTGGACGGGGCACCGGCAGCGCACAGAGCGGCGAGCGGAGTGAGTAACAGGACGCTGAAGAGTGTGACGCTTTGTTTCATGATCGCGCGCTCATTCACTGCTCGGACGGCTCAATCAGGAATAGACTGGTGTTAGGTTGCAGCGTCAGCGAGCCAGACGCCTCACGAAGGCTGCTGCTCCCGTCAGCCGGATTGTAGACCCAGAGCTTTCCGCTTGGCAAGCCTTCCAGCCGGATCGTGGCGGACAGCGGCGAGTACGCGGCGTTGACAACGTAATTAACGCGGCGGCCCTTTT
>CAYMLQ010000707.1:0-1604 GCA_964390795.1 uncultured Lentisphaeraceae bacterium
ACGGGCTGCCGGGCGAGCCGTTCCAGCGCAGGACAGGCGGGGCCGCGAAGCCGAGGGATACGGAAAGAAGCAGCAAGGCCAAAAGACACGTTGAACGTGACAGAGAGGCCGCAACGGGTGCAAGGTTCATAACAGCTCCTAGCATACAGAGACGTTGGAGAAAATCGAAAACAAAGTGTTGGCATGAACAATACGCAATTTGACAGCACGCGTCTTGTATAATGTAAATTGAAATGTGTACGAATTGCGCATGACAGGAGTCCGCAGGGCATTGGGACCGGCGGCGGGTTCGGGGACCCCGCCCTACCAGACGAAACGGCGGATTCGTCCGCAACTACAGCGTTCAGCGTTCGAGTCACCCTCTCGGTTTGTTCGCGCCGCCGCCGCGTGCCGTCAGCCGCGCAGCCGGCCGGCGGCGGAATCGGCGCGGTAGTCGCCGACGGTGCGGCTGACACCTTCCGCGAAGGGGATCTTGGGCGACCAGCCGAGGCCGCGGATAAGTGCGGTGTCGCAGACTTTGCGCGGCGTGCCGTCGGGCATCGCGGGGTCGAAGCGGATCTCGGCCGGGCAGCCGGTCGCGTCGCGCACGGTTTCCGCGAGTTCGCGGATGGTCAACTCTTCGCCCGAGCCGACATTGGCCCAGTCGGGCGGGTTTTCGAGCTGCAGCAGGAAAAGCACGGCGCTGGCCAGGTCGTCCACATGCAGGAACTCGCGCTGCGGCGTGCCCGTGCCCCACAGGGTTACCTCTTTCGCGCGGGCGAGGCGGGCCTCCTCGAACTTGCGGATCAGGGCGGGAAGCACGTGGGAGTGGGACGGGTGGTAGTTGTCGCCGGGGCCGTAGAGGTTGGTGGGCATGGCGGAGTGGTAGAGCCGCCCGTACTGCCGGCGGTAGAGCTGGCAGAGCTTGAGGCCCGCGATCTTGGCGAGCGCGTAACCCTCGTTGGTGGTTTCGAGCGGGCCGGAGAGCAGCGCCTCTTCGGGAATGGGCTGCGGCGCGAGGCGCGGGTAGATGCAGGTGCTGCCGAGGAAGAGCAGGCGCGGCACGCCGGCCTCGTGCGCCGCGTGGATGACGTTTGCGGCGATCATCAGGTTCTCGTACAGGAAGGCGCCGGGCTGCGAGCGGTTGGCCTCGATGCCGCCGACGCGCGCGGCGGCCAGCACGATGCACGCGGGGCGGTGCCGGGCGATGAAGGCGCGCGTCGCGGCCTGGTCGGTCAGGTCGAGTTCGGCGTGGGTCGCGGTCAGCGGCTGCGGCAGGCCGTTCAGGGCCATGGCCCGGAGAATCGCCGAGCCGACCATGCCGCCGTGGCCGGCGACGAAGATGTGAGTGGATGTCATATTCATTCGAGCCTCGTAAGAACAGTTTGCATTTAGGAGTTAGGATTTAGGAGACAGGCGCTTCAACTCCTAACTCCTAAATTCTAACTCCTAAATTCATTCTGCGTTTTCCAGCACGCCGCCCGCCTGCTGGGCGGCCTGCTCCTGCCTCGCCACGCGCAGATCGGACTCCACCATCATGCGAACCAGCTCTCTGAAGGTGACCTTGGGTGTCCAGCCCAGCTCCGTGCGGGCTTTGGTCGCGTCGCCCAGCAGGAGGTCCACCT
>CAYMLQ010000708.1:0-1597 GCA_964390795.1 uncultured Lentisphaeraceae bacterium
TCGCTCGCGAGACCAACTCCTACGGCTTCTTCCGGATGACGGGCGGAAGCGTGACGGCCGGGCGCTTCCAGACGGCTGGCAGCACGGACAACAACTCCAGGTCGCGAGCCCTGGCCCGCATCTCGGGCGGTTCGCTGCGCTTCACCGAGCACATCCTGCTCGCCCGTAACGTGGGCTGCGAGTCGGTGCTGACCTTGGACGGCGGCACGATCCTGCATACGAGCGGGAACGAACTGAGCCTGGCGCGCCAGGGAGGCCGGTCGGAGATCAACCTCTGCGGCGGCACGTTCAGCAACGCCAACATGAACACGATCTTCCAGCCGACGACCGGCTTTGGGCCGGGCACGGGCATCGTGAACCTCTGCTCGGGCAGCCTGATCACGGCTCCGCTGCTGAATCCGAACAACGCTCCGGCCTACCTCAACTTCTGCGGCGGCACGCTGGCGCCGAGCGGCGACAGCACGGTCTTTGTGCCCGCCAACATGAGCGGTGTCTTCTCCTTCGGGGCGATCGGAGCTTTCGCGGGCGGCGCGGTCATCGACACCTACGGCAAGGCCATCACGATCCCCGCCATCATCCGCAGCCCGACGGGCCAGGGCGTGGCGTCGATCGCGGTCGCGAGCGCGGGCCTCGGCTACATCGGCGAGCCCTACGTCTCAATCGAGGGCGGCTCCGGCACCGGCGCGACGGCCGTGGCGAACCTGGTCGACGACGGCACGGGACGCGGCACCTTCAGCGTCGGCAGCGTGACGGTCACCTGCCCCGGCGTGGGCTACGCCACGACGCCGACCGTGCTCTTCAAGGGCGGCGGCTTCAACATCGTGACGGCCCAGGTCGGAACGGTCACGCTGGCACCGAACACCAGCGGCGGCCTGACCAAGCTCGGCGCCGGCACGCTCACGCTCTCTGCTGCGAACACGTACACAGGTGCCACGACCATCGCGGCGGGCACGCTCAAGCTGGGCATCGCAGGCGCCCTGATGCCGAACTCACCGATCACGCTCGCCGGTGGCACCCTCGACCTGAACGGGTTCACGATCACCAACACGATCAGCGGTATCGGCCTGGTCACCAACGGAACCTTTGTCACGGACTTCTCGCCGGCTGGCACGGGGGCCATCGGCACGAACACCTATTCGTTCATCAACACCACCGTCAAGGGCACCTATCTGGCCGATGTGACCGCCGACGGACGGAGTGACCTGCTGAGCTTCCAGGGCAACATGAACCTGTCGAACATGAACCTTGAAATTGTGAACGCGGAGTTGCTTGACCGCTCCAAAGCCTACACGATCGCGTCTTGCACGGGCACGTTGACTGGGAAGTTCACCCTTACAACTCCCGGCCTTGACAGCCGCTGGCACGTCGTCAACCGCAGCAACGGCGACGTTCAACTGATCTTCGTGAACGGTACGCTGATACGGCTGCGGTAAACACCTCTCAGGAAGTCAGGAAGGGATGCCCGCCGCCAGTGGGGCGGGTGAATGCCAGTGAAAAGGGGTTGACGAAACCGCCTCTTTTTGTGATACCATGATAATGATTAATTCACTAGCATCCCATAGGCGGGGCACGGACGGCATGCTGAAGCCGTGGCCCC
>CAYMLQ010000709.1:0-1593 GCA_964390795.1 uncultured Lentisphaeraceae bacterium
CGCGGTACCAGCAGTAGATCACGCCGGAGATGCCGTGCTCGACCATGAACTTGATGTGCCAGTCGGCGACCTCGGGCGTGCCCTCGTTGTACCAGCCCAGCAGCGGCTTGCGCTCGGGCCACGGCTCGATCTTTTTCCAGCCGTAATGCGTGCCGTGCTTCCACAGGGCGCAGTAGTGGGTCCAGAGCGTGTAGGGCGTCTTGGCGGGCACGGGCACCGGCGCGTATGCGGCGGCAGGCAGGCGCGGGTCGGCGTGGAACGCGAGCGTCTGCTCGGTTGCGGCCGGCGTTTCCAGTCCTGGGCCGGAGACGGTCACGCGGAACGCGCCGGTGACGGCCTGAGCGGCTTGCACGTCCCACGTCAGCACGGTCTCTCCGCGGTAGGCGAGTGCGGGGAGCGGTTGCGAGGCAGGGCTCTTCAGAGCGATTCCTGCGGGCACCGCAAGCGTGGCCGTCAGCGGCTGCGAGGCACCCGCCGCGTTGCGCAGGCGCACGCAGATGCGGTCGGCCCGCCCGGCGCGCGGCAGCGTGGATTCGGTGAAGAGGCGGTCGAGCTGGATGTCGGGAGCGGCGCGCGGCGCTTCGCCCACCTGCAGATAGTCGATGTGGGCGGTGTTCCCGGCTGAGTCGGAAGGCATCAGGCCGAGCGCCAAGAGGTTGCCGCCCCAGCCGATTTGGGTCCACGGGTCGAAGACGTAGGTGTGCGGCTTGTTGTCGCCCCTGGCCTGGAAGGGAATCTGGCCAGCGCCCTTGGAGGTGACAAAAATGAGCGCCGCTCGGCCGCCCTTGTCGGCCGTCATGCGCAGGCTCACGAAGTCCTTCTTGCCGATGTCGGCGCAGAGGCGGTTGTAGACTGTGAGGGACTGAGGCGTCTTCGACTTCACGACGAGCTGTCCGCCGGCGAGCGACACGGCGGCACCCTCCTGCGCGGACCAGCCCTCTAGGCCGTTTCCGGCGGCGAAGTCGAAGGCTGTCGATGCGGTCCGCTCGGCGGCATCGGCGATACCGAAGGCTTCGCCGACGATCTCGCGTGGCAGCAGCGTGCGGCGGTAGATTTTTACGTACTCCACCGCGCCCTGCATCCCGCCCTGGGGCAGCGAGGAGAGCAGCGTGAGCGGCGCGTCGCTCGGCGGCGGAAGCGCGCCGCGGCGGGTCTGCGAGTAGGGCATGCCGTTGACCCAGAGCATCCCCTGCGAACCGTCCCAGGTGGCCACCAGGTGATACCATGCGCCGAGCTGCGGCGGGAGGGCGCGGACGCGCGACTCCCACTGGCCATCCACGAAGGGAAAAAATGAGAAGTGTCCGCCTTCTTCTTCCTGGTCGATTCGGATCTGGTACTGACGGTCCTTGTGGACGACGAGGAGGCGGTCGAGATTGCCGGTGACCTTCACCTTCGCGACGATGCTGAAGCCGCGAGCAAGGTTGAGGTCGGGGGTGGAAGGCACGACGATCTTCTGCGTGCCGTCCAAGGCGAGCACGGTCTTGCCGTTCTCGACAACCGCCTTCACGTTGGCGAGCTGCGCGGTGTGGCCGTGGCCCGAGAGGTCGGGGAGTGCGTTAGTCGCGGTGTCGAAGCGCCAGTGGGCGACGAGAC
>CAYMLQ010000710.1:0-1591 GCA_964390795.1 uncultured Lentisphaeraceae bacterium
GTCCAGCCCAGCTCCGTGCGGGCTTTGGTCGCGTCGCCCAGCAGGAGGTCCACCTCGCTCGGGCGCTCGTAGCGCGTGTCGTGCTTCACGAAAGCCTCCCAGTCGAGGCCAAGCAGCCCGAAGGACTCTTCGCAGAAATCGCGCACGCTGTGGGCCTCGCCGGTGGCCAGCACGTAGTCGCCGGGCTCGTCGCGCTGCACCATGCGCCACATGCCTTCGACGAAATCGCCCGCAAAGCCCCAGTCGCGGCGGGCCTCGATGTTGCCGAGGTAGAGGGCATTCTGGAGGCCCAGCTTGATGCGGGCCGCGGCCATGGTGATCTTGCGCGTCACGAAGGTCGGGCCGCGGCGCGGCGACTCGTGGTTGAAGAGGATGCCGTTGCTGGCGTGCAGGCCGTAGGCCTCCCGGTAGTTGACCGTGGCCCAGTAGCCGTAGAGCTTGGCCACGCCGTAGGGCGAGCGCGGGTGGAAGGGCGTGGTCTCGCGCTGGGGCACCTCGTGAACCTTGCCGAACAGCTCGGAGGACGAGGCCTGGTAGAAGCGGACCTTCTTTCCGAGGCCGGTCTCGCGGATCGCCTCGAGCAGGCGGATCGTGCCGAGCGCGGTGATGTCGCCCGTGTACTCCGGCACATCGAACGAGACGCGCACATGGCTCTGGGCGCCGAGGTGGTAGACCTCATCCGGGACGATCTCGTACATCATCTTGGTCAGGCGACCCGCGTCAGACAGGTCGCCGTAGTGCAAAAAGAGGCGCGTCCCCAGGATGTGCGGGTCTTGGTAGAGATGGTCGATGCGCTGCGTGTTGAAGCTCGAGGAGCGGCGGATCATGCCGTGAACCTCGTAGCCCTTGGCGAGCAGAAGCTCGGCGAGATAGGAGCCGTCCTGCCCCGTGATACCGGTTATGAATGCCCGTTTCATAGAGACCTCACTTTTCACGTCACTGTAACACTCCCGAAAGGCACGTCTCAAGAGGGAGTGTTCCCCGTTTCTTGTGTACGCCGGAGAGCATAACACATCGCTTCCCAGCGTCTATTGCGTACTTACGAAAATATGATTTACGAAATTGCGTAAGATAGACTATGATTTTATCTGATGAAACAACTCACCATAGCGGTTCTGCTCGACTCGGATCTGGAGTACGGCGTCGGTGTGCTGGAGGGGGTACGCGACTTCAGCCGAAACAAGCCCGCGTGGCGCGTGCTGCCGGTCTCACAGGCGCAGGAGGCGTTGCTCGCCCGGCTGGTCCGCTCCGGGGAGCTTCAGGGGGTAGTCGGAACCTTCATCAGCGACCGCTGGCTTCAGAGCCGGTTTCCGGACGCTCTGCCGCTCGTCAACACCTCCAACCTTTCCCACGTCACAGCCGTCTGTTCGGTCGTGCCCGATGACGCGGCGGTCGGGCGCTTGGTCGCCCGCCACTTCTGCGAGTTGAACGCCGGACAGGCTGCGGTGCTCGCCGACCGTGCGGCGTGGTCGTCCCACTTGCGGCGCGAAGGCTTTCTGGCCTTCCTGCGGGAGCGCGGCCTTCCGGTTGCCGAGCCGGCCGGCAGCGACGCGTTCCGGCACGAGACCGGGTGGCAGGCGTGGGTTGAGTC
>CAYMLQ010000711.1:0-1576 GCA_964390795.1 uncultured Lentisphaeraceae bacterium
TCCCGGTCAGCGCTTATTCTGCTGCCCGTGGTGAATCCTATGGGATGCTAGTGATGTTATTTGACAACTTCCGGCGCTTCAGCCGCCGCTTCGGCGGTAGGCAAAAGGGGCGAGGCCGACCTTGCGCTTGAAGATCGCCGAGAAATGCTTCTGGCTGCAGAAGCCGGTGCGCTCAGCGACAGCCGTGACCGTCAGATCGGTCTGTACGAGCAGCCGGCGAGCCGCTTCGAGGCGCAAGTCAAGGTGGTGCTGCCCCAAGGTGATGCCGAGCTCGGCACGGAACGCGGTGCGCAGGGTCGAGTAGCTCACGCCGCAGGCCTTGGCGAGCGCGGCGTAATCGGCGGGCTCGCAGGGCCGGGCGGCAAGCGCCGCAACTGCGGCCGTGACGCAAGGCGAGCGGGCCGAGCCGCTTGGCGCGGAGGCTGCGGTCTTTGCCACCTCTTTTTCGATGTTCCTTGCGGCCTCTTGGAGCAGCTTAATGCAGGCCAAGAGCCGCTTGCTTGAAAGGCGTTTGGCCATGCCCGTCACCCAGAGAGCGGCCACAGGCATCTTGTTTGGGCCGAGGACGGCGACGCCGCCGCAGTGGCAGCCTTCGGTCTCCTCAGAAAGGTCGGTCGCGTAGCCGTCCGCGTGGATTCGCTCGATCTCCGCCTCGAACGCCTGGAGGGTCGTAATGGTGTTCGGCGTGAAACGCGTGAACACGAGGCGCTTCAGCAAGGCCGTCCGGCGCTTCTCTGGGAGCACGGCGACCCACGCCTTTCCCGGCGCAGAGGTGTGCAGGGGAAAAACAAAGCCCTTCACGATATTGAAGCAGAAGCGATCAGTGCCCACGACGCTGTCGAGCACAACGCCGACCGCTTTCCGCTCGTCGATCACCGCGCTGCCGAAGGTCTCAGGCATCTTGTCCTTCAAGCCGCGGAGGAAGGGCGAAGCAAGCGTTTTCAATGTCGTTTGATGCATACGCCATCCGTACTAATGCGCTCAGGGCAAGGGCTGGCAAGAAGCGGTCACTGACGCACCGTGACGCGGAAGAAGACCGGGCCGACACCCGATGACGCTGCCGTGTTAGTTAGGGTTACGCCGGTTCCCGCCACGTTTTGGCAGCCCGGCACGTCAGTCCACGATGACCCCGACAGCGTTCTGTTGCTGCTGACGCTATAGTACCGCCTGGCCGCGCTCGGCCAGGTGAGGGACACAAGAGAGCCGCCGGACAGGGCGTTGATGGAGGTGATCCTGAGCGCGCTGTTGGCGTCGGCCGGGTGGGTTCCGGCGACAACCTCGTCGCGGTCGCTCGCCCCGTCATGGTCGGTATCCACGAGCGGGCTCGTGTATTCATACGCGCCGATGTCGACCCGGGCGTTGCCGTTGTTGTCTCCGTCCCAGGGGCGCTGCGCCCCGTCCAGATCCGCAGCTGGCGCGCCGTCGGAGGAACCCGCATCGATGCAGGGCGAGCCCGCAGTCAGGCGGAAGTCGCCCGCCGCCATGTCCGCCAGCAGCGGCGGAGCCGTGACGCAGTCCGTTCCCAGAGCCGGAATCGTGCAGGTGTTGGCTGCCATGCTGGCAGAAAGCATGCTGA
>CAYMLQ010000712.1:0-1575 GCA_964390795.1 uncultured Lentisphaeraceae bacterium
CGGCGTCACGGCTTGCGGTTGTTGAATGGATCGGTGACCGTTGTCGTGTGCCGTGGGGCTTGTGTTTTAGGCCGCCGCCAGCAATGCGGAAATATGCCAATGAATAAAATGGTCGGAAGTATAGTTGCCGCCACTTTGCTGGCGGGGGGTGCCATCACGCACGCGGCTGAAACTGCGGTGCGGCCGAACATCATTTTTATTTTGGTCGATGACTTGGGCTGGGCCGATCTCCCGGCTTATGGGAACCGGTTCAACGAGGCGCCGAATCTGGACCGGCTGGCGGCCGAGGGGATGCGCTTTACGGACGCCTACGCGGCCTGTCCGGTCTGTTCGCCGACGCGCGCGAGCATCCAGTCCGGCCAGTATCCCGCCCGGGTGGGCATCATTGATTTCATTCCCGGACACTGGCGCCCTTATGAGCGGGTCACGGTTCCATCGAACCGCACCCACTATCTGCCAGCGGAGATCGTGACGGTTGCCGAGTCGCTGAAATCCGCCGGCTATACGACGGCGCTGTTCGGCAAGTGGCATCTGGGGGAGGGCAAGGCGCATCACCCTTTGACGCAGGGGTACGACGAGGCGAATGTCGGCCAGGGGTATTTCAACGTCCGCTTCAACCCGCCGCGCGAGGATTCTGTGGAAAAAGTCATGCCGGAGCGGCTGGCGGACTTCAGCATCGATTTCATTCGGCGCAACAAGGAGCGCCCGTTCTTTCTCTTCCTGTCGCACTGGTCGGTGCATTGCAGGCTCGATGCGACGCAGCCGCTGATTGACAAATACCTGAAGAAGCCGGCGACTGAAGGCTATCCCTGTAACGCGGTCTACGCGGCCATGATCGAGGAACTGGACCACAGCATCGGACGCGTGCTTGAGGCGCTCAAACAGAATGGGCTGGACGAAAAGACCCTCGTCGTGTTCTTCTCCGACAACGGCGGAATCATCAAGGAAAACCGCTACCCGGACATCTCGGACGCTTTGATGCCCATGCTCATGCCGTCCAAGGAGGGAATCTATCGTGACAGCCCGCTGCGCTATATCGTGACGGGGAACCTGCCGTTGAGGGGCGAGAAGGGAACCTTGTTCGAGGGTGGCATCCGCGAGCCTCTGCTCGTGCGCTGGCCCGGGAAGATCAAGCCGGGCAGTGTCAGCCAGGCTGTGACGACCAGCGTGGACTTCTTTCCGACCTTTCTCGAATTGGCCGGCGCGCCGCGTCCGGAGAAGCAGGTCTTGGACGGCGCGTCGCTGGTGCCGGCGCTGCTGGGGCAGCCTGCCGGTCCTGAGCGCGCGATCTTCTGGCACTATCCGGTTTATCACCACGATGTGCCCGCCGCAGCCGTACGCAAAGGGCCGTGGAAACTGAGCGAAAATCTTGAGGCCGGCGGTGTCGCATTGTATCATCTCGGTTCCGACATGGGCGAGACCACGGATCTCTCGCTCGCCTTTCCGGAGAAGACAAAGGAGTTGCGCGAGCTGTTGAAACGCTGGCAGGCGGAAGTCTGCGCCGAGTTGCCCAAGCCGAATCCAGCCTTTGATCCGCAACGGCGGGGCGACTGGGGTGTTCACCCTGACCGCTAA
>CAYMLQ010000713.1:0-1571 GCA_964390795.1 uncultured Lentisphaeraceae bacterium
CAATCCCGCCTATCGGCCGGGCGCAGCCGAGATCCAGCGTCAGCCAGAACGGCGCGGGCTGGCCCTCAGCCGAATTCCATTTGTCGGTTTCCCGCGCGTGCCACCTTCCGTCCGTGACGTTGTCAGCACGATACGCTTCGCCGAACTCGGAAGATGCCGCCGCCCGCGTCCCCCACACCTGCGCCGCGACATTGACCTCGTCCGAACCGCCTCGCGCCATGGGCGCAACGGTCAGCCCCGCCGCAAGACACCCCGCTATCGCACCATGCACTCTACCCATAACATCCCTCCCCTAACGCCCGTCATCCACCGTATACGCGCATCATCCCATTTTCACGGAACAGGGGCAAGCGGGTATTTCTGTGCGGCACAACTTGCCGTTGACTTCACCCCCCGTTTGGATTACTTTCTCACCGACAGAACCGTCATGTTTCAAACCCACATACCAACCGATTTCTTGCGCGACGAATCGCGCAAATGCGGCACCGCCGAGGCGATCAACTTCCCCCAGAACACCGCCGAGCTTGCCGCCGCCGTCCGCGAGGCCGCCGCACGCGGACTCGCCGTGTCCCTGCAGGGCGCACGCACCGGCATTTCCGGCGGCGCCGTTCCCGACGGCGGCGTCATCCTCAATCTCTCCAAGATGGACCGCGTCCTCGGCTCGCGTGCCGATGCGGCTGGCAACGTCATCCTGCGCGTACAGGCAGGCCTGCCGCTGGTCGCCCTCAGGCGGCATCTCGCCGCCACGGAAAGGGCAACCACAGGGGGTTGCCCCTACCTGTTCCCGCCCGACCCGACAGAAGCCTCGGCCAGCCTCGGCGGCATGGCCGCCTGCAACGCCTCGGGCGCCTGCTCCTACGCCTACGGCCCCACGCGCAGCTATATCGAAGGCCTCACCGTCGTGCTCGCGGACGGCGACACGCTGACGCTGCGGCGCGGCGAAGCCTTCGCAACGGGCCTGCGCTTCGCGCTGACCACCGACAGCAGCCGGACGATCGCAGGCGAGCTGCCCGACTACGCGCTCCCCTCCGTCAAGAATGCGGCGGGCTACTGGATACGGCCCGACATGGATCTGCTCGACCTCTTTATCGGCAACGAGGGCACGTTGGCCGCCATCGCCGAACTGGAGCTGCGCCTGATCCCCAAGCCCTATAAGACGCTCGGCGTGCTTTGCTACGTCGCCGATGAGTCGCGCGTCCTCGCTTTGGTCGAGGCGCTCCGCAGCCGCGCGCACGAGGCCCTCCCGCACACGCTGGTCGCGCTCGAATATTTCGACGAGGGCGCGCTGCGGCTGATCCGCGCCAGCGCCCCACACACCGGCCTGCTCCTGCCGCCGCCCCGCCCGCATTGGGCCTGCGCCCTCTATGCGGAGTGGGCGCTGGCCTCCGACAACAACACGCCGGAGCCCTTGATGGCACGCCTCCTCTCCGAGTGTGGCTGCCACGCCGACGACACCTGGGTGGCCGCCGACGGGCCGTCGCTCGACAAGTTAAAGGCGTTCCGCCACGCCGTGCCCGAGCAGGTCAACGCCCTCATCGCCGAGCGCAAACGCCTGTATCCGGAGCTGACGA
>CAYMLQ010000714.1:0-1568 GCA_964390795.1 uncultured Lentisphaeraceae bacterium
CGTACGCTCAAGCCGTCGCCCGCGACCGCTGGCGCATCTACAAGGTCGAGGAGCGGCTGCGCCAGATCAACCTCGGCGGCACCGCCGTGGGCACGGGTGCGGCCGCCGACCGACGCTACACCTTCCGCGTCGCGGAGATCCTGCGCGACCTCACAGGCCTCGGCCTGGCCCGCGCCGAATACCCGATGGACCTCACGCAGAACAACGACGTCTTCGTCGAGGTGTCGGGCCTGCTCAAAGCCTGCGCGGTCAACCTGATCAAGATCACCAGCGACCTGCGCCTCTTGAACTCCGGCCCGCGCGGCGGCCTCGGCGAGATCCGCCTCGAGGCGCGCCAGGTCGGCTCCTCCATCATGCCCGGCAAGGTCAATCCCGTTATCCCCGAGTGTGTCGCGCAGTGCGCCATGCAAGCGATCGCCAACGACGCCGCGATCACCTTCGCATCCGCGAGCGGCCAATTAGAACTCAACGCGTTCCTGCCGCTCATCGCCGACGCGCTGCTCGACTCGCTGACGCTTTTGCGCAACGCGGTGACCCGCCTGCGCACCGCCTGCATCGACACGCTCGAAGCCGACCCCGCCGCCTGCGCCCGCCACCTGCACGCCTCAACCGCGCCCTCGCTGATGCTCGTCCCCTTGCTCGGCTATGACACGGCCGCCGCCCTCGCGAAGGAAGCGCTCGAGACCGGCAGGAGCATCCGGCAACTCGTGACCGACAAGGCCCTTCTGCCGCCCGAGACGGTCGCGCGCCTGCTGCCTCTCTAGTCCGCACCCTGCCAGACATACTCCGGATTCAGCAGGCTGCCGTATCCTGTGGTTTCATCCAAAATCCAAGGAAAGGTGGCCACTTCGAGGAGGCCTGCGCCCGTTCTCAAGACCGACATGGAGACCCCGTTGAAGAGCCCCACGGGGATTCCCGCGACGCCCTCTTCCCGCGTGCAAAGGATGGGCTGCCGGATCAGTTCTCCGACCCCGGTGGCGGTGTTCACAATCCCGCGCCACAGTTTCTGGCTTGTGAGCTTAACGGTGGATTCCGGTTCTCCCAGAAGGGGCTGCCCCGCAAAGCAAGCTTGAGCGAGGAAAAAGGTCAGAAGAAAGGCGCCTGCCGCCATCGTTTTGCGTGAATGGGTCATGTCTTACTCCTACTGAATTGACAACAATCGTTTTCCGCATGTCACCGGCCCGCAGAGACCGGTATCCTGCCTGAACCCGCATGAAGGATCGGCTGAATACGTTGAGCTGCCAAAGCTGGGGAGAATGTAACACCGCAGAGACCCAACCGTCAAGATCGAGCTGATCGAGCTGATCGAGTTGACGGCGGCTCAGCGGGGACGCTTCGCCCTACCTCTTTCGGCCAAGCCGAGTCCTGTGCGGAGCAGGTAGGGCGAAGCGTCCTCGCTGAGCCGCTGCGCCTCCGGCTTCGTTCGGGAAGCACCGGTCAATGAAAAGGGGATGCGCCCCCCCACGCCAGGGCCGACGCATCTAAACCTCTTCCCAGTGTGTTATACCGTGAACATTCCCGCAAAAACCGCAGCAGATGCCCTGCCCCCCCGCGCTGAGCCCGCTTGA
>CAYMLQ010000715.1:0-1558 GCA_964390795.1 uncultured Lentisphaeraceae bacterium
CTACCGCTCGCACCACAAGGCCGCTTAACCTTCAACACAATAAAATCGCACCCAAGATCTGCTTTCAACCTGCTATCGCATTGACAATTCTGCCTCAGAGCGCGACAATCTGCGCCTGTTCACAACCTACAAAAGGAGTTTTCGCCATGCCGAACGTCATGGAGCGTGTCGCCGAATTCGGCGTTGTCCCAGTGATCGCCATTGATAAAGCCGAGTATGCCCTGCCGCTGGCCGATGCGCTGATTCAAGGAGGCCTTCCCATCGTCGAGATCACTTTCCGAACCGCAGCAGCGGCGGAGGTCATCCGCCTTCTCGCCAGAGAACGCCCCGCGCTCCTGATTGGCGCGGGCACCGTGCTGACCCCCGAAACCGTCCAAACCGCCGTCGACGCGGGCGCGCAGTTTGCCGTCGCGCCGGGTCTCAACACGCGCGTGGTGCTTGCCGCTCAGGCAGCCAAACTCCCCTTTGTGCCCGGGATCGCCAACCCGTCGGACATCGAGGCCGCACTGGAACTTGGCTGCAAACTCCTCAAGTTCTTCCCCGCAGAGGCGCTCGGGGGCACCAAGCTGCTGGAGGCCCTTTCCGCTCCCTACAAGCACACCGGCGTGCGCTTCATGCCGACCGGCGGGGCCACACCGGCCAATCTGGCGTCGTATCTGAAAATCGACACCGTCGCCGCAGTGGGCGGCACCTGGATCGCCAAGAAAGAGGACATGGCCGAGGGTCGCTGGGAGGCGATCGCGCAACGCTGCCGCGAGGCCTGCGCCATGGTCAAGGCTGCCCGAGACTAATCCGAAGTTCCAGTGATCTTCCGCGCACTCCACATGCGCAACCACTCTACTTCAACGAGATGTCGCGCGAAAGATACGGCTTTCTACCGTTCCGGTTACTGGGCACACCTTGCCTGGCCACGCAGGCCCGTCCTGTTTGAGAAGCTCGAAGACCTGCGACTGAAAGGCGTCGGGTTCGGTGTCACGGGTGAAGCGCACGAGGGTTGACAGCGCGCTGATCAACCCGTCCCAACGCCGCGGCGGCAGGCCTTCGGCGGATTCGCGGGTGGCGCGCTTGCGCCGAACGGCGGGCGTGGGCTGGGCCTTGGCCACGGGGTCGCGCGCGTTGCGGCTGTTCTCCAGGTCCTCGTCGGCGTAAAGCAGCGACGCCAGCGCCTGGCGCATGTGCCATTCGACATAGTACGCGAGCATGCACAGCAGGATGTGGGCGCGGACGCGGTCTTCGAGGCGGTGCTTGATGGGACGGACGCGCAGATCGACGCCCGTGAAGGTGCGGAAGGCCGTCTCTACGTTGCCCAGCCGCTTGTACGCGCACCGCGTCGGGTGCGGAGATGTCTTCGGCCGGTTCGCTCGTGCGAACGACGTAGAATCCCGTCCAGCGCCCACTCGCGCTCGATGTCCGCCTGTCTGCGCGACCAAGACAGTCCGCCGTCGATTATCGTCAGGGCGAAGCGCTTGGCCTCCTTGTATCTGTTCGCGGCGCGCCCGGCCTTTAACCCGAGTTCGCCAGTTGGGCTCATCCTGAAAGAATATTTATCCGCCTCAAG
>CAYMLQ010000716.1:0-1554 GCA_964390795.1 uncultured Lentisphaeraceae bacterium
CCTGCAGCAGCGCCATAAGAACCCCTACCTTCTATTTGAACGTAATGAGGGTCCCTGTCGGAGAGACGACGAGCGACACGTTATCCAGCGCGGTGGTCAATCCCGAATACGCCTCGAATTCCACTTTGAGCGCTGTCCCTGCAGGAACATCCAGAGCCCTGACCGTATGTCCCGTCCCCACGCCGAAGTCGCCAGTCGCCAACGTCCCTCCAGTCGCGGCGTTCAAAATCGACGCGCGCACCCGTTGCCCGTCCTGACTGTTCCAGCCGTAGGGCAGGTCGAAGCGCAAGGTGACGTGCGAGAGCTTGAGCAGGGTCCCGGCGTTCTGCTGCAGGTTGTTGAGCTGCGATGGATTGCAGACATACTCGCCAGCCGTGTCCAGCACAGCATAGGGATATCCCGTCGGATGAGTGGTGCTGGTCCATCCCGATGGGAGCCCGGTATACCAGCCGCCGCCCTCCGCCGTCATCCCGGTGACATCGCTGAAGTCGCTGTTCACGAGCGAACCGACGACTGTCGCCACATCGCTGGTCGCGCTCACGCCGTTCGGCGCCGTGGCCACGAAGCGATAGTCCCCGGTCTGTGTGACCGTGAGGGAGGTGCTGCTCGCGCCTTCGACAGCGACAGCGTTTCTCAGCCAGCCGTACGCCAGCGGGGGCACTCCGAAGGCGGCCGCCGACAGCGTCACGCTCGTGCCCTCCGGCTTCGCGTTCTTCGCCTTCGGCTGGCTGGTGAGCAATGGCGGCCCGTTGGTGGCGAAGACGGCGGCGACCACGTTGTCCAGTCCGGCGGCCCCGCCGGAGTATTCGACAAACTTCATAGCAAGCGCCGCGCCTGCCGGCACGTTTTTGACCGCAAACACGACGGAGGTGGACTGCCCTTGCGCCGTGAAGCTATACCGTCCGCTGGCCAGCGCCGTTGTGCCGTTCATCAGAAACGCATCTTCCGTGACCGCAGCAGCGTTGAAGGGCTGCGAGAGCACGAAAGAGCAGACCACGTCCGAGACGTCCGTCAGCCGACCCAGTTTCTGGCTCACCGTCCTTGTATCCAAGCAGAGGGTCGGCGGCGTGGCGCCAACGTCATTTTTCAGAACGTACCAGATCTCATCCGCCAGATTCCAGCCCACGACACTCCCATAGTACCATCCGTCGCCATGCGCACTCAGCCCCGTCATATCGCTGAAGTCGCCGTTGATCACGCCGCCCACGAGCCGGGCGACCGAGCTGGTCACGCTCGCACTGTCGGCTCCGGTCACGACAACCGTGTAATCCGCGAGCAAGGATGTGGCTGTCAAGGTGGCGTTGGTCGCATCCGTGAGCGCAACATTGTTCGTGCGCCACTGGTAAGCCAGCGGAGGCACGCCGAAGGCCGAGACTGAAAGCTCCGCAGTCGTGCCCGGCAGCATCGCGGTCTTGGTGGCCGGCTGTTGCAGGATGCCGACCGTAGTCCCAACCGCAAAGGCTCCGACTTCGATGTTGTCAAGCCCCGGCGCGGCGGAAGGATTGTCGTTGATGAACTGGACCGTTATGGATGCCCCCGCCGCCACGTTCGAGG
>CAYMLQ010000717.1:0-1540 GCA_964390795.1 uncultured Lentisphaeraceae bacterium
GCAGCCGTCCCAGCGCTTGGGGAACTCCATGATGTTGCGGAAGTCCGCGCCGCGCCACGAGTAGATGCACTGGAAGTCGTCGCCCACGGCCATCACGTTGCGGTGGACGCCCGCCAGGATGTCCACCATCTTGGCCTGTAGGAGGTTGGTGTCCTGATACTCGTCCACCAGCACGTGGCGGAACTTGTTCTGGTAGAAAGTGCGGATCGGCTCGTGCTCGCACAGCAGCCGCAGCCCGTTCACGAGCAGGTCGTCGAAGTCCATCGCGCTCATCGCGCGCTTGCGCTCGGCGTAGAGGTTGGCGACCTTGACGATCTCCAGCGGATCGACCTCCAGCGCGTCGAGCCCGTCGTCCAGCACGTCCTCGATGTCGCACGCGCGGTTGGCCGCCGTGCTGATGAGCGAGCCGATCACGTCCTTCTTGGGGAACTCTTTCTTGTTATGCACCACGTCTTTGATGCACTGGTCGATCAGCGTGCGCGAGTCGTCGCGGTCGAAGATGGTGAAGTCGTTCTGGTAGCCGAGCCGGTCCGCGAAGCGCCGCAGGAAGCGGTTGCAGATGTGGTGGAACGTACCGCTCCAGAGGTTGCCCACCGCATCGCCCGCCACGGCGTGCGCGCGCTCCAGCATCTCGCGCGCTGCGCGGTTGGTGAAGGTCAGCAGGAGCAGGCTGTCCGGCACCTCGCCGCGCTCGACGAGATAGGCCACGCGGTAGACGAGCGTGCGCGTCTTGCCGGTGCCGGCCGCGGCCAGCACCAGCAGCGGCCCGTCTCCGGCGGTCGCGGCCTCGCACTGCTCGGCGTTCAGAAGCTTAGAGTAGTCGGTCATGGCGCACATTATACGCAAGACGCCGTGAAATGGCACGGGAAAGCGCAGGCGGCTAAGCGCATGGCGGAACCTCATTTCGGTGCCGCGCGGCACAGGCGCCGGCGTATCAGAAATTGGCACGCGTACCGTACTCAATTCACTAACTCGATATTTTTTCATTTTGGTGTTGCACTCATCGGACGGGTGTTGTACAGTAATGGCGAAATCTGAAGTTGAAAGATAGACAATTTATTACAGCAATGTAATGGACGAACGAGACAGCGCGGGACTTCGGATTGAACGGAACTGTGCGGCAAGCGACCGGCCGGGCACGGCAAGCAAGAAGGAGAACAAGATATGACCTCACTCAGCAGACGTTCGTTTCTACAGTACTGCGGCTACGGCGCCGCCTACATCGGACTGAAGGCCTCCGACCTCAGCTTGTTGGAGACCGCACTGGCGGCCCCCAACGCCCCCTCAGTCATCTGGCTGCACGGCAGTTCGTGTACTGGCGATTCGGTCTCCTTCCTCAACCGGATCTCGGACGCGTTCCCGACGACCGTGGCGGACGTGCTGCTCGGCGCGGTCAACCTGGTCTTCCACGCCACGCTGATGACGCCGTCCGGCGACGCGGCGGTCTCCGAACTCCGGCGCGTGTACGAGAGCGGCAACTACGTCCTGGTGCTGGAGGGCGGCGTGCCCACGGCTTTCCACGGCGGCCCCTGCGTGGTCT
>CAYMLQ010000718.1:0-1539 GCA_964390795.1 uncultured Lentisphaeraceae bacterium
TTGTAATCATGAGGTCATCGGTTCGAACCCGATTGCTGGCTCCAGTCAAAAGCCCATAAAACCCTTTGTTTTATTGGGCTTTTTTAATTTTTACGCGTTTGACCGTTTCTTGTCCGATGTGCTATGATTTAGCCGTTTTTGGGCCTTTTGTTAGAACGTGTTAGAACGGAGGCACCCCTATGGCCAAACTCGGGAGCGGCAGCCTACAACAGAAAAACGGCTGGTGGTATTTCGTAGCGCGCAACCCGGAAGGCAAATTGAAGTGGCAGGCGCTGCACACATCGGATAAATCTGAGGCCGAACGCCGAGCCTCAATCCACCATGGCGAGTCGCTCATCCAGGATGACCGGACGCAATGGCTGCGTTCACTCGTTGAACACGGCGAATGGGCGAAGGCAGAACTCGCCCGCATGGAGTCCGGACGCTCAGCATTGATAATCACCTGGCAGAACCTCTTCGAAACCTGGCAGCAGTCGGCTCGCAAGCTTACGAACCATGCCTACACGCTCAGCGGCTACGAGAGTCAAGTCAACGTGATGCTCAGTTGGGCGGTCGAGAAAGCCATCGCAACTCCAGCCGAGCTTACAAGTTCCCAGGCACGGGCCTACGCGTCGGAACGGTCAAAGACCAAGTTGAGCGCCGGACGAGAGACTGCCCTGTTTTCGCGTATCTGGCGCAATCTCGGATTGGTCGACGTCTGGAAGGGCGCCGCAGTATTTCCGACCGCAGGAAAGCGTCCTGATCGTTACCGCCGACTGACTGTGGAGGAGGTGAGGCGATTGATCAAGGCCCTGATGACCGGGTCTGACGCGGGACGCCAGGATGGCAAATATGTCAAAGGTACGGTGAAACCGCTGCCCGATGTGGCGGATCTCGTTACGGTCGCCTATCACACCGGTCTCAGGCGCGGAGATTGCGCGCGACTTTCGACTGACAACATTGATGGCGACTTCTTCAGAATCATTCCGGAGAAGACCGCGAATCGCAAGGGCAGGCCACTACTGATCCCGCTTCAAGACGAAGCCAAGAAACTGGTGGCCAGACTCGCGAAGAATGCCGGTGATGACGGCTTGCTATTCCCGCGGCTAGCGGATGCGTGGCTGAACAAGTGCTTGCGGGAAGCCTTCTCGCGTGCCAAGATCAAAAAGAACGAATTTGGTAAGGCATCTTTTCACGGTTTGCGGGCGACGTTCATCAGCTCTATGGACGAGGCGGGCATCCCACCTCACGTTACCGATGCGATCACGGGCCACGCGCCTGCGGGGATGCATGGCCGTTATACGCAACCCGGTCGCGACTCCCTTATGGATGCGGTCAAACGCGCGATCACACCGCTCGGCACTTGGTGAGAGAAGTCGACCTTACCAAGCAAAACGGACGGCAAGGCATAAGCCCGCCGTCCGTAATTGCACCGATCAGGTCAGCATCACACCTATGGCACGCTACATGAACCGTCCGAACAGGCCGCGCCGCCCGCAGCCGCGGCGGCTGGCGCCACCGTGGCAGCTTTAGCCGTGGACGCTCCGCCTCCTTTAAGCA